>NZ_CP041036.1:2479219-2789122 GCF_006385555.1 Shewanella polaris | reverse complement strand
CTTATTGAGTTGTTATTAGCTTCGCGATCTAAGGATTTCCAATCGATGAAAAGTTTATGTCGTTGATTAAATTCGTAGGTAAATTCAAAGTAGGGTAGGTATTGTTCTTCAGCGAGTAAAAATTCATCTTCAAAATCTATTAGAAAAATACCACCATTTTTAGGATTTGTGACAGCCATATTTGAATCGGAGTTAGCATAAAACACACCTATGTCTATGGTGTATTTATCTGTTGTTGATGAATGGTCACTCTGGCTCTGAGCTGAAATCGCCGTCTGAGTACCAAATAACATTATGGCAATACAAAAAAAAGGTTTAATCATTGAAACTCCGCATTTATTCTTTTTTACTAGTGTCACAAGATATGCGTCTTCATATGATGCTGTTGTCGTATCTGATACCTAATTTATGTAACGATGATATCCAAAAAGGGATGTTAAATGCATCAACATAAACAATAGACCAGGATAAATAGGACAAACAGTTCGATATACATACTAGCACTTTGTCATTAAATGTGAAGTTTTTGTAGCGAGTTGTTGTGCTAAATCAAGTTTTCATTGGTAGTTTGAGCTCAAACACGTAAAAGTACCCATTTTAGTGTCAAAGTGTGATGTGACAGTGAGTTGTGAATAAATAGAGAAAATATAGAATGATATTTTGGCCAAATGCACCTAAAAGTAGAGTAAATAATAGACTCTACTTTTAGGTAGTTGTGAACTAATTGTTATGCATTGTAAGCGATTGCTTTGGTTGCTTAAATATTGAATCTATTCAGCTTCATCGGTGTCAGATGCATCACTTTCAATATCGTCAAATTCTATTTCGACTTTAGCGCTAGAGGGAGTATGAATCGTGCCTACAACAGCATAAAAGGGTTTGCCTTTTGCTAAGCGACAATATTTAATCCACAATAATTCCATTGCGGTTGAGGCGGGCAATTTACCTTGGGAAACTTGTACAAATTGATCTTCATCAACGTTACATGGAATTTGACTACCTTCAGCCAAATTTTTCATTGCTTGACCGTGTTGTTCAAGCAAATCCGCTTCTTTACTGGTAAAGTCACCACAACGTTTAAATCCTTTAGGGAAATTAACGTCATCATAGAAGCGTTTAGAAGAGTGAAAGCTGTCATTGGTCCCATTGGTATGAGCTCCAATAGCTTGTTTCGCATTGATAAATGATTGCTGAGACATGGCTAATACCTTCCAGATTATGAGATATAAAGATTTGCAACTGGAGTATTGGCTAGTATTATCATTTTTTAAATCAAAATATTTTGTCCTTATTGGTAAAGAATTTTTATGGATACAGATTTATTAAAAACCTTCTTAGAAGTATCTCGAACTAGGCACTTTGGTAAAGCGGCAGAAAACCTTTATCTCACTCGAAGCGCTGTTAGTTTTAGGATAAAACAATTAGAAAATATTTTGGGTATAGAACTTTTTGAGCGCTTACGTAACAATATTCAACCAACACCTGCAGGTGAAAGAATGCTTGGTCACGCTGAAGCGGTTCTTAATGCTTGGGAAAGGGCAAAACAGGATATTACTTTAAACCAACAGCACAACGCTCAATTGACATTATCTACTGGTAATAATATTTGGGATTCGTATTTTCAAGGCTTTTTACAGCCATTACATTTGTGCTTAGAAGGTGTTGCTTTAAGAACTGATGTTTTGTCTACATTGGTAATGAACCGCCAACTAATAGCACGCACTTTAGATATCGCAATCACTTTTGATCCCCCTAAATTGGACGAAGTGACATTGGTTAAGCTTGCTCAAGTCAAACTATACTTAGTGTCTAAACAACAGAACGTTAATCTAACTCAAACACCTAATTTGCCTTATGTTAAAGTGGATTGGGGGACAGCCTTTAATATTACCCACGCTCAAGATTTTACGATGTTACCGATACCGGTATTACATACCAGCTCTGCCCGTATGGCCTTGGATTTTATCCTCAATAATGGTGGTTGTGCATTTTTACCTGAGGCACTTATTCAACCCTTGTTAGATAATCGCACATTATTTTATGTGAATGATGCTAAATGTATTCGCCGACATGTGTATGCTGCTTATTGGGCCGAAAATGAACGACTGGCATATATTGAAAAAGCTATTTCAATTTTGACGCTCAATGAAAGCACCGATTAGTTATTTTGGGTGTCGATTAAGACAGTAATGGCCAAATGATGATACCCCATGTGAACGCGCACAATACTAAACTGATAAAGACTGCTGCTGACGCAATATCTTTTGCCTGTCCACTGAGTGGGTGGATCTCATCACCAACCCGATCAACTACCGCTTCAATAGCTGAGTTCAATAATTCAACAATCAATACAATTAACACGGCCATAATAAGTAAAATACGTTCAGTACTGCTGATGTTGAGTAGCAGTGCAACGGGTAGCATTAGGCAAGCAAGCACTGTTTCTTGTCTAAATGCCGCTTCGTTTTTCCATGCTGACTTTAGACCTAATATTGAAAACCCTGTAGCTCGAAATACGCGTTTTAGACCATGATTGTTCTCTGGTTTCATTTGGCTCATTATCTTTTTGATTTTAATTCTGTAGATTGTAACATTCCGTTCATATGCTTCCAGCAGTAAATTATCTCAAATGTTGTATATCATTTTGGGTTGAAGTTTTGGGTGGACAATCCATTCGAATGTACTAGGCTTTGCTGTGTCCATTTTAACGTTGTTAGGATAATGAAAGTTTGATGCTCGATTGTAGAAAAGCAGATAAATTACGAGTGTCGAAAGGCATATATTAATTTTTATTAATAAATACATTATGTGCCGTTAAAAATGTACCGCTAAGGTAAGTCAGTACTTAAAGGATCTCAACTATCGCAAGGATTGCATATGAGTAAGATAATCTATTTTATATTTTTGATATTATTTGGACTATATTGTTTCCCCACACACTGTGAAGTTTTACCCACACCTCCCATTCAATTAGCAACTCAATATGATCCTGATATAGAGATATCTAAGTATTTAGTCAGCGAAAAACTTGACGGCGTTCGGGGTTATTGGGATGGCAAAAGAATGTTGACTCGCAGTGGCCGAAACATAGTATTACCTGACTCATTTATCATTGGGTTCCCTAATGTCGCTATTGACGGTGAACTTTGGCTGGGCCGTAACCATTTTGAACAGATTTCGGCCTTAGTTCGACGCCAACAAGTCCCTGAAGAAGACTGGCAGGAAGTTAAGTTTATGATGTTTGATTTGCCACAGCATTCTGGCCCTTTTATTGAACGCTATTTAGCGATGAAAATGTTGGTAAAAAGTGCGAACTCTAAACATTTACAGGTTATTAAGCAGGATACAGTGGCTTCAGCTGAAGCTCTATTTTCACAGCTCGATTCTGTCGTTAATGCTGGCGGTGAAGGATTGATGTTACATTATCAGCAAGCTTATTATGCCGTTGGTCGTAGTGAATATATTGTTAAACTAAAACCAAAATATGATGCTGAAGCGATAGTGATTGGCCATACACAAGGGAAAGGTAAATATCGTGGCATGTTGGGAGCTTTGGTCGTAAAAACATCTTCTGGCATAGTGTTCAATGTAGGTAGTGGTCTAAGTGATAAACAACGAGAGAATCCACCTTTAATAGGATCTACCATTACCTATCAATATTTAGGCTTAACTCAAAAAGGCACACCAAGGTTTGCCACATTTTTGCGTGAAAGGCCTAAACAATAATTCGTTTGTCTGATAAGCACACTATAGTCGGTTTTGATTTAGAGATCATATTCTGATTAACCTTGTAAGTTTGATTATATTCATCACCATTTAGTTTCTAATGTGATGATTTTGAGTGATTAAGGCGCAATGAATGATTAAAGATGTTTATCTAGCAAAAATAAACTCCGTGCTATTCGTCTGTATGGGTAATATATGTCGCTCTCCCACTGCGGAGGCAGTATTTAAACAACAGGCAGAGAGACATAATTTACAACTTAATATCGACTCAGCTGGAACCATGGCTTATCACAAGGGTAATGCACCTGATCATCGTAGCGTCGTTGCCGGGGTTAAACGCGGATTAGATTTTTCGGGTATGAAAGCAAGGCAAGTCAGCAATAGTGATTTTGAAGATTTTGATCTTATATTGGCTGCTGATGAAGCAAATTTAGCTGATTTGCTTGAGCGTTGTCCTACAGATTATCAATATAAATTACATTTGATTTTGGCGTTCGCTGACAGTGAGGAGCAGGAGGTGCCTGATCCTTATTATGGCGGTGAGATGGGGTTTGAATTGGTCATCGATTTACTTGAAGCCAGTCTTACAGCGTTAGCTGCTCAACTGGTTGCTGCCAAAAATAGACTTTGATTAAATATGGTGTATGTAACTAATCACTAAAACTAACAACTAATATTGTCATTCTAAAAGAGTTATTACCAAACTAACTATGCACAAAGTTAATCGTTATGACGCTTGCCAGAACGTTTTAACTTTTCTTGCTCAATCTTTTGTTGCTTCAAGGCTTCTTTTTCAGCCATCTTACGTGCCACTTCAGTTTTTTCTTTTTCAGCCATTTCGGGAGTTTCAAGGCTTAATAAGCCGATTTTCCCTGAACGGTATTCATGCAGTAATAGTTCTGACACTTTATGGTAATCAACTCGTCCGCCAGGACGAAGTGCTCCGCGAGATCGACTAATGGCTTCGAGTAATTCAATATCGGTAGCTGGTAGCGATTTAAGCTTATATCGTTCACAAATTTCGTCAGGATAAGCTTTAAGAAAGTAATCGGCAGCGAACATGGCTACGTCTTCATATTCCATCGCGGTATCTTTGATTGCGCCGGTGACAGCAAGTCTATAACTGCTGGCTTCATTATCCACTTTCGGCCATAAAATCCCTGGAGTATCAGACAGCACAATTCCGTTACGTAAATTAATACGCTGCTGATTTTTGGTGACCGCGGGTTCATTACCAGTTTTGGCAATAGTTCGGCCTGCTAACGTATTAATAATTGTAGATTTACCGACGTTAGGAATACCCATTATCATGGTACGGATGTCTTTTTCCATGGTGTCACGATGCGGCACAAGTTTACGGCAAAGATCTGGAATACTTCTTACCATTCCTGGTTGTAAAGTGGTGATTGCTGATGCCTGAACGCCTTGTTCACGCTCTAAGTATTCAATCCACCGAGCAGTGACTTCAGGATCGGCTAAATCAGATTTATTGAGCAATTTAATACAAGGTTTATCACCACGGAGTTGCGACACCATAGGATTTTCACTGCTGTAGGGAATACGTGCATCTAGCACTTCAATAACGAGATCCACTTGAGGCATTGCCTCTTCAATCTCTTTACGTGCTTTGTGCATGTGTCCTGGATACCACTGAATTGCCATGATGTTGCCTTATAATCGAATGCTAGAACGAAGAAAAAAATCTAATCAATATAATGGGCATATTGTACCTTGTTAGATAACTAAAAGCATAAAAAAAGCGCCCTAAGGCGCTTGGTATCTATGCAAATCAGATTAAATAACGCCTAACTCACGTAATCTTTCCATTAAGTAACTGTTGGCTGTGTAGCGCTCAGATAACACCACTTCTGGATTGGGGTGTAAAAATAAAGGTAGTGAAATTCGAGACTTAGTTTTATCAGCACCTTCAGGATTAATGACTCGGTGAGATGTCGACGGGAAGTAACCACCTGAAGCTTCTTGCAACATGTCACCGATGTTAATAATGATACTGCCAAAGTCACTGGGAACATCAATCCATTCACCGCTTTGGGTTTTAACTTGTAACCCTGGTTCATTTGCTGCAGGTAATAAGGTGATGAGATTAATATCTTCATGTGCTGCAGCACGAATAGCCCCCATTTCTTCATCACCTTGCATTGGTGGGTAATGTAAAATTCGCAATAAAGTTTGTTGGCTTTGGGCAATCATGTCTGGTAACGGAATAGTATATTTAACAGCCACTTCTGGTGGAGTGTATTGCTCAATCCAGCTAAGTAACTCTGATGCTAAGGCATTGGCATGTTCATAATAGGCAAGAATATTTGCTTTTAATGAATCAGGAATACGGCCCCAAGGATACACGTGATAATATTCTTTGATATCTTTTACGTTGTTGCCTTTGGCTGTTTCAGAAATCGATGCTGGGAAAAAACCATCATGAGTTTCTGCTTTAAACAAAAAGTCATGTTTTTGTTCGGATTGAAAGAAACTGTACCATTCTTTATAAATATCTTCGACAAGTTGCTTTTGAATAGGGTGGTTTGATAATACCCCAAAGCCCGTTTCACGAAGAGATTCAACAAAGCGCTCAGCACTATCTGGTGCAAGGTAATCAATTGTATTTAGTTTCATTATGTATTTCTTATTAGTGTGTTGACCCACTGCAATGGTAACCTTAGTCACACTTTGTCGCAATTATTTGCGCGTCTTCGCTTTGCAATGGTTGAACTGATGCCGCAGATCTCACGTATTGTTTATTTAAGCGACAAGTAAACTCAATGAGAACAGTAATGAATAATTTAACTGAATTTGAAAAATACGTTATTGAACAGAAAGGCACTGAACGTCCTTTTAGTGGTGAATATGTCGATCATGATGTTCAGGGCATGTATTTGTGTAAAAAGTGTCTTGCACCTTTATATAAAAGTGAACATAAGTTTAATGCTCATTGTGGCTGGCCTGCATTTGACAACGAAATTGAAGGAGCGGTAAAGCATACTCTTGATGCCGATGGTCACAGAACCGAAATTACCTGTGCACAATGTGGCGGTCATTTGGGCCATGTATTTGAAGGTGAACATTTAACAGAAAACAATATTCGTCATTGTGTCAATTCTGTGTCGATGGTGTTTACACCATTGGATGAACTAAGCCAAGTAAGCTCTGCTAGTACGCCAAACGAGAAAGCAACCTTTGGTGCAGGGTGTTTTTGGTGTATTGAAGCCATTTTTTCGCAGCTTAAAGGCGTACAGAGTGTTAAGTCGGGTTATTGTGGTGGCGACGCCAAAGATGCCAATTATGATGCGGTCTGTTCTGGTCGTACGGGTCATGCTGAAGTGATACAAATTGAGTTTGATCCCGCAGTGATTAGTTATGAGACTTTATTAGCAGTGTTATTTGAAAGTCATGACCCAACGACATTAAATCAGCAGGGTAATGACAAAGGACCACAATATCGTTCAGTTATTTTTGCTCATAATAGTCAGCAAATTGATGCTGCTAATCGGTTTATTAACGCATTAACTGAACAACACGTTTGGCCTAAACCAATAGTGACCGAAGTGAGTGCATTTGATACTTTTTACCCTGCTGAGAATTATCATGAAGACTACTTTGCCAAACACGGTGAGCAGCCTTATTGTCAATTAGTGGTTAAACCTAAGTTTGATAAAGTCATGAGTAAATTTGCCGATAAACGTAAAAACTAATCTTGAATTTAATAAAAAGGGGCAACGATTGCATATACAATCGTTGCCCTTTTTTTGTTCTGGATTTTTCAATCAACTCGAATTCAATAATGTCACATGTTTACGCTATCTCACTAATGTCTAACAAGGGCTGACAACCAAGCTATTATCGCTGAATTAAGCGCATTTAATTCACTTGAGTATATTCGGTGTGTTAAATGTATCTGCATGAACTCTTGGTAATTGAGATTACACATGGATACATGACAAATAAAAAAGCCATGCAGAGCATGGCTTTTTTGTTAAGGAGTCGAAAGATACCTTAAGGTGTTACTTACCTGGGCGAGCCATACCTGATGATGCACTATTACCTTGGGCCACTTTTTCGACGTTGGCTTCTGTTGTTTGTGCGTCATAAGAACGTCCTTGCGGAACTGCTTGTTGTTCACGAACATCTACTGTTGGCTTAGTCATATCTGATGACACCATAGAACCAAAGCGACTGGTTTTAGCAACAGTTTTAGGTGCAACGTCTGCCGGTGTAGTTTCACTAACATCGACTTTAACTTCTGGTGCTATTTGCGGTTTAGCCTTGCGTGTAATCGCAGCAGGTTTGGCCATAGGCGCAGAAGCATTTGACGCAACGGCTTTTTCACGTTCATTGTTTCGTGCCGGTTCTGCACTGATGGGTTCTGCTTTAACTTTCACTTCAGCCGTTACCGATACAACTGGTTGCTCTACAACCTTGGTTGGTTCAATCACTTTTTCAGCAGTTGGTTGTACAACAGGCTCGACAGCTTTTGCTTCAACGACATTTTCAACAGCTTTGGTTTCAGCTTTTGCTTCAACGACAGTTTCAACAGCTTTGGTTTCAACTTTTGCTTCTACAGCAGGAGTCTCTACCACTTTAGTTTCTGCTACCACTTCAACTGGAGCGACTTGTGTTTCTGTTTTCGTCTCGTTCACTTTCACTTCGGTAGGTTGGTCTGCTTTTGTTGCAGGCAGTTTACTTTGTGATTGCTCGGCATCTAGTTGCTTTTCTAGCTCATCAACAGAGGTAAATACTGCAGGTTGAGTAGTGTCACTTTCATCACGACGACGACGTTGACCAGCAGCACGAAGGTGACGCGGACTACGACGACTACGACGTTGACCTTCGCGACCTTCAGCTGAGTCATCATCATTTTCTGCAACCGTTTTCTCTTGGCTTGCAGTTTCTTCAGTAGACGCATTTACGGCGGATGATTGTTCATCAGTCTGTTCAGCATTTACCGTGTCGGTTTTTGCTAGTGTATCTTTACCAGTTTGGTCATGACCAGCTTGCTGAGTCATGTCAGTTGTTGATAGCGTCGGTGCTATTTCGGCGTTATCTGCAGCAGTTGAAACTGCCGTGTTTTTCACTTCAGCAGACGATTCACTTCGGTCTTTTCTTGGCTGACGACGGCTACGAGTAGCTTTTGCTTCTGTTTTTTCTTCAGTTGCTTTGGCTTCTACTGTATTGGTTTCTGACACATTAGCGGCTATCGCTGCTGTGTCTTTATCGATGTTATCGGTGGTGTTAGTGTCAGTTGCTTTTACAACTGACTCTTCATTTTGCTCATTTTCAATACGAACTTTACGACGAAGGTTACGACGTTGACGACGCTCTCGTGCGGCTTCTTGCTTAGGCGACTTTTCAGTACTGACTTTAACTTCAGCAGTTTTAGCCTCAGCAACTTTAGTATCAGTAGTTTGCGGTAGTGGCTTATCTACTTTTTCAGTTTGTGGTTTGTTGCGTGCGTTGTCGTCTTGAGTATTGGTTTTGCTATTTCGATCATTACGCTTGTTACGAGTACGCGGTTCTACACCATCTTTTGGCTTATCACTGTCATTACGCTGACGACGATTGTCATTACGACTGTCATTGCGTTTGTCATTACGATTAGCGTTATCGTTGCGGCTGTCATTACGACGTGGACGACGATTATTTGTCTGACTATTGTTTTTAGTCGGAGTGCTGGGTTTAACTTCTTTAGTGTCGGTGCTGCTATCAGAAAATAATGCACTAATAGCGGATACGATACGAGCGAAGAAACCAGGTTGAGTTGGCGCTGCAGCGGTAGGTGTTTTCGCAACTGGAGTAGCAGCTACTGGTGCTTCTGGCGCTTTTTGTGGTGACGCGAAGCCTTTTAACGCTGGTTCTTGCGAAGCTGCACGTTCAAGTTTACGAGGTTCATACAGATTTGCAGCAGGCTGTTCTACACGCTTGTAGCTTGATTCACAGACTTCGTCATCACTTTTACGACGAACGACACGGTAGTCAGGTGTTTGCATATTAGCATCTGGGATGATGTACACTTCAACTTGATGACGTTCTTCTGTAATACGAATTGCTTTACGTTTTTCATTTAATAAGAATGCCGCCACATCAACAGGCACAATAGCTTCTATTTGGGTGGTATTCTCTTTAATCGCTTCTTCTTCCATTAAACGCAGGATAGAAAGCGCTAATGATTCAGTACTTCGAATCGTACCTTGACCATGACAACGTGGGCATATATGTGCCGCTGATTCTTCAAGTGAAGGACGTAAACGTTGGCGTGACATTTCCATTAAACCAAAACGAGAAATACGGCCTAATTGTACGCGTGCACGGTCATGATGCACTGCATCACGTAAACGGTTCTCAACTTCACGCTGATGACGCACTGGTGTCATGTCGATAAAGTCGATTACTACTAAGCCACCTAGGTCACGAAGACGTAATTGACGAGCCACTTCATCGGCTGCTTCAAGGTTAGTGTTTAATGCAGTTTCTTCAATATCGCCGCCTTTTGTTGCACGGGCAGAGTTGATATCGATAGACGTTAATGCTTCTGTTGGGTCAATAACAATTGATCCGCCTGAAGGCAAACGAACTTCCCGTTGGAACGCCGATTCAATTTGTGATTCAATCTGGAAGTGAGTAAATAGTGGCACTTCAGAATCGTATAGTTTTACGCGTTCTACAAAGTCAGGGCGAACCAAACCAATGTGCATTTTGGCTTCTTCGAAAATACGTGGGTGATCGATAAGGATTTCGCCAACATCACGACGTAAATAGTCACGAATAGCGCGTACAATCACGTTACTTTCTTGATGAATTAAGAATGGTGCTGCTTTACTTTGAGCGGCTTCTAGAATGGCATCCCAATGATGTTGAAGTACTTTTAAGTCCCATTTTAGCTCTGTTGATTCTTTTCCTACACCTGCAGTACGAACAATTAAGCCCATACCATTAGGTACATCTAACTCAGACATCGCTTCTTTGAGTTCGGTGCGTTCATCACCTTCGATACGACGAGAAATACCGCCAGCACGAGGGTTATTAGGCATTAATACTAAGTAAGAGCCTGCAAGACTAATAAAGGTTGTTAGTGCTGCGCCTTTGTTGCCACGTTCTTCTTTATCAATCTGAACGATAACTTCTTGGCCTTCCTGAACAACTTCTTTAATGTTTGGGCGACCTTGGAATGAATAACCTTTAGGGAAGTATTCGCGACCAATTTCTTTTAGGGGTAAAAAACCGTGACGATCTGCACCGTAATCAACAAATGCAGCTTCAAGTGACGGTTCTACTCGAGTGATTTTACCTTTGTAGATATTAGATTTTTTCTGTTCGTGACCTGGACTTTCGATGTCTAAATCATACAGCTCTTGCCCATCTACTAGGGCTACGCGCAACTCTTCTGATTGAGTTGCATTAATTAACATACGTTTCATGATGACGTGATTCTTCTGAATGAGGTCATCAAACAACACGATTTTTCTGCATTACGGGCCTGAATTAATCGGTATAACCTCACGGTTAGATCCAGGCAATTAGGTGCTCATTACTGTAAAACGCAGTCACTGCGTGTCGCATCCTATTTATGGCTCATTTTCTAATGTTTACAAAAACAAGGAATTGGTTGAGTTTCAACCAACCCCATAAATTATGGTATTTTAATCCGTTAATGCCCAAGTCGAATCGGTTTGTTTGATAACAAGCTAAAATGTTGTTCGAATTTGGGGCGATTTACTCCAGTTAAATTAAAATCTTTACTAAATACTTACGGTTTAATTGTACAAACGGTTTTTGTCGTTTTTTAATGAATACAATTTGCAAATCAATGAGTTGCTACCGGTAAAGTCTGTTTTTTTAACTGTTAGTTTTTCGCATTTGGTGAAAGTTGTGAACACTTTATCCACTGTTTACTCTCAACCTGTGGGCAAATATAGCAACAATCGTTATTTTCAGCAATCAAAAGCCCATATTCTTTCATGTATTTATTTCAAGTCTTATGTGGCAATAGCCAAGCATTTACAAGATAAGGTACACTATTGGGGTCCCCACTATATGGCGCATCATGAATACTGAAACTACTCCCCAAGTTGAATACGTGACTATCGACGAAGATCATTTTGAACAACGAATCGATAATTTTTTGCTAACTAAATTAAAAGGTGTTCCCAAAAGTATGATCTATCGGATCGTACGTAAAGGGGAAGTGCGGGTGAATAAAAAACGTATTAAACCTGACTACAAATTACAAATAGATGACATTGTTCGTATACCACCAGTTCGAGTTGCAGAAAAAGACAATCGCAAAGCACCTTCGCCTAATTTATCGAGAGTGTCGCAGCTTGAAGACCGTATTATCCATGAAGATAATCATTTAATTGTCCTAAATAAACCTGCTGGTATTGCTGTGCATGGTGGTAGCGGTGTCGATTATGGTGTGATTGAAGGTTTGCGTTCACTGCGTCCGCAGCAGAAGTTTTTAGAATTAGTACATCGATTAGATAAAGATACCTCTGGCGTTTTGCTTGTGGCTAAAAAGCGCAGTGCGTTAAAGCATTTGCATGAGCAATTACGCAGTAAAACCATGCAAAAAGATTATCTAGCTCTGGTTCGAGGTGATTGGCAAGCAAGCGATAAAGTGGTTAAGGCACCATTATTAAAAATCACCTTAAAGTCGGGCGAACGTATCGTACGGGTTAATAAAGAGGGTAAAGAGTCGGAAACTCGTTATAAAATCATGCAACGTTACCAGGGTTGTACTTTGGTTAAGGCGAGTCCTGTGACTGGACGTACTCACCAAATTCGGGTGCATTGTCAATATGCTGGCCATGCAATAGCTTGCGATGATAAATACAGCGAACAGCAATTTGATGACAGTATGCGTGTATTGGGACTAGACCGTCTTTTTTTACATGCGGCGGAGCTTAAATTTACTCATCCTGAAAATAATGAAATCATGCGAGTTAAAGCGCCTTTAGATCCAGTGTTACTCAATACGCTTGATAAATTAAAAAGAGTCTAGCACCCACAGTGGTGTGTAAATGAAGTAAGGAATGGTATTGGATAGTCAAGATAAGGCTTTTGAGCTGGTCATTTTCGATTGGGATGGCACACTCATGGACTCGGTAGGTCACATAGTGTCTTGTATGCAAGATGTAGCACGAGAGCTTAGTTTGCCTATTCCATCAGAACAGCAAGTGAGAGATATTATCGGCTTATCTTTACCTCAAATAATGCCGATTCTATTTGCTGAGCATCAGAATCATCAGCAGATTATTAGTTGCTATCGACGACACCATATTGCTAATGAGCAACCTACGCCTTTATTTGAGGGCGTCGAATCGCTGATCCGCAATCTACATGCCGCAGGTTATCAATTGGCTGTAGCGACGGGCAAAGGACGCGAGGGGCTAGATAAAGTACTTGAACTCACGGGATTAGGTCAGTATTTCCATGCGACACGTTGTGCAGATGATGCTGAAAGTAAGCCGCATCCTGAGATGTTATATTCGCTATTGACTCATTTTGATATTACTGCGGATAGAGCCATTATGATTGGTGATTCGGTTCACGATTTAACTATGGCCAATAACGCGGGTATGGCGGGTATTGGCGTGAGTTATGGTGCCCATAGTGAATCAAGATTGAGAACGTTAAAGCCACGCGCAATTGTCGACCAGCCACTTGAGATACGTCAATATCTTTAACTTTGTTGGCTTATGTTTATGATTGAACTTGACCACGACAACTATAGCAGCGTCGGATAGTACGTACTGTCGACGCTGTATATCATTAGCTTACTAATTTTCTGCGCTGCATGTCCTGTTATTTTACACGTATGTTCACATTTCTAAAGTTAACCATTTCCTCATAATTAACCGGCATTAAACCATTATTTTATGGAGTGTTCAGATTCTTTGCTGAGTACATCAACGCCGTGCTGTTCTAGTAAATAAATAAGCTTAATCAATGGCAGGCCGATTAAAGTATTAGGGTCATCACCTTCTAAACGATCAAAAAGAGCAATACCTAATCCTTCACATTTAAAACTCCCAGCACAATAAAGAGGTTGTTCTGCGTCGATGTAATAGCGAATTTGCGCAGCAGATAAATGCTTAAAATGTACTGTAAATGGTTCAACATACGATAACATTTGTTTAGTGACATTATTGAACACCGCAAGACCAGTATAAAAAGTGATTGCTTGGCCTGAAGCAGCGCTTAATTGAGCTATCGCATTGTCGATTGTATTTGGCTTGCCGATAATCTGACCGTTAATTAACGCAACTTGATCTGAGCCAATAATGAATTGTGTCACTGGTGTTTGACCAATTAAGTTCGCGCCAGCTAATGCTTTTTGTTCTGCCAACCTTTTCACTAAGGCTAATGCTGTTTCATCTTTAAAAGGCGTTTCATCAATATCAGGATTAACACAGTCAAAAGGTAACATTAATTTTCGCAATAATTGCTGACGGAAAGGTGAGGTTGATGCAAGTACAAGTTTGAATTTCATTGGGTTTGTTTCATTATTTCTTGGCTAATAACAGAATATTAGTCAGTTTACTGTATTCATCAATGTAAATGGATCATTTTTCTCGAGTAATGCTTGTGTGATGGGGCTGGGTTCGGTAAAATTTGCCAACTTTTAAATTTAATGCCGGATTGAAGAGTATCTAAAGTTCATTTTTAGGTGAGGTTACCGTATTTTTACGGAAATTTTCTTTGACTCCAGCGTTTTCAAACTATAATATGCGCGCCTTATGCAAACAGTAAAGATACCGGTTTCAATTGATCCTATACGCGCTGCCTCTAGTAGTCTTCGATATGAAGGTTTCATTTTAGGTAAGCAATTAAAGCGATTAAGCGAGTTATGTGCCGGCGACTGTTCCGACGTAGTTGTGTCGTTAGAATGTGGTGTCGATTTACAGGGGATAGTCTACCTTCGCGGGAAGGCTGTGACGGAGCTCACTCTGCTATGTCAACGCTGCATGACACAATTTACTACTGAGGTTACGGTCGACTTTTGTTTTAGTCCTTGTAAGACTGAGGCAGAAATCGATGAGCTCCCGGATGCGTATGATCCAATTGAGTGTAATGAGATTGGCGAAGTACGTCTGCATCAATTGATTGAAGATGAATTGATAGTCGCTATGCCTATTATTCCGATGCATGATGATAGTAATTGTAAGTTGGGATCGAAAGATATAGTTGTAGGCGAGATCGAACCCGCTCATGAGGAGCGTCCAAATCCGTTTGCAGTGTTAGAAAAACTGAAGAGCAAGTAATCGTAGGAGACAGGTCCAATGGCTGTACAAAAGAATAAAAAATCACGTTCAAAGCGTGGTATGCGTCGTTCACATGATTCATTGAGCACTGCTCAATTGTCAGTAGACGCTACTAGTGGTGAAATTCATCAACGTCACAATGTGACTGCTGATGGTTTTTACCGCGGTGTAAAGGTTATCAACAAGTAATTTGTTGTTAATCTAATGAAAGATCTGACGCTTGCGTTAGATGCGATGGGGGGCGATCACGGTCCCCACGTAACAGTGCCTGCAGCCTTGCAGGCATTGAAATTTCACACAAGTTTAAAAATTATTTTGGTTGGTAATGAAACCGAAATAGAAAAAT
Organism: Shewanella polaris; assembly: GCF_006385555.1. Taxonomy (NCBI): domain Bacteria; kingdom Pseudomonadati; phylum Pseudomonadota; class Gammaproteobacteria; order Alteromonadales; family Shewanellaceae; genus Shewanella; species Shewanella polaris. The sequence goes on along the minus strand of NZ_CP041036.1, from coordinate 2,773,774 downwards.
ATCTACCTCAAACATCCTCTACTGATTTAGCTCGCATAGAAATTATCCATACCACTGAAGTTGTCACCATGAGTGATAGGCCAATTCATGCTTTGCGTTCGCGTAAAAACAGTTCCATGAGAATTGCGCTTGAACTTGTTCGTGATGGTAAAGCCACTGCTTGTGTCAGTGCCGGTAATACCGGTGCATTAATGGCAATGGCTAAAGTGCTATTAAAAACCTTACCTGGTATTGATAGGCCCGCTTTGGTGTCTTGCTTACCGACTATGACAGGAAAGCCTGTTTATTTGCTTGATTTAGGTGCAAATGTCTCTTGTGACTCCGATACCTTATTTCAGTTTGCAATCATGGGGTCGGTATTATGTGAAGCAGTCCATAAGAAACCCCGTCCTAAAGTGGCATTACTTAATGTCGGTATTGAAGCGATTAAGGGCAATGATCAAGTTCAACAAGCAGGGCAAATTCTTCAACAGACTGAACAAGTCAATTATATTGGCTTCGTTGAAGGGGATGAAATTTATACTGGTAATGTTGATGTGATTGTCTGTGATGGCTTTGTCGGCAATATTACTTTAAAAACGTCAGAAGGGATTGCCAAGTTATTAGTTCACCAATTAAAACGTGGCTTGAATGATGGTTTTTTTGTTCGTTTACTCTCCAAACTCATCGCTCCTCGTATACAAGCTGTTCTCAATAAGATGAACCCCGACCACTACAATGGTGCAAGTCTGATAGGATTGCGCGGAATAGTAGTAAAGAGTCATGGTAACGCGGATGAAGCTGCATTTTTACAAGCATTAAATTTAGCAGCAACAGAAGCAAAACGTCGTCTTCCTGAAATGATTAAAGATCGTTTGGAGTCGATTCTTTTAGACATCAATAGCTGATCTCATATATGCACACAAAAATTCTCGGAACAGGTAGCTATCTACCTGTGCAAGTTCGTAGCAATCAAGATCTCGAAAAAATGGTTGAAACCAGTGACCAATGGATTGTTGACCGAACCGGTATTTCAGAGCGGCGCATTGCTGCATCAGACGAATCGGTTTCAACAATGGGTTATCAAGCGGCATTAAAAGCACTTGAAATGGCTGGGATCGATGCAAGCGAGCTTGATATGATTGTTTGCGGAACCACAAGTGCATCAAATGCATTTCCTGCTGCCGCATGTGAAATTCAAGCCTTATTAGGCATTAAAAATATTCCAGCCTTCGACATTGCCGCTGCGTGTTCAGGTTTTATTTATGCTTTATCGATTGCGGATCAATTCGTAAAAACAGGTTCGGCTAAAAAAATACTGGTTATTGGCTCTGATGTATTGTCACGAATGTGTGATCCTGCTGATCGCTCAACTGTCATATTATTTGGTGATGGGGCTGGTGCCGCTGTTATTGGTGTAAGTGATACTCCAGGTATCATTGCGACACACATTTATGCTGATGGTAGCCAAGGGGATTTATTAAAATGCTCTTTTCCTCCTCGTGCGAATGAAAGTTCTGAAGCTGTAGGCTTTATGACGATGAAAGGCAACGATGTGTTTAAAGTCGCAGTTACGCAATTGTCTAATGTGGTTACTGAAACCTTGCGTCTTAATAATGTCGATAAATCAGAAATTGATTGGCTCGTGCCACATCAGGCTAATTTTCGCATCATTAATGCCACGGCAAAAAAACTGCACATGAGTTTAGATAAAGTCGTATTAACCTTAGCGAAACATGGCAATACATCTGCTGCCTCTGTGCCTATTGCATTAGATGAGGCTGTGCGTGATGGCCGAATTCAGCGTGGACAATTATTATTGCTTGAAGCGTTCGGTGGCGGTTTTGCATGGGGCAGTGCATTAATTCGTTTTTAATATTTACTTTTTAATTCTTTATACAGGTAAGCGTTTATGGAAAATGTTGCTTTTGTATTTCCTGGCCAAGGTTCGCAGGCCGTAGGAATGTTAGCCGAATTGACTCAATCTAACGATATTATTGGGAAAACCTTCGCTGAAGCGAGTGAAGTGTTAGGCTACGATTTATGGGATTTAGTGGCCAATGGTCCAGCTGAAATCTTAAATGAAACAGACAAAACTCAACCTGCGTTGCTGACAGCAAGCGTGGCTATTTGGCGAGCATATCAAGCGTCAAATAAACCATTGCCATCTTTACTTGCTGGCCACAGCCTTGGCGAGTACTCCGCATTAGTGTGCGCCGGTGTGATGGCATTTACTGATGCGGTTAAATTAGTTGAATTGCGTGGTAAGTTAATGCAACAAGCGGTTCCTGCCGGTTCTGGCGCCATGTATGCCATTATTGGTCTTGATAATGATGCTATCGCTGAAGCGTGCACAGAGTCTGCTCAAGGCGATGTGGTGAGCCCTGTTAACTACAACAGCCCTGGTCAAGTCGTTATTGCTGGCGAAAAAGTCGCAGTTGAACGAGCTGCTGCTGCATGTAAAGTTGCTGGGGCTAAAATGACAGTGGCCTTGCCTGTGAGTGTGCCATCACATTGCTTATTAATGAAACCAGCCGCTGATGAATTAGCTAAAGCCTTACTTGAGGTGACATTCTTAGAACCTACAATCAATGTTATTAATAACGTCGATGTCGCAATGCCTACAAGCGCACAAGCAATCAAAGATGCATTGGTGCGTCAATTGTATTGTCCTGTACGTTGGAGCGAAACAGTAGAGTTTATGGCTACACAAGGCGTTACACAGCTAATAGAATGTGGACCAGGTAAAGTATTAACCGGTTTAACGAAAAGAATTAATAAATCGATAGCCGCTAAAGCGGTCAATGATGTTGCCTCATTTGCAGCATTAGTCGAATAAGGGAGTTGATATGAGCTTTAGCATTAGTTTAGAGGGTAAAATTGCCTTAGTCACAGGAGCCAGTCGCGGTATTGGTCGTGCAATTGCTGAATCATTAGTTCAAGCTGGGGCATTAGTTATTGGTACCGCAACCAGTGAGAAAGGCGCTGCAGCGATTCAAGCATACTTAGGTGACAAAGGCTTTGGGATGGTGTTAAATGTCACCGATTCTCAGTCAGTGGCTGATTTATATAGCCAGATCAAAGAAAAGGCTGGTGATGTTGATATTCTTGTCAACAATGCTGGTATTACCCGTGATAATTTATTAATGCGGATGAAAGATGATGAATGGCAAGATATTATTGACACTAATTTGACATCATTATTTAAATTGTCTAAACCAGTAATGCGATCTATGATGAAAAAACGTTTCGGACGAATTATCAGTATCGGTTCAGTTGTTGGTACAATGGGCAATGCCGGCCAAGTAAATTACTCGGCGGCTAAAGCTGGTTTGATTGGATTTACAAAATCTCTTGCAAGAGAGGTTGCATCTCGTCAAATAACAGTGAATGCTATCGCACCTGGATTTATTCAGACCGATATGACAGATGAGCTGACAGATGAGCAGCAACAAGCTATTATGTCGCAAGTTCCGATGGAACGATTAGGGCAAGCACAAGAAATTGCCAATGCAGTATTGTTTTTGGCCTCGGATTCAGCTGCTTACATCACAGGCGAAACCTTGCATGTGAATGGCGGTATGTACATGGTTTAAGAGCGATGGGTAGGCAACTACCTTCATTTGAGTCAGTGTTAGTGACAATTCAATGTTAATTTTTGTGGTTAGACCACAAAATCTAAGCTTGCATTGTTATCTAATTCGAATAAACTACTCGCAATCTTACGCAAGTGCGTAATTTGAATAGGAAAGAAAACTAATGAGCAACATCGAAGAACGTGTAAAGAAAATCATCATTGAGCAACTTGGCGTTAAAGAAGAAGACGTTAAATCAGCTGCTTCTTTTGTAGACGATTTAGGTGCCGATTCTCTAGACACTGTTGAATTGGTTATGGCTCTAGAAGAAGAGTTTGATACCGAGATCCCTGACGAAGAAGCTGAAAAGATCACTACTGTTCAAGCAGCGATCGATTACGTTTCTAAAAATCAGTAATCAAGAATTCACAAAAAAAGGCGGCATTTATGCCGCCTTTTTTTGTTTAAAACATTTGTAAACGCTCGTTTCATTTAATTGCAAGAGAACATCCTTCCTTAACTTTCTTTAGCTATATCGCAATAAATGGCATCGTGGCAGATTTTATTTAAAGGTGAATATCATGTCTAAACGTCGTGTCGTCATCACAGGTCTTGGTCTTGTGACTCCTGTGGGTAATGATGTCGAGTCTACTTGGAATGCCTTACTGGCTGGTAAGAGTGGTATTACTCCCATTACTAAGTTTGATGCGAGTGAGTATGGCACTCGTTTTAGTGGTTCAGTGAAAGATTTTGACGTCGAACAATACCTAAGCAAAAAAGATGCCCGTAAAATGGATTTGTTTATCCAATATGGCATGGCGGCGGGTATTCAAGCCGTTAAAGATTCAGGCTTAGATATGAGCCAAGAAAACCCCGCTCGCATCGGTACCGCTATTGGCGCGGGTATGGGCGGAATGTGGTTAATCGAGCAAGGCCATTCAGCATTATTAAACGGCGGACCACGCAAAGTGTCACCCTTTTTTGTGCCAAGTACTATTATCAATATGATCGCAGGCCATTTGTCGATTATGTATGGTATGACAGGCCCCAACTTTGCGGTTACCACTGCGTGTACTACGGGCGTACATAATATCGGTTTTGCAGCACGCACCATTGCCTATGGTGATGCCGATGTCATGGTCGCAGGTGGCGCTGAAGATGTGACTAGCCCACTAGGTGTTGCTGGTTTTAGTGCCGCTAAAGCATTATCGACGCGTAATGACGATCCCACTGCAGCAAGTCGTCCTTGGGATAAAGACCGTGATGGCTTTGTTATTGGTGATGGCGCAGGTGTTATTGTTATGGAAGAGTATGAGCGAGCTAAAGCGCGTGGTGCTAAAATTTACGGTGAGTTAGTTGGTTTTGGTATGAGTGGCGATGCATTCCACATGACATCACCTCCAAGTGACGGTGCAGGCGCAGCGGCTGCGATGGTTAATGCCATTAATGATGCCCAAATAGAGAAAGAGCTTGTGGGTTATATTAATGCCCATGGCACCTCAACTAACGCTGGTGATAAAGCCGAAACGGCTGCCGTTAAATCGGTATTTGGACCACATGCCTACGAGGTATTGGTGAGTTCGACTAAATCAATGACGGGGCATTTGTTGGGCGCAGCTGGCGCAGTTGAAGCCATTATTACTCTGCTTGCATTACGCGATCAACACGTACCGCCAACAATCAACTTAGATAACCCAGATGAAGGTTGCGACTTAGATTTTGTTGCCCACACATCTCGCCGTCATCAATTTGATTATGCCTTATGTAATTCATTTGGTTTCGGTGGTACAAACGGTTCATTATTATTCAAAAGAATGGATTAATATTATTTGCTCAAAAAAAGCGCCGATGGCGCTTTTTTTATCTCTTTTAATGATTGGTATTAATACAAAGTGTATCGTTAAGTTTCGATATATCTTGCGATGACTAGGAGGCTGTATGGCCGGACAAGATAGGCAGATTACATTACGTTTTTTAGCTGAGCCCGCAGATGTAAATTTCGGCGGTAAAGTGCATGGCGGCGCAGTAATGAAATGGATCGATTTGGCTGCTTATGCAGCCGCCGCTGGCTGGAGTGGTAAGTATTGTATTACAGTTTATGCAGGTGGCATCCGCTTTGTTAAGCCTATTCATGTGGGGAATATCGTCGAAGTGACTGGTAAAGTCATTTATACTGGTACGACATCCATGCACATTGCCATAGACGTGAAGGCGGGCGATCCTAAAGAGTCAGCACGTTATTTAACCACGCATTGTATTGTGATCATGGTAGCTGTCGACGATGAAGGGGAACCGACTCCAGTTCCTGAGTGGATCCCACAAACTGCCGATGATATTCGTCTACGTGACGCCGCTTTACGTTTAATGGATATGCGTAAACGCATTGGGGCAGAAATGGAAGCTCACGTTAAACCTTCAGTTGAATAAATAAGGGGAAAGTATGGCTAAGGTAGCATTTATTGGATTAGGCGTTATGGGGTTCCCAATGGCGGGGCATTTAACTCAGCAGGGTCATGACGTCACAGTGTATAACCGTACCAGCGCGAAAGCGAAAAAGTGGGTAGCACAGTATGGTGGTAAGTCTGCTGATACACCTAAAGATGCAGCTCAAGGTCAAGACATTGTTTTTATTTGTGTCGGTAATGATGATGACCTACGCCAGGTAGTATTGGGTGAGCAAGGTGCTGTTCATGGTATGCATTCTGGCGCTATTTTAGTTGATCATACTACGGCGTCTGCAGATGTCGCTCGTGAAATTGCCGCGCAAATTGAACCACTTAATATCGGATTTTTGGATGCCCCAGTTTCAGGTGGTCAAGCGGGTGCCGAAAATGGTGTATTAACCGTGATGATGGGGGGGGAACAAACTCACTTTGATGTGGTTAAACCTGTTATCGCTGCTTATAGCCGTTGTGCAGAATTGTTAGGGCCTGTTGGTTCTGGACAGTTAACTAAAATGGTTAATCAAATTTGTATTGCTGGTGTGGTTCAAGGCTTAGCGGAAGGGCTTCATTTTGCCAAAAGTGCTGGTTTGGATGGCTTGAAAGTGATTGAAGTTATCAGTAAAGGTGCGGCACAAAGTTGGCAGATGGAGAACCGTTATCAGACTATGTGGCAAGGTCAATATGATTTTGGTTTTGCTATCGACTGGATGCGTAAAGATTTAGGTATAGCGTTAGATGAAGCTCGTCAAAATGGTAGTCATTTACCTGTCACAGCGCTAGTTGATCAGTTCTATTCAGAAGTACAGGCGATGAAAGGTAATCGTTGGGATACCTCTAGTTTACTTGCCCGTTTAGAAAAGTCGCGCAGTTAATATCGATTAATACTTTTGTCGTTCCATTCTAGAATCGCTCGATACTTTTTAAACAAGCCGGTTATGTGAGTAACTGGCTTTTTATGGGTATTTTTCTGTTTCTGGTTAGATTTTGCTAAATTAGTACTTTTTGTTGGTAAGTGGTTTGTTAGCTAAAAACCATCGATTTACATGATGTAGCGCACATATTCAAAGTATTAACACTGCTATTATTATTTGATATAAATTAATTTTGCTTAAAGTGGACTAATTAACTAAGTTTACATTGCCAATCAATTTTAGATTGTTTTGTATATAACGTTGTTGAGTAAACTCTCAAGTAAAGTGTCGTGTTGTAGTGTGGTGATCCGTATCAGATAAAAAGAATGCGGGCACATACTAAATTGGAGGAATGAATAGTGAGCAATAAATTACTAAGCGCATTGTTTGCGGCCGGTTTTGCGGTAATGATGATGTCTTCTGCATCATTTGCTGCTGATGAAACCCTCGCAGAGTTTCACGTTGAAATGGGTGGCTGTGAAACTTGTCACGCAGATGGTGAGCCATCAAAAGATGGTGCATATGAATTTGAGCAATGTCAAAGTTGTCATGGTTCATTAGCCGAAATGGATGAAAACCACAAGCCACATGATGGTATTTTAATGTGTGCAGATTGTCATGCACCACATGAAATCAAAGTAGGCGAAATGCCAACTTGTGATACTTGTCATGATGATGGCCGCGTTGCTAAATAAGCTATTTTAGTCGTTTAAAATTAGTAGCTGAAAAATACCGACATTATGTCGGTATTTTGTTTTTAACGGTATAATAATGAAGTAGACATCCAATACTTTTGTACTAATAAGATTAATTTATTCTCGCTTGTTAGTGGTAATGGTATATACGCACAAAGAACTCTTCGATAGAAAAACTTCATAAACAAACTTATTCATCAATTTTCAATTTACTTGCGTTAATTAGAACGTTATTCCCTAATGTATTGCCTAAAATTCTCATTCAGCATGTATCAACTCATTCAGTTTTAACCTCGTATAATTTGGAAAAATCATCATTCCTTTTAAAAAAATGTTTAATTAAAGGATGAAAGACGGTGAGTTAAACACTCATTTATATTACTCAATATATATTCGCATACCTCTTTATAGGTATTAAAATTCTTTTAATTTCAACTAGATGCGCAACAAAAGTGCGCAGGCATGCACTTTTGTTGCGCAAATGTTGATGTAATAAACTTAACTGAATTTCTATTTCTATTGTAAATCAGCATGTTAACTTTTTGGCACGGCTTTCGCAGTCATTTAATCATGAAATCGTTAATGTGAAAGGGTAGATGTATGTCAACAATCCAGTCTAGTTGTGCTTATTGTGGTGTCGGGTGCGGTGTTAGCGTGTCTTCGACTAAAGCCGATTGGGTTGATGTCGATGTGGCCGATGTATCATTAATGGGTGATAGTAATCATCCTGCTAATCAAGGGCATTTATGTGCAAAAGGAGAGCGTTTACTCGACAGTTTAGCTCAACCCAATGTGCTTCGTTATCCTAAACTTCGTTCAGGTAAACCACTTGATTGGGACAATGCGAGCACCTTGATTGCAGACACGTTTGCGCAAACCATTGCGGAACATGGTCCAGATTCCGTTGCACTTTACTTATCAGGGCAATTACTCACTGAAGATTATTATGTAGCAAACAAGTTTGCTAAAGGTTTTTTACAAACTGCCAATATTGATACTAACTCGCGTTTATGTATGTCGTCAGCGGTTAGTGCTATGCAGCGCGCTTTTGGTGAAGATGTGGTGCCAGGTTGTTATGATGACTTAGAACAAGCAGAGGTCATAGTGCTAGTCGGTGCTAATACAGCTTGGACTCATCCAGTGCTTTTTCAACGGATATTAACTGCGAAAAAAGCCAACAACGCGCATTTAGTGGTTATCGACCCTTTATCAACCGCCACCGCAAAACAAGCTGACTTACATTTAGCCATTAAACCGGGTGCTGACTTAGCGCTTTTTCATGGTTTACTCGGTTATCTAGCAGATCAAAATAGTGTTGACCACGCATACATTGCTGCACACACAGAAGGCTTTGATACTGTGGTTTCCCAGGCGCAACAATTAAGCGCCAATTTAACCCAACTTGCCATTGAAGTCGGTGTTTCAGTCACCCAGCTTACAGATTTTTATCAATTAGTCGTCAATAACAATAAAGTGCTTACGGCATCTTGTCAGGGGGTTAATCAATCAACCATCGGTACCGATGTGACGAATGCGATGATTAATTGCCACCTTGCGCTAGGGCACATTGGTCAAACTGGTTGTGGATTCTTTTCGTTAACAGGGCAGCCTAATGCTATGGGCGGCCGTGAGGTAGGAGGCTTAGCGACTCAGTTAGCGTGTCATATGGGATTTTCACAACCGGAGCAGCAGTTACTAGCTGATTTTTGGCAAACTGACAGAGTAGCAGATCAGAAAGGGTTAGCTGCGGTTGAGATGTTTGATGCCCTTGCCGAAGGTAAAATCAAAGCTATTTGGATTATGGGTACCAATCCTGTGGTGTCTTTGCCCAACAGTGAAAAAATAGCACAAGCATTAGCCGATTGTCCTTTTGTGGTGGTGTCTGAAATCAGCCCAGACTCAGATACAGCCAAGCTTGCTGATGTATTACTTCCTGCTCAAGGCTGGTCGGAAAAATGCGGTACCGTCACAAATAGTGAGCGTACTATTACCCGCCAGCGTGGCTTTATCACAGCCAAAGGACAAGCTAAACCTGATTGGTGGGCGCTTAGTCAGGTAGCGAAAAAAATGGGCTTTGATGGCTTTAATTTTGATGACAACGTTAGTGTATTTAGCGAGTTTGCAGCATTATCAGCTAAGGTTAAACAGGTTTTTCCGACTAAGATGTTTGATCTTACTGGGCTAACAGATTTATCCAAAGCACAATATGATGCATTAGCACCAACTCAATGGCCTATTGCTTTGTCGGCTCAAATTGGTCAACAAAACGTGCGTGTTTTCAGTGATGGTGTATTTGCTACCGCAACGGGTAAAGCTCAGTTTGTTGCGCCAGCCGCTAATATTTCGCAGCAATTGTTACCGAGTAACACACTGTTACTTAATAGCGGCCGCAGTCGGGATCAGTGGCATACCATGACTCGCACTGGGCATATTGCTAGCTTACGAGCTAGTATTCCAGAACCTGTTGTTCTCATCCATTCATCACAACTCAGCACATTTTCTTTAACAGAAGGTGGCTTGGTCCGAATTGAAGCCATTCAAAATCAAATTAAACAATACTCTGCTGAGCTCACTAACCCTGATTTCATTATCCAACCTTCATTCACGGTCGCTCGCGCCGTTGTCGATGATGAAATACCGACAAATATGGCTTTGATGTCGATGCATTGGTCTGCACAGTTTTCGCTGACCAAAGGAGTGAATCAGGCATTAGATGCACGTGTCGATCCAATATCAAAACAACCAGGGTTTAAGTGTCAACCAGTGACATTAAGTCCTGTTGAACTGGCTCTGCAAGGTGTGGTTTTTGGTCAACACGACTCTTCTGCTCACGGGCTATGTTGGCAAGTAACACAAACGCTGGAGAACGGAGTGTGTCATCACATTGGTTTTACAGATATCGACGACGGTTTTGCCTACCAAGCGACAGCCCATTCACTAAAATGGACCTTAACGATAGATGGCCAGCCTTTATATATCCAATGCAATATGGAGAAAGGGTTACTGAAAGCACTAAAGTTGTTATCTGACACTAAAGTGAATGTCGCGTTAACCCAAATGAATGCGTTTATTGGTAAACCTTTAGATAACCAGCTCATTAAGCAATTACATCAACAAATAAAGGCGGGCAACAGCCCATTAGTGTGTGCTTGTACTGGTGTAACCGAAGCGAAGATTAGCGCCGAAATGAATAACCAATTTAATGATCAAGTGATGAGTGATGGTGTCGCTAACATCAGTTTTGAACAGGCATTAGACAACACTCAATCATTATTAGGTTGCGGGCGTCATTGTGGTAGTTGTAACAGTGAAGTAAAGCAGTGTGCCAAGCAAAGTTGGCTGGATGCATTATCGTACACAGAAATTGAACATCAACATGCAGTAGAAGAGGAAGTTGCCTAATGAATAGCGTAGACGCAATGATAAAAGGTCATCAGCCAATTAACTCTTTAGGCAGTATTACTGATGGATTACATACCCGTGAACTGCAAGCTGGCGAAGTCGCCATTGTTGGCGCTGGTTGTGGTCAGTTGGATTTGATGACCATTAAAGCTGCTCGAATTGTCGCCCAAGCAGATGCATTAGTGTTTGATAGCCTTGTGAGCAGCGATATTTTAACGTTGGTGACGCCATCTTGTCAGCGCCACTTTGTTGGTAAACGTTGCGGCCAGCCAAGTGTTAAGCAAGAAGATATTAATACATTATTACTGAGTTTGGCTCAGCAAGGATTAAAAGTAGTACGTTTAAAAGGCGGAGACCCACATATTTTTGGCCGAGGTTCTGAAGAGGCGCTTTACTTGGCACAGCAGGGGATCCGGTCACAGTTTATTGCCGGTGTTACCGCGGCGTTAGGTTGTGCATCAAGTACAGGTATTCCATTGACTTTTCGTGGTATGGCGCGCAGCGTAACCTTGATAACTGGCACTAAGATGACCGATGTCGATAATGTAAATGCGCCTACGCAGTGGCAGGCATTATTAGCGGCACAATCGACATTAGTATTTTATATGGGTAAAGAACAAGCCGCAAGAATCTCTATTGGGCTACTCGATACACTATGCGCAGCTGATTTGCCGGTGGCATTCGTTACCAATGGCGGTAGAGCAAACCAAATTGTTACTTATGCAACCGTAGACTCTATGTCTGATGCCGCGTTAACCATTAAAGACTCTGGACCAACATTAATCATTATTGGTGAAGTGGTGAGTGTCGGGCAACAGCTTGGTGCTTTACTCGACGATATTGATTTTGCTTCACCACAGCCAGCTGATGAGTATGAGGCACTTTATGCCTAAAATTGGCGAGTTAACCCTGACATCAGTCGATGAGTTTGATTTTCGGTTATTGATAAAAGCCTTGGGTAAGGGTGAGAAAGGCTCGCGGGCATTAACTTTTGCTGAGGCCAGCTTATTGCTTGAAGGTTTTTCGAAAGGGAAAGCGACTCGGGTACAGATGGCGAGTGCCATGATGTTAATGCGCGTTCGTGGTGAAACGACAGAAGAAGTCGCTGGAATGGTGGCTGGTTTACGCCATACGTTAGACCATGATTGGCGTTCATTAGCTGTTGACATTGATTGGCCTGTGTATGCGGGTAAGCGTGAGCAGTTACCTTGGTTATTGTTGGTGGCTAAATTATTAGCTAGCCAAGGTATTCGTGTCATGTTGCACGGCGACAGCCTAGCGTTACCACATCGCCGCCATGTTGAATCTTGCTTAAGTGCGGTAAATATTGCTTGTTGTACTACCCCAAAAAGCGCTAATGCGGCATTGCAATCAGATAACATTGTTTATGTACGCGCAGGTGACTTAGCCCCCGTGTTAGATGAGTGTCGTCAATTACATCAAGAATTAGGATTACGCAGTTTAATTCAAACTGCAGTGCGTTGTATCAATCCTGCAAATGCGCCGATAAGTCTGCGCAGTTATTTTCATCCAGGGTTAGATAATTTGCACCAAGGTATTTGTGAGGTGTTATTTGCAAACGGTGAATATCATGATGGCAGTATTGCTATTTTTAAAGGTTTACAAGGCGAAACAGAATGTAATCCAAGAGTGTCGACTACGATAACTGTCGTCAACGGACAGACAGATAATATAGCGGTATCGAGCTTATCTATTCCTACGTTATTAGAAGGCTTTTCTGGTGCAAAAGTGGGTCAAGCAGAATTGTCGAGCGAGATTCTTGCGCTGTTGTGGGGCGAGAAGCAGCCATTTGTAAGCAGTGAACTAACAGCATTAATGTCGCGCACCATGATTGAGCAAGCGCTTAGCAGTATTACGGCCACTTTGGCTACTGTGTTGCTATTAGTGAGTCGTAAATCAGCTATGACAGAACCCAATACAACTGCAATTATTACAGCAGAACAAGCAGTTGATTTAAGCCTGAAATGTTGGGAAAACCGTTTTAATACAACAGATAGTCCACTAAAACAATGGCGGAGCAGGGAGTTTTTATGCGCAGTTTAATATTTTGTGATCCGAGTTTTTCTGCCGTGCCTGTAGTCGATTGTGATGTGGTGCAGTATCAAGCTTGTATGGCGGCATTTGGACATGTCACTGTGCTGACTTCTGTGAGCCAAGTTGAGCAACGATTACATCAACAAACATTTGATACCTTATTGGTATTAACTGACACATTACACGGTCAAATCCAAGGGCTAATTCAACGTACATTAACAAGTAAGCCTATGGTGATAGTTGTCAATGCCAAAACCTGGCAGCAGACAGCGTTAACCGATTTACTTGATTGTGGCCGCATTACTTTTATCCCAGAGATGTTAACGGTAAATCGATTAACCAGCGTGATAAGTTTGGCCCAAGCGCGTTTTGATGCTGCCAGTAAAACCTTAGCTGAATTTAAGAAATTGGATGATGAAATTCGCAGTATAAAACTGCTCAGTCAGGCAAAATTAATTGTCATGGCGCAAGGATTTGATGAAGCTAAAGCACATCAGATTATTCAACAACAAGCGATGCAAAAAGGGTTGTCTTTGGCACAAATGTCGGCACAAATTATTGCCGTGGCCAGACCGCAAAAAAGTCCGTTGGCACCAGAGACTTTAGCTGTGAGCAATAATGGTGCGCCTCATGTTGGTGCGATTATCCCTAAAGTGGACAAGTTATCGTCACAACGTAAAGGTTGTTAAGTTTTAATTTAAGGTAAATCAATCAATTATAGTTTTTTATTTGTTGGCATAAAGCCTGCAACATCACAGTATGATACTGAATGTCGATAATGGTTTTAAACCATTTATGTTCAAACAGTAAAATTTAAAAAATCGGGATTGTAACTGGCAATGGCGCCAACTCTTTAAGCGGAGTTGGCGCCATTTTGTTTTTTTACAGTCCGTGGCATGAAGGAGTAGGATATGGCAGTCTCAAAACCCAAATTAGTGGTCGTCGGTAATGGCATGGTAGGTCATCACTTTATTGAGCAATTGTGTAGTTTAGGGCTTAATAAAACGTTTGATGTACATGTGTTTGGAGAAGAGCCTCGTCCAGCCTATGACCGAGTGCAATTGTCAAAATATTTTGAGACCGGTAGTGCCGATCCATTAATGTTAACCAGTGCACAAGACTATCAAGACTGGGGCATTTCGCTTCACTTAAACACCCCTATAACCGCAATTGATATAGCGGCTAAAACGGTCACGAGTGCCCAAGGTGATAATTACCATTATGATCGACTCGTACTGTCTACAGGATCATTTCCGTTTGTGCCTCCGATTCAAGGTAACGATCGCGCTCAATGTCTAGTCTATCGCACCATTGAAGATCTTGAGGCCATTCAAGCTGCTGCGCAAAACAGCAAAGTTGGGGTTGTTGTTGGTGGTGGATTATTAGGGTTAGAGGCCGCTAATGCCATGAAACAACTCGGAGTGAAAACCCATGTTGTTGAGTTTGCGCCACAATTGATGCCCGTTCAGCTAAATGACAAAGCGGGTGATTTGTTGTGTAGTAAAATTGAACAACTCGGCGTGAGTGTTCATACATCAAAAGCCACCACCGCGATTATCGACGGTGAAACGGCATTACATAGAATGACCTTTAATGATGAATCTTATCTTGAAACTGACATGATTGTCTTTTCTGCCGGTATTCGTCCACAAGATTCATTAGCACGTGTTTCAAATATCAATATTGGTGAACGTGGCGGTATTGAAATTGATGATTACTGCTTAACCTCTGCGCCAGATGTCTATGCTATTGGTGAATGTGCATTATGGCAGCAAAAAATATTTGGTTTAGTGGCTCCAGGTTATCAAATGGCCCGTGTTGTGGCTTCCCATATTGCCTCATTAGGATCAAATACTGTTTCACAGTCATTTACGGGTGCAGACATGAGCACCAAGTTGAAGTTGTTGGGTGTTGATGTAGCCGCAATTGGTGCTAGCCGTGGTTTTGATAATGCACAGTTTGTTGAGTTATCTGATAACCAAGCGGGCATTTATAAAAAATTATGGTTAGACGAAACCGGTAAATTTTTAAAAGGTGCGGTATTAATTGGTGATAACAGCGATTACAGTCGCTTGCTCGATGCCTATTTATCTCAAGACGAGATTGAAGGTTCTGCGGTTGAGTTATTGCTAGCCGGTGCTGAAAATGAAGCTGATTTAAAAGACACTTCTATTGTGTGTTCTTGTCATCAAGTAACCAAAGGTGACATCGTCGAGTCTGTTAATGCGGGTAACCATAAAATAGCCGAGATTAAATCATGCACTCGCGCAGCATCGGGTTGTGGTGGTTGTGCGCCGTTAGTTCAAAAAATTATTGATCAAACGTTGCAAGCTGCAGGGCTCGATTTTAATGCTGGGATTTGTGCCCATTTTGATCATGACCGACAAGCCTTGTATCACTTATGCCAAGTGGAAAGCATTAATGATTTTAATACCTTAATCACTCAGCATGGCAAACCTTCTGCCAGTGGCCACAAATATGGTTGTGAAATTTGTAAACCTGCAGCCGCATCTATCTTTGCCAGCCTACAAAATCATTATGTGCTGGATCAAAATCTTGGCCATGTACAACTTCAAGACACCAATGATGCTTACTTAGGCAATATCCAAAAAGACGGTACTTATTCTATTGTACCGCGAGTAGCTGGTGGCGAAATAACCCCAACAAAACTCATCGCTATGGGCCAAATTGCCCAGGAATATGACCTCTATACCAAAATAACTGGTGGACAGCGTATTGATATGTTTGGTGCACCGCTATCGCAGTTACCTGAAATTTGGAAAAAACTCATTGATGCTGGTTTTGAAACTGGCCATGCCTATGGCAAATCACTAAGAACAGTTAAGTCATGTGTTGGCAGTACTTGGTGTCGTTATGGCGTACAAGATGCAGTCGGTTTCGCTATCGATTTAGAAAATCGTTACAAAGGCTTACGCAGTCCGCACAAATTAAAATTTGCAGTGTCAGGTTGTACTAGGGAGTGTGCAGAAGCTCAAAGTAAAGACATTGGGATTATTGCAACCGATAAAGGTTGGAACTTGTATGTTGCCGGAAATGGTGGCATGCGTCCTCGTCATGGTGATTTATTTGCTACCGATTTATCCACCGAAGACCTATATAAGTACATCGATCGTATTTTGATGTTTTATGTCAAAACCGCTGACAAATTACAGCGGACTTCTACTTGGATGGACTCTTTAGAAGGTGGTCTAGCTTATTTACAATCAGTCGTTATTGATGATGTTTTGGGGATCAACTCGACCTTAGAGCAACAGATGGATCATATTGCCGCCACATACCAATGTGAATGGAAAACCAGTCTTGATCAACCTGAGTTTTTGGCTCGCTTTAATGAGTTTGTTAACCCAAATGATGCACCAACAGCAGATGCTAATGCTTATCAACGTATTCGAGATCAACGTTTCCCTAGCATTAAAGATGCTGGGGCAGGAACGATTGCCGTTAAAGATATTACAGATGATATCGAACAACCCGCAGTGGAGGAATTAGTATGAGTTGGATAAACGTGTGCAGCGAAGCAAACATGCCGAAAGGCACTGGCGTAGCAGCTTGGGTAGCGGGTCGTGCAGTGGCTATTTTTAACCTCGGTAATGACGGTTTGTTTGCCCTTGATAATATCGATCCTGCTAGTGGTGTGAGCTTGTTAGCCAGAGGGTTGATTTGTGAAATTGACGGTGAGCTTTGTGTTGCTTCGCCTCTCTATAAACAACATTACCGTTTGAATACGGGACGTTGTATTGAAAATGATGATTTAGTCGCTAAACCATTCGACATTAAAACTGAGCAAGGCAATGTTTTTGTCTTAGCTCAGTCATAAAGGAGGCAATATGAGTGCTGAAAAATTTAATCTGTTTTCTTTTCGCGGCAAAATGAAAATAATGCATTTGAGCTGGATGGCCTTTTTTATTACTTTTGTGGTGTGGTTTAACGCCGCCCCGTTAGTCAGTGTGATTGCCGACAGTTTAGGGCTAACTAAATCGCAAATTAAAACCTTGTTGATCCTCAATGTGGCGTTAACCATTCCCGCACGGATTATCATTGGCATGGTTACCGATAAATATGGTCCAAGGATCACTTACTCAGCATTGATGGGGATTTGTTCTATACCTTGTTTTATGTTTGCAGTGGCAGATACCTTTGAGCAATTAGCCTTGGCACGTTTTCTGATTGGCTTTATTGGCGCCGGTTTTGTGGTTGGTATTCGTATGGTGAGTGAATGGTTCCCGGCTAAAGAGTTGGGTACTGCAGAAGGTATTTATGGTGGTTGGGGTAACTTTGGTTCTGCCGCTGCAGCCTTTAGTTTACCTGCCGTTGCACTTGCTTTTGGTGGCCCTGACGGATGGCGCTATGCCATTGGTATTACCGGTTTAATGAGCTTATTGTTTGCGTTTGTGTATTACTTCAACGTTACCGACACCCCAAAAGGTTCAACCTACTTTAAGCCGAAAAAAGGTGGTGGCTTAGAAGTGACTAGCAAAAGTGATTTTGTACTACTGATCATTATGAAAGTCCCTATGTATGCGACGTTAGCCCTGTTGGGTTGGAAGTTGTCTCCTGCAGGTGTGAGTATGTTTACTCAAGATGTCACTTATCTGATTTATCTTGGTTTAGTCGTGGTATTTGTGTTTGATTATTATCAAACGTATCAAGTGAACAAACACTTGTTTTCAATTGAAGTCCCAGAATTTGAACGTTATGAGTTTAAGCAAGTTGCTGTATTGAATATATTGTATTTCACTACGTTTGGCTCTGAGCTTGCCGTTGTGTCCATGTTGCCACTATTCTTTGCCGAAACGTTTGAACTGGGGATGGCGCAAGCCGGTATGTTGGCTTCAAGTTATGCCTTTATGAACCTCATGTCTCGTCCTGGTGGTGGTTGGTTAAGTGATAAGTTTGGTCGTAAAACTACCTTGCTTATTCTCACTGCGGGTTTGGCTATCGGTTATTTATCGGTCGCGCAAATTGATTCATCTTGGTCATTAACTTTAGCTGTAATGGTTGTCATGGCTTGTTCGTTCTTTGTTCAAGGTGGCGAAGGTGCTGTATTTGCTGCAGTACCTCTCATTAAACGCCGTTTAACGGGTCAAATAGCCGGTATGACAGGAGCTTATGGTAATGTTGGTGCCGTATTTTTCTTAACGGTTTACTCGTTAGTGTCTACTCAAGTGTTTTTCTATGTGATTGCAGTGAGTGCCATATTTGGTTTTGTGACATTATTTTTTATGAAAGAACCCAAAGGTCATATTGCTGAAGTAAACGAACAAGGTGAAGTGACGTTAATCAGCGTAAGTTAATACTTGATTTAAATGATATTTACAGACGTTGTGATTAAAACTCAAACTGCTTATATTTATGCAGTTTGAGTTTTTATGTAACAAACTTTTTAACCAAACAACGAGAGCTTATATGGCTGAAAAGTCGTTAGAAAAAACACTGGATAATGGTGATGATATGCTTCCTTTTGCAGCAACATTGCAGCTTGTTGTTGGCCAAGCTTCCGAAAAGGGCCGCAAGTTACAAAATGAAGATGCAATAGGAATTCGTATTCCTTCAGGGATACCGCTCATGTCGAAGGGTGTTGTGAGTGTGATCAGTGATGGTGTCAGTACCGCTGAGGGGGGCGCACATGCTTCAGCCATTAGTGTCAGTAACTTTCTAGCGGATTACTATTCCACTCCAGAGACGTGGAGTGTACAAACATCGAGTACTAAAGTATTAACGGCATTAAACCGCTGGTTATATGGATTAGGGCAAGATTATCGGGATGCTAGACGAGGTTTTGTTTGCACCTTTAGTGCGTTGGTGTTTAAGTCTTGTTCTGTGCACATGCTTCATGTAGGTGATTCACGGATTTATCGTTTTCGCCAGAGTGAGTTACTTCAATTAAGTCATGATCATAGTGCCAACATTAGCTCATCAAACCAATATCTTACTCGTGCATTGGGGATGGATGTCAAATTAGATGTTGATTACAAAATTTTGTCGGTAGAAGTCGGTGACCTGTATTTAATGACAACAGACGGGGTTCATGACCAATTTACTGAGTTTGAAATACATCAAGAGTTAAGCGAGTTTTGCCAATCATATCCTCAGTTAACCGATGACTTATGTGAGCAATTTTGCCAATCTTTGATTAGAAAAGCGTTTGATTCTGGTAGCAGAGATAACCTTAGTGCGCAGCTTTTAAGTGTGAGTCAATTACCTAAACAAGCCATCGATGATGTATATCATTGTTTATCTCGACAGCCATTTCCGCCACCGTTAAGTGAAGGAATGAAGCTAGATGGTTATCAGGTTACCCATATCATCCATCAATCACAGCGCAGCCAAGTGTATCGGGTAGTCAATGAGCACGGCCAAGTTTTTTGCATGAAAACCCCTTCTGTTAATTACTTAGACGATGCAGCCTATATTGAACGATTCATGCTGGAAAGCTGGACGGGACAACGTATCAATAGTGCACATGTGGTCAAGGTGGTTGAGCAACAGAAAACGAAGTCTGCCTTGTACTATTTAACCGAATTCTTATCAGGAATAAGTTTAGCTGAGTGGCTGACTCAGCATAAAAAAGCGCCAGTGGAAGATGTGTTATTATTGCTCAAACAAATCGAATTAGGCATTAGAGCATTTCATCGCCGTGAAACGCTGCATCAAGATTTAAAACCCGATAATATTTTTATTACGCGTGAGGGAGTGGTAAAAATTATCGACTTTGGTTCTTGTTACATTAAGGGCATTGCGGAAATAAGCAGTCCGTTAGCGCGTGATCGGATTCTTGGTACTGCAGATTATACCGCTCCAGAAGTGATGTTTGGTTATCAAGCTGATGGGCGTGCCGATTTATTTTCTCTGGCAGTTATTGCTTTTGAGATGTTGGCAGGAGAATTACCTTTTAAAGGTAAATTGGAACGTTGTCGAAATCGGCAAGATTATTTACGGTTAGAATATGTTAGCGTGCATAAATTAAATCCTATGGTACCAGAGTGGATTGATCTGGCATTAAAAAAAGCACTTAATATTGAACCTAATTTACGTCAAGCTGATACCTGTGAGCTTATTCATCAATTAACAACGGCAAGTCTAAATCGAAATGCTAAGCATTTTGTTCCGTTAATTAACCGTAACCCAGTTCGTTTCTGGCAAATCACTTCTATCGTTCTGTTTTTAGCATTGATGGCCAGTTTACTTATTTGATTAAGCGATTAACGATAATTGCTTACTTGAGTAAAGCATTTTGATTTTATGTTATCTAATTTATGCATTATTCAATCTAATTAACTAAAATAGAGTTAAATCGATCAGAATTAAGATAATTACCAAACACTAGTACTAAAGTCTATTTTTGTTCTTATAGCTATCCTTTTGGCTTATTTGCAGATGAGGTGCTGATTGTTAGTATTACCATGTATGAATATAGGCTTGGCATTGAGTCATGTATTTTAATCACATGGAGTGTATGAAATGTTTAAAGTCGTAAATTGGATGATAGTATCAAGGTCTCAGCTGTTAACAGACTTATTGGATTGGCGTTGGCCGCAAGAGTTTTTAGCTAAATTATCTAAAAGCCAGCCAAGCTCTATGGCCAAAATGTTAGCTGTAGAACCTATTTCAATAGTATTTTTTGACTTATCAACCATTGACTTACAACAGGTATATCAATTACAGCGTCTTATTGAACGTGAATATTGTTCTATCCATACCGTCTTTATCAATTTCCCTAAACAACTCGATACTCGATTTCTTATTCACCCCACAACGACGTTAGGGGTATTTTATGCTGACAGCAGCTTAAACGAAATTAGTCTTGGCTTAAATAACATCATGAAAGGTCGTAGAGTCATTCCTCAAGAATTATTACGTTCAGCCCTGAACGATGAAAATGACGAGGACAGTGAACCGTTAACCATCCGCGAGCGTGAAGTATTACAGACTTTATTATCTGGTAGTACTAATTTAGATATTGCTAATCAGCTATTTGTCAGCGAATCAACTATTAAAACCCATTTATACCGAGCATTTAGAAAAATTGGGGTGTCTAGTCGTGGACAAGCAATTGCATGGGCGCAAACTCACATGCATGAGGTGAGAATATAATATCTTTAGTGTTTTTAAGATTGAAATGTAATAAAAATGGGTATCAATTGAATTGGTACCCATTTTTTATTTGGCTTTGTCGTTAACAAC
Source organism: Shewanella polaris (assembly GCF_006385555.1). Taxonomy (NCBI): domain Bacteria; kingdom Pseudomonadati; phylum Pseudomonadota; class Gammaproteobacteria; order Alteromonadales; family Shewanellaceae; genus Shewanella; species Shewanella polaris. The sequence continues at coordinate 2,752,508 of NZ_CP041036.1, read as the reverse complement.
CTAACCAGAGCATTGTTTTATTAGCATCCTTGATGCTAAGAGAAACCGTGTCTAAAACCGCTTCACGAATAGGCAGTTGTCCTTGCATTAATTCATCACGTCTAAACCAATGTAAGGTAAGTACCTCACCAATGGGTAAGTTTTGTAGTTGTTGTTCAAATTGTGCGGTAACTTGTAAGTTATCTGCTGCAATCAATAAATCTCCAGCGCTAAGGCCAGCTTGATGTGCCGGACTATTTTGGATTACGCTTAACACTTTTAAACCCATTGATTCAGTCTTTGTTTTAGCACCAAAGCCATTGATATACCCCTTAGCATCACCGCCACCTAAATCAGTATTACCTTCACTTGCTCGAAGAGTCATGGACACCCCGACCTGAGCCAATAAAGCTTCAAGCGGAATATCATCACAGTTGTTAAGATAGGCAAATAGATCATCACAAGGGCGGTTTAGTATCGTTTCGACAATTCGCTGATGACTAAACGGATCGGTTCCGATGCCAGTTAAGCCGTATTGTTGCCAAAGCGTTCGCATTACATCATCTAGGCTGTGCTTACCTTGAGATTCAATACGAATGGTTAAATCCAAAAATAATGCAAACAGTGCCCCTTTGGTGTAATAACTGACAATGGCATTGGCGGCATTTTCATCTTGCTTATAAAATTTGGTCCACGCATTAAAGCTTGATTGCGTTAACGTTTGCTTAAAACGGCCTTGGCCTCGATATACTCGAGTCATAATTTGGCTGAGCAGGGTGAGATAACCTGCTTGATCAATACATTGTGATTTAAAAGTAATTAAATCATCGTAATATGATGTGATGCCTTCATACGCCCATAATTGAGACGTATATGATTCTTGTGATAAATCAAATGGGGTAAATTCAGCTGGTTTAATCCGTTTAACATTCCATGAGTGGAAGTATTCGTGGCTACATAATGATAAATAAGTGCAATAACCTTTATCCACAGGCGCATCTAGCGACAAGGGTAAGTCATTACGCGAACACATCAATGCAGTAGATGCTTTATGCTCTAAGCCGCCAAAACCATTATCTAAAACCGTTGTCATAAATACATAGCGCTTAAACGGTGCTGGAGTGCCAAACAAATCGATTTGATATTCGCAAATCGCTTTTAAATCATTGGCCAATCTAGCCATATTGGCTCGGTGTTTACCACTGAGAACGATATCGTGTGGAACACCGGCCGCATAAAATGTTTCGATGGTGAGTTCACCCATTTCAACTGGATGATCGATTAAATCGTCATAATTTTCTGCGCTAAAATCACCAAAACCAAATTGCTCGCCGGTTGTTCTCGTCATGCTGGTGGCCAGCGTCCAATGAGCTAAGTTTGCAAGAGCAGGCTTGGCAATAGTGACCTTATGTGGCTGAGACTCAAGGCCATTAGCGGCTAGAAACACGCTACTGCCATTAAAAAAACCATGATTAGTATCAAGGTGCGCTGTTCGAACAGACAAATCCCATGCATAAATTTGGTAGCACAAGCTAATGTGGCTACCTTGGTTATCCAATTGCCACGTTTGTTTATCTAATTGAGTGACCGAAAGTGATTGTTGATTCTCTTTGGCATCAATTTCAATGATGTTTTTAGCAAAATCGCGGATCATGTAACTGCCAGGTAACCATGCCGGTAATGAGAAAATCTGAGATGGATTGGCGTTTTTTAGCGTAAAGGTAACTTCAAATAAATGAGCTTTTGGGTCGACCGCATGAATATGATAATGCATAAAGAATTCCGAATGAGTGGCAAGTCGCAATCAAAACGATTGAGCTATAATAACCAATGCTGCCAAAATTGACTCACTTAAGCAAACGAATCCCATTTTAGGTAAAATATTAACCATAAAAAGCGTTTTTACTGGAGTGATAGATCAAAGACTTGATAGTATTATCAATAGTTACAATGCAGTTATTTAATGAGGATCCTCCTAATGGCCGAAGAAACCATATTTAGCAAAATTATCCGCCGTGAAATTCCAGCGGATATTTTATACCAAGATGAGTTAGTCACCGCATTTCGGGATATTGCTCCGCAAGCTCCTACGCATATTTTGATTATTCCTAACCATTTAATCGCGACAACGAATGATGTTAAAGCGTCTGATGAAAAAGCATTAGGGAGAATGATAACAGTAGCGGCAAAACTTGCTGATGAAGCGGGTATTGCAGAAGACGGTTATCGCTTAATAATGAATTGTAATAAGCATGGCGGTCAAGAGGTGTATCATATTCATATGCATCTTTTAGGGGGCAAACCATTAGGCCCAATGCTGAGTCGCGGATAATGAAAACTAACAGTGATTTTTTTCCATTAACAGAAGTTGCTACCCGTTTTGTTAATCAACTTGCTCAATGTCGTCGTTTAGGGCTTACGGTGCAAGAAGCCAGCGAGCATCATGTGTTAATTGAGCTGCCTTACAGTCAAGATATTATTGGTTACCCTGACACCGGAGTCATTCACGGTGGAGTGATCACGACCTTGATCGATACTGCTTGCGGCACCGCAGTGGTATGTGCCATTTTGAAAAAGTATCAATCGTTAGAATTGTCTCCAACATTGGATTTACGTGTCGATTACATGAAACCTGCAGAGCCACATAAATCAGTTTATGCCTTTGCTGAATGCTATCGTTTATCGTCAAGCGTTGCCTTTACCCGTGCGATTGCCTATCAAGACAGCATTGATGAACCTATTGCTCATGCTGTGGGTTCATTTATGCGCATTAGTCCTGAAATGGTCGGTGAAGAGTTTCGTCAAGCGTTAATGGGTAATTTGCCGGGGGCTAAATCATGAGCGAGCCAAGCAAAATAGATCCAGCAAAGGGTTTAGATGTTCAAGATGTGGTTAAACGCGCCATTGAACTGAATGATTATAGTTATCTACTTGAGAAAGTACCTTACTCACAATTCATTGGTATGTCTGTGGCCCGTTTTGGCGATGAAATGGTATTTAGACTCCCCGCTAAAGATGACAATATTGGTAACCCGATTTTACCTGCGATACATGGCGGAGTGATTGCTGGGTTTATGGAGATGTCGGCAATTGTGCAATTAATGGTATTTATGCAAGCCAAGAAAGTGCCTAAAATTGTTGATTTTTCGATTGATTATTTACGTGCTGGTTTACATCAAGATACGTTTGCCGAATGTAAAATTACTCGCCAAGGTCGTCGAGTTGCGAACGTGAGCATTAACTGCTGGCAAACCAACCGTAAACAACTTATTGCCACAGCTCGAGCTCATTTTTTGCTGGATTAGTAATATAGTGAGTTTTATTGTTCCACAAAATTAATTTAGCCAGTTTATTAGAAGGACTATAGTATGAAAATAACATCATTATGCTTTATCGCTTCTGCACTGTTACTGAGTGCATGTGCACACAATACTGCGGGAATTGCTGTCGATTCTAGTGGGCTGGTTAGAGTAGATAGCGCCTCATTTGCGAGCGATATCAAGGTGACAAATATTTCATCACACATGGTGGCTGATTTACTTAAAGCATCGGCATTAATTCAAAGTAAATCTAGTACCGACTTACGGGTACAATATAAATTTACTTGGTTTGATGCTAACGGATTGACTGTTGAAGATGAAGCAAGCAGTTGGAAATCGGTTAAATTACATGGCATGCAACAATTACAAGTGAGCGGTGTGGCGCCAAATACCCAAGCAATTCGCTTTGAGATTTACGTACGCGAAACGTTTTCTTATTAATTAGATAACGTCAGTGTTGTTAACCTAACTCAAGTTAACCGGTAGGGGCAAAAATTTTTAAGGCTAACACTTTATTTATCTTCAAGGTGTTAGCTTCAATACCCAGAATATGTTGTGTTATTAAAATGTATGACTGTTCGTGTAATCAGATTGTAGATAGTTTATAATTATGACCGCCAAGGGGTGTTCAGTAAAACTGAACTGAGATGTCTTTATGACGAACCCTTAGAACCTGATCCGGCTTATACCGGCGTAGGAATGGGCCACACTATCTTTATGTGCACCTCTTATTCGCTACTCTTGCCGGATCTCAAAATAATTATTTGAGGTCCTATGTTCACGAAAAATTCTACTGGGTTATCCCACACGCCAATTGCTTTAGCTGTTATTACAGCATTGAGCTCGCCTGTTGCTATCGCTAAAACCGCTGATGTTGAGCGCGTTACACCTGAATCTGAAAAAATGGAAGTGATTGTTGTTAATGCTGACTTTAGTAATATCAGCCTTGATAAAATGCCGTCAAGTGTGACGGTTATTGATGCACAGCAACTAGAAGACGAAGGGGCGCAACATTTTGAAGATGTGCTCAATTCTATTGCCAACTTTAACTGGTCTGGTGGCAGTTCTCGTCCTAAATATTTCCAAATTCGTGGTGTTGGTGAACAAGAACAATATCAAGGTGCACCCAACTCATCCGTAGGCTTTGTGGTCGACGATATCGATCTATCTGGCCTTGGTATGGTATCGAGCATGTATGACATGCAGCAAGTTGAAGTCTTGCGCGGTCCACAAGGTACCCAATATGGTGCTAATGCGTTAGCCGGATTAATTTACTTAAAAAGTAATGACCCTACAGAATCATTTGAACATGGGGCAAAAATCAGTTTAGGTGACGACAACCTTCGCACGCTTTCTGGCTTTAGTTCTGGTCCACTCAGTGATTCGGGTAAATTGCTCTACCGAGTATCACTAGAACAACATAACCAAAATGGCTATCGTGACAACCTCTATCTTAACCGCGATGATACCAATGAACGTGATGAGTTAACGGCGAGGGCTAAGTTTCGTTGGTACGCGACTGATGACTTACAAATCGACTTAACTTTATTGCACGCCAATTTTGATAATGGTTACGATGTATGGACATTGGACAACAATCGCACTAACACCTTAACCGACCAACCTGGGGTTGATACCCAAAAAACCACAGGGACAGGAATTAAGTTCATTTATACTGGAGTGCAAGGATTTGATTTCACTTCGTTAACTTCATTTGCACAAACAGATCATCACAATGGTTATGATGGCGATTGGGCAAATCCAGAGTATTGGGCAAGCAAGGAATGTACTTTGTATGACGATGACTACAATCCTGTTGGCAGTGAGCCATGCGTTTATGATTATACTTGGGATAAAAAGGGTGACCGTAAAACTTTTACTCAAGAGTTTCGCTTGTCGTCAAAAACGGCTGGACGTATCTGGGCGGGCAGCACTGACTGGTTAGTGGGTGTGTACGCAATGAATTTAAAAGAAGATAACGACTTGTACTCCGAGTACAATTCTTACCCTGATGAAGTGTTACAGTCGAGCTATGATGCGACAAACTATGCTGTATTTGCTCAACTAGACAGCCATTTAGGCGATGATTACTTATTGTCGACAGGGTTGCGTTTCGAGCGTCGCGATACTGATTATAGTGACACTAACGAAGATAATTTTACCCCATCAGAAGATATGTGGGGAGGCCATATAGCATTGTCAAAAGTCATTAATGATAATCACAATGCATATGCTCGTGTTGCTCGCGGTTATAAAGCGGGTGGTTTTAATATGACATTACCTGCTGAATTGTCAGACAAGAAAGAATTCGACACTGAGATTTTATATAACTATGAAGTCGGTTTGAAATCGAGCTGGTTTGACGGAGAAGTGGATTCTACATTGGCGCTATTTTATATGGATCGCCAAGATCAACAAGTCGCCGCATCTTTACAAGATCCAGATAGCCCACAGCGGTTTATTCTATTTACCGAAAATGCAGGCAGTTCAAATAACTATGGCGCGGAACTCGATGCAAAATGGTATTTGACAGAAAACATTGAATTTTATGGCAGTTTCGGTTGGTTAGAAACCGAATATGGCCAATATCAATACAGTGACAAATACGGTTCTACCGTCGATTTATCTGGCCGCGACTTAGCGCATTCGCCTAAATTTACTTACAGTGCAGGTATGACCTATGTTGCAGACTCAGGCTGGTTTGCAAACGTGAATGCCAGTGGTAAAAGCCAGTTTTATTATTCAGACAGCAATGAATCTCAGTCAGAAGCCTATACCATTTATAACGCTCGCTTAGGCTATGAAACGCCAACATGGTCGGCATATTTATGGGGCCGCAATTTGTTTGATGAACAATATGGCGTGCGTGGTTTTTATTTTGGCAATGAGCCAGATCAAGACTGGGCTGACAAGCAATATATTCGTTACGGCGACCCACGCCAAATGGGCGTAACATTAGAAGTTCAATTTATGTAATGGCTTGAGGCCGTTGCAACCTGTGTTGTAGCGGCTTTTAATAAGGAATAAAAGATGAAGTTAACTGCAGAAATCAGCATGTATCCGTTTAATGAAAACTATCTTGATCCGATCCAATGGTTTATCGGCAGAGTGGATAGTTATGACAATATTCAACGAGTCACTAACGCGATGGCAACTCAAGTGTGCGGTGAGTATGCCGATGTAATGTCGATGTTAGCCATTGAAATGCAAGCTGCACATAAAAAATGGGGTAAAGCTGTTTTTGTGTGTAAATTTATTGGTGGTGAGCTCGATCTTGCTCATAGCGAATAACTGCAATGAATGATCTATTTATAACGCTACAACAAGCCTTTAATGAAGCGTCATTAATGACGTTTTGGGAGGCTGTTGCCGTTATGCTAGCGCTTGCTTACTTAATTCTTGCCATGCGGACTAACATCTGGTGCTGGTCTGCAGCATTTATTAGTACCGCCATTTATACTGTACTATTTTGGAATGTATCGTTATTGATGGAGTCAGTCCTTAATATTTATTATATGGGGATGGCGGTATATGGTTATTGGCTGTGGTTGCACGTGCCACCGTCTCAGCAAAGTAATTTGCACAATACAGATTTGCAAAATGGTACTCAGCACAACATCGAAACGAATCATCTTAATATTACCAGTTGGTCTTGGAGTACACATGCTAGGCTCATCGGCGCTACATCATTAGTATCTTTGCTGGTGGGATATGGTATGGCTCATTACACGTCGGCAGCATTTCCCTATGTCGACGCGGCAACCACTTGTTTTGCTATAGTAACAACCTATCTAGTGGCTAAAAAAGTGCTGGAGAATTGGCTCTATTGGGTCGTCATTGATTTTGTGTCTATTTACCTTTACTTTCAAAAAGGCTTAATGCTGACATCGGGTTTGTTTGTTTTATATGTCGCGATGGCGGTTGGTGGATACATGATGTGGCGTAAGAAATATCGTCATCATATAATAACGCAAGACAATACGAGTCAAGAGGTGGTTGGAGCATAGCCAACCACAATACCATTTCATTAGAGAAAATATTTGATGTCCCAACCCTTGTTATCTCTACCCATTGATGTGCTCGACATTATGACGAAAACAATGCCAATGGCGTTGTTTAATAGACTTGAAACACAATGTACCGCCATATCATTGCTCAACGCAGGGATCAGTAATCTTAATATTAAGTTATCTTGTGATGATGGCGATAAGGTTTTAAGGGTTAACCAACGCCATAGTAATTGGTGTGATAGGACACTCGAAATAGAATGTTGGCATACGGCTATTGCGGCTCACATTGCCCCAACCCTAGTTTGGGTCAGTGATGACAACCAACTATATTTAAGTGAGTTTATTCATCAACCCAATATCGACTGGTCAATTTTTTCAGCGATCAACAGTTACTCATCTCTGCAGAATGGACAAAACAAGCCAATTTTAACCGTTGATGCTGTTCCTTTATTAACAACACTATTTAGCACACTTATTACCCTACCAGCACCCAATAAAAGTATTACTGTGACTGAGCAGTGGCAACAATATGCGCAGCAGTTAGACCTATTAAGTTCATCGCAAATCGCTCCACAATGGCATGATGCTTGGCATCAATTGTTACGTTTAAATGGGCTTGTTCGACATTGGTTATCACAATTAGAAGCCTGTATGTTGCTGCCGACTTTTTGTCATCGAGATTTAACCCCGCACAATTTACTGTTTAGTGGCGGTAAATCTAATCAGCTGTTTTGTATTGACTATGAATATGCTGTGGCGAGTCATCCATTGTTCGATTTAGCAAGCGTTGTGGCCAGTCATCAGCTATCAAAAACACAAGTGAACCAATTAATCGATAACGTGATCAGACAATATTGTCAGGTCGCTAGCCTCACAGATGTGGCGGCGGCGAAAGCTGCATTACCCGCTGCAATGAATTGTTTTTGGTTATTTTCAGCAATGTGGGCATTACTGATGGCAGCCAAAGATCCACAAAAAGCAACAAAATACTTACAATATTTTACACATTACTTTACATTAATCACTTGCTAATATGCTCCGATAACGTAAAAGGTTCTTACAAAGTATAAGTGAAGCACGTTTTGATAAAGGAATTATCTGTGTCTAAAAAAGTGATTATCCTACTATTAAGTTGCCTATTTTTTGTTGGCTGCTCAACCAAAATAAGTTATTTCTTTTTGGATTGGGCGATAGAGTGGGAAGTTGAAGAATACGTAGAGTTAACCTCAGATCAGCAAGACAAATTTGATGTCATTATCGAATCATTTTTAATTTGGCATCGCCAACAAGAATTGCCGCGTTATCGTGATCAATTGTCTTTATTATCGACACTGACGAATCAACAAACAATGACCCCAGAGCTATGGCTTAACCAAGTGTCATTGGCAAAGGCACATTGGCATCGTATTTTTGATTTTGTCATGCCAGAACTATTACCTATTATGGCAAGTTTCACTAATGAGCAAGTGAATCAAGTGTTAACCCAACTTAAAAAAGAACAACAAGAATTAATCGAAGAATATGCCGGTAAAGATCAAGCCGAATTAATAAAAGACTCAGACAAAAGAATCGTAAAACAATTAACTGAATGGACCGGCAACGCTACTGATGAACAAAAAAATATTATTCATCAAGCTAATACGGAACGTTTAGCCACGTTAGACATGTGGCTTGAGTATCGCCATGAATGGCTAAGTCAATTTGAACAAGCACTTAAACGCCGTCAGCAAACTGATTATTTTACCCAACAAATGAAGTTGTTAATGATCTCGCCTGACGAACTGAAATCTAAAGTTTATCGCGATAATGTTGATGAAAACACCAGAAAATTTGGTTCAATGTTGATTGCGCTTAATAAAACATTTAGTCAAAAACAACGAAAGCACTTCGACAAAAAATTAACTGAATTAGTAGAAGATTTAACTGAACTACACTTAGACAAATAATGTCAATTTTTATCAATTAATGCTTAAGATGAAATGTTTTTAATCTTCAGCGGGTCTCTTACTACAACAACGATTTCAGTCAGGATTATTTATGCAAACACTAAGTGGATTATATCAACAGTTTTTAAATGTAATTAAACATACAGAAGGCTTAGCCGCTTTAATGCTAAGGCTTTATCTTGCACCTGTGTTAATGCAGGCAGGGTACAATAAATTGTCACATTTTGAAGACACTGCTGCATGGTTTGGTAATCCTGATTGGGGCTTAGGTTTACCAATGCCTGAAGTCATGGCAGCATTAGCAGCAGGCACTGAATTATTTGGTGGTTTTTTAATCTTGATTGGTTTAGCCACTCGACTCGTTGCATTGCCAATGATGGTCACCATGTTAGTTGCTGCTTTTGCGGTGCATTTGCCTAATGGCTGGTTGGCCATTGCCGATCCAAGTTCATGGCTAGCGAATGAGAAAGTGTTGGCTGCAGCGGAAAAGCTAGCAGAGGCAAAATCTATTTTACAAGAGCATGGTAATTATGAATGGCTAACCAGTTCGGGTAATTTTGTTATTTTAAATAACGGTATTGAATTCGCGATAACGTATTTATTCATGTTACTGGCTTTATTTGTGATTGGTGGTGGCCGTTACACCAGTGTTGACTATTTTATAGGACGTCGGTTTTTGAAGTAACCTTGTTTATTGGCAAGTTGATCCAACGCAGTTAACAAGGCTAAGAGCTGTTTGAGAAGCGTTTGCTATCACGAGTTTAGGTTACATAGATCAATCCCAAAAAATCCCACCTTATGCGTGGGATTTTTGTTAATATCGGCGTCATCATTTATTCAAAAGGATTGTATCTTGGACGCCAAACAACTGTTATTGACTCGCCAATCGACGCCTCGTTTAATTGCTCCAGCACCCAATGCCGAACAACTCACATTTTTACTTGATGCAGCAGCAAGAGTACCAGACCACGGTGCACTAACGCCTTGGGAGTTTATTATTGCGGTAGATGATGGCTTAGCTAAGTTGGCAAATATTTTTGTTGATGCGGCTAAAAAAAGTGGTGCAGACGAAACTTTTCTCACTAAAGTCGCCAACATGCCTTATCGTGCACCTATGGTGATTACGGTAGTCGCTAAAACACAAACGCATGATAAAGTACCTGCTTTAGAACAGCATATTGCAGCGGGTTGTGCGACGATGGCAATGCAGCAAGCTGCATTTGCGATTGGACTAGGTGCAGTATGGCGTACTGGTGATTTTGCTTTTGATGCTAATGTACATCAACAATTAGGCTTATCGAAACAAGATCAAATAGTGGGCTTTTTATACGTAGGTACGCCTGCGGTAACCGCGCCTGTAAAACCATTAAAAAATGGTCAACAATTCGCCCGTTATTTATAAGTTAGGTCAACAGAGAGTACGAGCCTTTATTGAAAAAACAGGCTCGTTATATTGTCGTTTAGTCTTACTGGCTATTCGTAAAACTCAAGTGGGATCATGTTTTGATAGACATAATAGCCTAATGGTCCCATTAACAAACTGATCATCGACCACACTATACGTTGAGCATTTTTGATATGTGCTTTCGAGGTAAAAGCTCGATAGCAAAAGTGAATATGTAAAACCAGTAATGCGATAAGCATTAATACTAACGTAATATCCATATTATCCATGTCATGTTCCTTTGCGTTCCAGCAATGACTTATTTAAGTATAACCCTAAATTAGAAATCTGCAGTAAAAATAGAATCCATGTTCTTAAACGGCTATTTACTGCGAGTAAGATTAATTTACTTTAAAAATTAACGGATTAATAGTCTGTAAATCATTAAAGATTCATAATTTTTTAATTCTTGCACAAAGGTACTACTTGTCCATCATCGCTTATCGAATATTTGAATTGAATCATATTTTGTTGGGGTAACCACAATGGATATTTGTACATGGTCACATTAAATAGTGGACTGTTCACTAACGTGGTCAACCAAGCGCTTACTTTTGGGTAGGGAATAGCGTTGAACCATACAGGTTCAACATTAGCAAATTGGCGTATAAACGGAAAAATAGCCAAATCAGCTAGTGTAGGGGTGTTGCTGCACAAATAGTTTTGTTGTTGTAATTGATCTTCCAGCAACTGAATAAATTGTTCAGCTTGTTGTCGATACCAAAGCTGACTGTTTTCAGGAAATCTATCTGCATACTTATATTTATCTAACCAAGGTTTAAAGTCATTATCGTTAGCATTAATGAGTGATTCTGTTAATGGCTTATCTAACCAATACTGTAGTGATAGATATTCGTTTGCTGTTAGGTATTTTGTATCCGGTGCAGGGTATTGGGTTAACGCAAAACGCATAATATCCAGGCTTTCACTGATAACTTGGTTATCTGCCGTCACTAACACCGGTACTGTCCCTTTGGCCGAAATAGCCAACATCTCTGCAGGTTTGTTTTTAAGTTCAATCTCACGTACTAACGGATTCAGTTGACTTAAATGAAGCCCAAGACGAGCCCGCATGGCATAGGGGCAACGACGAAATGTGTATAAAATAGCAGAATTCATTAGGTGTCTATAAAATTAAATCTTGCTAATAGAGTAACGCTTTCTGGCTCAAAACCGCAAAATAAAATCCTAATCGCAAAGTAAAAAAAGGGTTTAGATAGTTTTAGTATTTTTTTGAGTGTGACTTAGGTATACTTTCCGCCGTTTTTTTGAGCCTGTGCACAATGCGTAGGCCTTATTATATGCACTGTAATATGCACTGGAAATTAAGTTCCAGCCAGCGGAGTCAACATTTTTATGCAAGAGCCTAAACACAAAACTAAACTAGATACTATGTCAAAAACCATATCAGCATCATCTCAATCCCAAGTTGCTGTGTGCGCGTTATATAAATTTGTTGCGTTACCTCATTTTGAGGCTGTCCGTCAGCCATTGCTTAGCGTCATGGAACAAAACGACATAAAAGGGACTTTGTTACTTGCTCAAGAAGGCATTAATGGCACTGTTGCCGGAACGTCATCAGCGATTGACATTTTATTGGCTTGGTTGGGCACTCAACCTGGTTTAGATCATATTGTAACTAAGCTATCTTTTGATGCTGAAATGCCGTTTTACCGCACCAAAGTTAAGCTAAAAAAAGAAATCGTCACTATGGGGGTTGAAGGCATCGATCCTCGTAAAGTCGTCGGGACCTATGTAAAACCAAAAGACTGGAATGCACTGATTTCAGATCCAGATGTGGTGTTGGTTGATACTCGTAATGATTACGAAGTACAAATTGGTACTTTTAAAAATGCCGTTAATCCAGTAACCGAGACTTTCCGTGAGTTTCCTGAATATGTAAAACAAAACTTAGATCCAGCTAAACACAAAAAAGTGGCGATGTTTTGTACCGGTGGTATTCGCTGTGAAAAATCTACTGCATATTTAAAAGAGCAGGGCTTCGATGAGGTATATCATCTTGAAGGCGGCATTTTAAAATACCTTGAAGAAGTAGAACAAGAGCAAAGCTTATGGGAAGGTGAGTGCTTTGTGTTTGATAACCGTGTAGCGGTAAATCACAGCCTAGAAAAAGGCCAATACGACCAATGTAATGCTTGTCGTATGCCTATTACTGAAGCAGAAAAGCAAACTGAAGCGTATGTTCAAGGTGTCAGCTGTCCTCATTGCATTGATAAAGTGCCGCAAGAACAACGTCAGCGGTTTATTGAGCGTGAACGTCAAGTACAATTAGCTAAACAACGCGGTGAAGCGCATATTGGCAGCGATGTAAAACAAGTCATTGATGCTCGCCGCCAACAAAAAGAAGCTCAGCGTAAAGCACAAGAAAAAGTACACAGCAAAGGGTAGCATTAATTACTTATTGAATAATATTATATTCAAATAGGCTATTCATTAGGAATAATTTATTAAAAACGTAAATTTATTCCTAATGTTAGCAATCTTTTCTGTTCTTGTTCTAAGTCTCGGCAGAGTAGGTCATTTTGAAAGTATTGATTATTTGATAGTGATAAAGTCACCGTTTGTTCATCAACAATTACTGTAATGAGCTCAATACTGTTCCCCATTCTACCAATGTTGAGCACCATCGCCAGCCTAAAAATAACCAATAATCGGATCAATAATGTTTGTTCATCTTGATCTAGTTGCGCGATAGAATCGATATCTATTCGTTTTCGTTGATTGGTTACTAATAAAGCCAGAAGGTGCTGTTGTTGCTGATTAAAACCGGGAAGATCGCTTTTTTCAATAATGTATCCGCCATGCTTCTGGTGAGCCCGAGAATTAATTTGAATACCAATTTCATGTAAGGTTGCAGCATCGTTAAGTAACCACAAATAGTTGTCGATTTTCCATTTTGATGCAACTTGTGGATATAGATGTTTGATTGAGTTGATCACATTGTTCGCTTGTACAGGGTCAATATGATAAAGCTTAGCTAAGCTGTTGATGGTGTGTTGTTTAACTCCTTCTCGTTGCTCTATGTGTGACAACTCATATAGCACGCCTTCTCGTAATGCCCCTTGGGCAATCTGCATCTGATGTATAGATAATCGTTTAAAAAAACTGATCAAAATACTCAATCCTGATGCTAATAGGGGGATCCGTTTAGGGTCTAGGTATTCGAGCTGTATTTGGTCAATGTGGGAAACATTAATTAGGTAGCGTTTTAATTTATTTAAATTGTCTAAGTTTAATGCCTGCGGTTCATCCGCTAAGCTATTCAATGCATCTGATATTGCTTTAACCGTACCAGAACTGCCTAATACCAATTGCCAGTGAGGTTTAAAGTAGGCATTGCTGAGTTGTGAAAATTGTTTGTCTGCGGCACTTTGAGCTGCTTTAAAATGTTCTTTGGTTAATTCACCTGAAGCAAAATAACGTTGATTATAGCTGATACAACCGCATTTTAAACTGGCTAAGTGACTAGGAGAATTGAATTTTCCTACTATCAACTCAGTAGAACCTCCGCCAATATCAATAACCAAGTTTTGCGCCGTTAAGGTTTGGCTGTGTGCAATACCATTATAAATAAGTCGCGCTTCTTCATGACCAGAAACTATCTCAATGGGATAAGGAATAATATTTAACGCAGCTTTAATAAATTGTTGGTAATTAGTTGCGACACGCAAAGTGTGCGTCGCAACGAGTCTTACTCGAGTTTGTTCAAGCTCAGAAAAACGTTGATTAAACTCAGTTAAGCAAGCTAAACCACGCTCGATGGCTGCATCGTCAAGCGAGCCATCATCCTGAAGCCCTTTAGCTAATTGGACTTGACGTTTTTCTTTATGCAGAATTTGGATTATACCATGCTGCTCACGGGCAATAACCAAATGAAAGCTATTAGATCCCATATCGATAGCAACAAAATGCAGAGATGGTTGTGTGGATGACACCTATTTTTAAGCCTTTTTTTGTGATTTTTGTTCAAGCCATTCGATTTCTGAATTGGCATTATGGTCGGTCTTTTTTTGCGCTATCTTAGTTTCATATTGAGATAAATATTGATGTATTGCAATCTGACTTCGCACTTTTCGCTTATTGCCTCTGGGCTTGTATTGATTATCCTGATACTGATTAATCATCCGCGCTTTAGTATTATCACTAAATTGAATCTGCAAAATATCCATTACCATCTTTTTTAATTTAACATCATAGATCGGCGTGCACACTTCAATGCGCTCATCTAGATTTCGGCTCATCCAGTCAGATGAACCTATATACAATTTTTCTGTTCCGCCAGCATGAAATAACATCACCCGAGAATGCTCTAAAAAACGATCAACAATACTAAATACTTGAATATTATCACTTACACCTTCCATTTGTGGTAATAAACTACACATGCCACGGATCAACAATTTAATAGTGACTCCAGCTTGTGATGCTTCATACAGTTTGTTAACCATAATCTCATCAACTAAGTTGTTCAGTTTTAGAGTAATTGCTGCAGGTTTATTTTGTTTGGCAAATTGAATTTCTTTGTCGATTAACTCAATCCAGCGTTGACGAGAATTAAACGGAGAAACAATGAGGTGCTCAAAATTGTCTTTGTGATATGGCCGTTTAAGTAAATCAAATACTTGTTTAACTTCTTGAGTAATCTGTTGATCTGCAGTGAACAGTGAGAAGTCGGTATAAAATCGAGCCGTGCCTTCATTGAAATTGCCTGAGCCAATATGAGCGTAAAGCACCGTCTTATTATTTTCTTTACGCGAAATAAGACACAGTTTGGAATGCACTTTTAAACTGGGGATACCATGATGTACTTTTACGCCCCCCTCGGTTAAGCGTACAGTCCAGTCAATATTGGATTGTTCATCAAAACGGGCGAGAAGCTCGATTACTGCTGTGACACGCTTGCCATTTTTAACTGCATCAATTAACGATTGCATAATATGACTGTTTTTTGCCACTCGATATAAATTAATTTTAATAGCTGTCACTGCGGGGTCATAAGCGGCTTGACGCACTAGTTCGGTAAAATGAGAAAACTTATGGTACGGATAGTTAAGTAAAATATCGTGTTGACGGATAGCTTCAAAATTATTTGAACAGGCCTTAAACTGTACGCTAGTTAATGCAGGCATTTTGTCATTTAGTAGCTTTTTGCGCCCAAGATTAGGGAAATTAATAAAGTCTTTAAAACTGTGATAACGGCCACCAGGTATTAGGCACTCAGTTGAACTGATGTTAAGTTGTTTTTTTAACATGTTGAGCATGTGTTGAGGCATTTCACGATCAAACACAAGTCTAACGGGTTGAGCATATAAACGCTTTTTAAGACCATTAGACATCTGTTCTAATTGAGTTTTTTCAAGTTCAATTGAAATGTCAAAGTCAGCATCTCTGGTCATTTTCATTGAGAATACTTCAATGTTGTCGTATTCAAAAAAGGGTTTAAATAACTGATCTATACAGTGGCGAATGATATTGTCTAGAAGAATAAGGTGACGGATTTTGGTCTTCTTTTCTGAAGGTAACTCGATAAAACGTGGAATATTAACCGAAGGAATTTCAACAAAAGCATATTGTTTGTCACCACCGAAGTGTAAACAAACACATAAATAAGTGGCGTCATCATTAATGTTTTTGATTAGTTCACTGTTTTTAACTAATACAAATGGAGCAATGTGGCGCATTAAATTATCATTAAAATATTTACGTAACCATTGGCTATGAAATTCATGAAGTTGTAATTCATTAACCAAAAAAATGTTACAACGAGCTAGTTCTTTCATTAAATCGATATAGATAGCATCGAATCGTTCTTGTAAATGGATGACTTTTTGTTGAATTTGATCTAATAAATTTCTGCTTGCATTGGATTCATCAGAAAGGCTTGCCAATAATGTAGATCGTCGGACTGAGGCCACTCGGACTTTAAAAAACTCGTCCATATTACTAGAAAAAATACCTAAAAATCGAACTCGCTCAATCAGTGGCACATTTTTGTCATAAGCTTCTTGTAGAACTCGCTCATTAAAAGATAACCATGATAACTCTTTATCGATATATAGATGATTTGTATTAGTAGTCACAGTTTTCCCTATAGAATCAATGGTTGTAACGTATTGAGTAGCCGTATATTTAGTCGCTATTTTAAGAGAGATAATTAGCCTTCAGTTCTATTTTAAGTGGCTTTGATGACAGAAATATTTATTGGCATAAAATGGTACCGTATAAAACAATGATAAATGGTTTAGCAAGTGTCATAAGTATGTTATTTTGAGCGCTTTTTTCGATTAGACGACAGAAGGTAAGTCAATGTTAGTTGGATTTGATTACGGCAGTGCCAACTGTGCAATAGGGGTAATGATTGATGATGCGGTATCGTTATTACCATTATCAACTCATTCAGATTTTATGCCTTCAACCTTGTATGCAATGGATCGCGAGTTAATTGCCGAAGCGGTATACCAAGGGTTACCAGAACACTTAAAAGCAGAGTATTCTCATTTGCGCAGTTCGCAGTTAATGCGTGCAAAGCAAATGCGTCATGAGCTTGATCTGTCGCCGAATGAACAAGCTGTGTTTGTCGGCCAAGACGCTATTGATGCTTACCTAGAAATGCCAGAAGAAGGGTTTTATGTCCGTTCACCAAAATCATTTTTAGGTGCCAACGGCTTACGACCTGATCAAATCGGCTTGTTTGAAGATATCGTCACATTAATGATGCAACACGTTAAAACCTCGGCCGATAAAGCACTGCATGCTAAGTCTCTGACTGCTGCATCTCATGCTGTGATCGGTAGACCCGTTAATTTTCAGGGCATAGGTGGCGAAGATAGTAATCGCCAAGCAGAGGCTATTTTACGCCTTGCAGCTTCTCGAGCGGGTTTTACTGAAGTGACCTTCTTACTTGAACCATTAGCTGCAGGAATGGATTTTGAAGCTAATCTTGATGCCGACAATACCGTACTCGTTGTTGATGTTGGCGGCGGTACCACAGATTGTTCTGTCGTAAAAATGGGACCATCGCACATTAAGCAACAAGATCGCAGTTCAGATTGCTTCGGCCATTCAGGGCAACGTATCGGCGGTAATGATTTAGATATTGCCCTTGCCATGACGGGATTAATGCCAAGCTTTGGCGCTGATACCTTAATGATAAATGGCAAACCGACACCGCGGGCTCCTTTTTGGAATGCAGTAGCGGTAAACGATATTAGTGCCCAACGTGAGTTTGTCAGTTTAGCGTCGCGTAAGTTGGTCGAGTTATTAATTAAAGAATCGCAACAGCCTGAGCTGTTAGTCCGTTTACAAAAAGTACAAAAGAATCAAATGAGTTATCAAGTTGTACGCCAAGCTGAAGCGGCCAAAATTAGCTTGTCAGATAGCGATAGCACCCAATGCGCTTTAGATTTCATTGAAAAAGGCTTGCTTGTACCATTAACTGCGGCACAATTTGAACAAGCTATTAATGAACCGCTTAATAAAGTAGAAGCTTTGATGAAGCAAGCGATACAAACTGCTGTCTCTAAAGCGGAGCAACAAGATTGTGAGATGCCAAGTACTCCTGATATTGTTTACGTCACTGGCGGTACCGCTCGAAGCCCTGCGATATATAACAGAATTGCTAGCGTGTATCCTAATGCAAAAGTGGTGGTGGGTGACCATTTTGGCTCGGTAACTGCTGGGCTAACACGCTGTGCTCAAACTGCCTTTAACTCATTAACATAGCTATTAATCAACAAGGTTAACCACATTAACGATATAGGTATGAGTGAGCATGATGGTAAGAGATAAGTATTTGTGGCGATAGGTTTTTTACTACGTAATGAATGCCACTGAAAGAATACCAATAAAGCAGATAATGAAAGACATAACATTAATGATGTGGCTTTAATGACATTGCTCGAAACTTTATATACTAATCCTATTTTTCGATAATAAACGTTCAACACGACAAGGTGTTACCGATGAAAAAAATACTAATTGCGCTATGTTTAACGACACTGCTTACTGCCTGCTCTGACAACGAAGTCGGTGATGTTTCACTTGGAATGTTTACTACACAAGACATAAAACTAAACATTTTAAAAGATGAAATTGTATCAGGCGTCACGTGTCACATCGCCTCAATAGAAGAGAACCTCAGTTTTTCAGATCCAAGTGATAGTTCTATCTCTTGCAGGCAAACGGGTGAAATCACCAAAGATATGATTGCAAAAATAGATAAGAGTAAATCTGGTGAAGTTGTATTTAAAAAATCAAAAAGCATATTTTTTAAGACAATGAAAATTAGAAGAATATTCGATGCTGAAAATCAAACATTAATGTATGTTTCATACTCTACCAAAGAAACATCGGGAAGCTTTAAACACAGCCTTTCGACGGTACCACTTTGGGGAACTAAGGCATATATTGAGCCAACACAAGTTCAATAAAGCCAAAGGTCGCTCCCTGGCTCAGGGCGTCTGCGTGGATTATCTGCTATCTCGTCATGCTGAAATATGCATGGAAAGAGGCACGGGAAACTTGCGACTAATGGTGTTGAATAAAAAATTGTTGTAAAAGGCACAAAATATTTGTAAAGGTTTAGCATTATTATGCTAAGTCCTTTCTGCCCAGAAATGTGTTTGGGATATGGTCTGTGGCTACTAACGTCGTAGCGCTTCGCCCACACCAGACCAAGAGGAAACCAACGGCTGTTCCCTCTTAACTCTTTTAAAAAAATGGCCCAGCCGCCCCGCAACATTTTCGCTATTTACAAAACAAGAGCTGCGAAAAGGTCGCCATGGGGATTGATCCAGCTTTTGACTTCAATAGTATGCAGCTTCGGCCCATCTTATTAATAAAGAGTGAAAATGCTAACGCTTCCGATGGTACATCTGATGTGAATGGATTCACGAATATCGTGATGGCAGGACGCCAAAGAACGACCTGTACCGCGAAAGCTAAGCTCACATCTGATAGGCAGGATGCCTGAATGCCTTGTAGCACATGGATGTGCGAGAAAGGCCATGTGAGCATCACGCATTCTTGTATAAAGAGCCTTCAACGACCTCAAATTCAGAGTTGAATTTATCCATTTATAGGTTACAGGCACTAACTCTTTTTTGGACATAAACGTTTTAAAAAGCCAGTGTTTAAATTTACTTTTTATAAAAGTTTACCTTGCCCCCACTAAATTTGAGTGCTCATTTGTTAAATCATCCTGTTGAATTTGCTCGTTGAGAAAATAATAAAAGGTGATCGCAACTCAAATAGAAAGGGGTTATGTTGTTACTACAAAAAGGGTGGTTATGTATTTTCTCTAAAGGTGTAATCAGAACAGACGATTAACAGAAGTGCTGTACAAAAAACGACCATTGTAAAAAGTAAATTCCTACAGCACAAAACATACCGATTAATATGGATGTGGCATTGGCCAAGTCCAACAAGCGATTTATGCGCCGCAAACAACGCGGCGCATAAATACTAAAACGTTAGATTTTCAAATCTGCCGCATTGGGAACCTCGTTAATAAGTTATATGCGGCAATTCAAAGAGGAATAAAGATGACTAAAATAGTTGATGAAGTAACGTCAGCAAATGCTGATTATGTGGCTAACTTCGGTGATAAAGGCAATCTTCCAATGCCTCCTGCACGACAGTTTGCCATTCTTACCTGTATGGACGCTCGCTTAGACCCTGCTAAATATGCGGGCCTTGCAGAAGGTGATGCTCATGTGATCCGTAATGCTGGTGGCAGAGCCAGTGATGATGCAATACGTTCCTTGGTAATTTCATATAAGTTACTTGGAACGAAAGAATGGTTTGTTATTCATCATACGGATTGTGGGATGGAAACATTCAATAATGAAATCATGGGTGATCTGTTATCAGTTAGCTTAAAAACTGCAAGCGTAGATGCCTCTGGTTGGCATGATAGTAATGCCGGTGGTGGTACAACAGATGGGAAGTTCATCGAATGGCTTACCATTAGTGATCAAGCTAAAAGCGTCTTGGCCGATGTTCAACGAATTAAAAGTAGTTCAATGGTTCCAAGTGATATTCCGATTTATGGTTATATTTATGACACTAAATCTGGAAGACTTGTAGAAGTTCCCGAGGCAACAAAAGCCGGTAAAGCAAGTTAGAAAACTAATCGGGTAGCCGGAGGTGTCTGACCTCCGGTCCCAAACAACTCTGGATGAGGCTCCGAAATCCGAGAAAATAAATATGGTGTCATTAACTTAAGTAGCCAAGATGTTCTCCATAGACTGAATATTCCTGCTGACAACTGGTTAAAAATCACTACAGAGTTTGGGGGACTATTCAAAGATGCGGTAGGGGCTTTGCCTGCATTAACAGACTATTGTGAACATTTAGAGCGAAAGCGACGACAAGATGCAGCCAACTGCCAGCGCTGGTTGTGCGCCTAAGCATTAATTCTTGAAAAACCACCATCTTCCTTATACTTGATTTATATCAATATTTTCTGCTGTGCTGAATTTCTTAGATGACCATAAATCACTAATTTAACGATAATATTTTAGCCATATCGATAAAAATTGATGAGTTGATCACATAAAATAATATGGCCACCCATGATTGTTGGCTAAATAACAAACAATAAACTAAGCTTTATTTACCCTTTTTAAATGGTAATTGAAGATGGCCAGACCAAGACAAACTATCGTTAGCTTAGACTATACATAAAATAATATGGCCACCCATGATTGTTGGCTAAATAACAAACAATAAACTAAGCTTTATTTACCCTTTTTAAATGGTAATTGAAGATGGCCAGACCAAGACAAACTATCGTTAGCTTAGACTATACGCCTTACTATCACTGCTGCTCCCGTGTTGTGCGTAAGGCTTTTCTTTGCGGAATAGATAACTCGACAGGTGAGAACTTTGAACATCGGCGAGAGTGGGTAGATTCGCGCATTCTTGAGTTGGCGACCATTTTTGCCATTGATATTTGTGCTTATGCCGTCATGAGCAATCATTTGCATGTTGTTTTGAAGATTGATGCAGATAAAGCAAAAGGCTGGTCAGATAAAGATATTCTGATCCAATGGCATAAAGGTTTTAAAGGCACATTGTTGACTCATAAATTTGTTAAAGGCGAAGACTTAAACGAGTTTGAGCATAAAACGGTTAATGACTGTGTGGCCCAATACCGACAAAGGTTAGTTGATATTAGTTGGTTTATGCGTTCCTTATGTGAGCCTATTGCCAGAATGGCTAATAAAGAAGATAAATGTACGGGCCGATTTTGGGAAGGAAGATTCAAATCCCAAGCGTTACTTGACGAAGCCGCTGTTCTGAGTTGTATGGCTTATGTCGATTTAAACCCTATTCGTGCCAAAATGGCAACGACACCAGAAACCTCAGACTACACCAGTATTCAACGCCGTATAAATTCAGCGATGAAAAGCGAACAACCATCAGAGCTATTACCGTTTGTGGGTAATGAGCGCTTAAACATGCCTAACGGGCTCATGTTCAGCGTGAAAGACTACATTGTACTGGTTGAAGATACTGGCCGGATAATTCGACAAGATAAGCATGGCGCCATTAGCGCAAGCAGTCAGGACATTCTTAATCGACTTAATATTCCAGCCGAGAACTGGATTAAAATCACCACTGAATTTGGTGCATTATTTAAAGGTGCCGTTGGGGCATTACCTGCCTTAACCGAATACTGTGACCATTTAGAGCGAAAACGACGACAAGGCGCTGCAAATTGTCAACGCTGGCTGTGCGCTTAAGCATTAATTCTTGAAAAACCACCATTTTCCTTATATTTGATTGATATCAAGATTTTCTGCTGTGCTGAATTTCTTAGATGACCATAAATCACTAATTTAACGATAATATTTTAGCCATATCGATAAAAATTGATGAGTTGATCACATCGATCGTAACCCTCGCTAAAGCCATGAAAACGAGTTATGTTATTTGTTCAAAAAATGGGTGGCTTCGTTTTGTGACTTACACTGTTTAATCCCAGGCGGAGTGGTCACTGAGCAAGGTCTGTGGCGCAGCGTTAAATCAGACTATTTATTTCCTGTTAAGGCGGTCTCAACCGTGTTCAAAGCTAAGATGTTGGCTGCTCTGCGCCAGCGTGAACTGACCATTCCCGAGGCCAATAACCTCATCAATAAGGCGTGGTGCGTATACAGTAAAGCGTGTCTTTATAAAGCTGAAACCGTAGTGGCTTATCTCGGGCGTTACACCCGAAAAGGCATGCTACATGAATCACGGCTTAAGGCGGTCACCAAAGATCGTATTGATATCAGCTACACCGACTATGTCGATAACCAGCGTAAAATCATGCAACTGACTCCTGAAGAACTCATTAGGCGTTACTTATTACATGTACTGCCTAAAGGGGTGATGCGGATAAGGCATTTTGGTTTTTTAGCCAACAGCTGTCGGCGTAAAATGCTCGCCAAAATTAGAGAGCAACTGGGGAGTAAAGCAAAAGACATCCCAGCAGCAATCACTGACACATTAGGCCACTGGTGTTGTCCGCAGTGCGCCAATGGACGGCTAATGTTTATGGGACTGGTGCCACTACTAACGATGTTAGCGCGTGAAGCAAAGTTGAAGCTGTCAGGTTAGTCAGATTAAGTGGAGGGTGTCAGCAAATAAAGCAGACTCAGCTAATCTTGGATTAGGTGGGACGATGGCACACGATTTGGCATCGAGAAATCAGTAAATAAGGCAATAATCGAGCAATGGAAAAAGATGAAAGCCAACAAAATCCACCCTAAAAGGTTTAATCAGAACAGACGATTAGCCGAAAGGTTGTACAAAATACCACTACCGTTAAAAAGCAAATTCCTATAGCATAAAACATACCGATTAATTTGGATGTGGCATCGGCCAAGTCCAACAAGCGATTTATGCTTTGCAAACAACGCAACGCATAAATACTAAAACGTTAAGAGGCTCTTGGGAGTTGTTCATGGAAAAAATAATGCAAAATAAATCTGGAACAGTAAAAAACCCTTTATCTGTTATTGCGATTTTCGCGGGTATTGCAGAGATTAGTGGAACATTAGTATTGCCTCATATAGCTGCCGAAAATCAGTATCTTTTTATATGGTTCCTGATGATATTTCCATTCACGTTAGTGGTGATGTTTTTTCTTACTCTAAATTGGAATTACAAAGTTTTATATGCGCCTTCAGACTTCAAAGATGAAGAACACTTTATGAATTTACAGAAAGCAAGTACATCAGAAGTCTTAGATAAAATGAGAAAAGAATTAGCTGAAGAAGATGAGCAAAGCCCCTCTTTATCTGAACACTCTACTCAAGATCTAAAGGTTGATTTAGAAGAAGCACAGAGGTTAGCTGAAACAGCTGAGTTAAGATTTTCAACCGGAAGGATCAGCACAAAAGAAGAGAGGGAGAAACAGAAAGAAATTGTAAGAAGCATAAATAAAATAAGAATAATGGAGACTAGGCTATTAGAAGACATTTTGTTTGATAAGCTCCAGAAAGAGTTGGATTGCTCAATTCAGCGAGATATGAAATTAGAGAATAGTAATCTTAAATTCATGTTCGATGGATTCGTTAGGAGAGGTGACAACTTGACGGCCATTGAGTACAAGCGAATGAACCGGAATACAATGAATTCTTCAATGTTTTCATCGTTACCTCATAGATATAATGAAGTTTTTCAAAGTTTGACGGAAACAGAGAAAAAGAACTTTTCACTTATATTAGCGGTTGCCACTGAAGACGACCCAAATTACATGAAAGAATATTTTAATAGAATTCTTGCTCCCCTTAAATTCAAATTCCAAGTGCGCGTCTACTCAGTAGATGATTTATCAGAAGAACAAACGGAAGTGAGTAAAGCCTCTTAACAAGTTACTCAAAAGGACGAAAAACGCTTGGCTTGCGCTCCTTCGTCGCTAATTTTAGCCAAGCATTTTACGCCCATTAGTAAGGCGTTAGGGGTTTTATGTTTCAATCTAATATGGAGAAGTTAAGTCATGAAAGACATTGATCACCCAGTATTGTATTCAACTATGAGTACGTTGGCTTACAATATTAATAAAAAATACTATGGTGATAAACATTACTTATGGTGTACCCCTTATTTTGGTTCAGATTTTCAATCTCCTCATTTCACTGTCCCTCCAAGTTCATCTCCACTTGAAATATACAATACTTTAAAAAATGAAGTTGATGGTTCTGATTTGCATAATACGAAAATAAAACTGAATCGAAGAGGCATAAGAAATGGTGCTGGTATTATGCTTAAGCTTAAAAAAATTAGCCAAGAAATTCACGATGAAATAGTTGTTATCTCAAAGCTTGCAAAAGACCAGCAGTTCAAACCTTTGCTTTGCGTTATATCTAGAACTGAGGCATTACCATTTTATCAAAAGGTTGATGTCAAAAAACGTGCAAACCCGATGTCACATGAGTATATCGTATCTGATTTACCACAGACCGCATTCGATATTATAAGGATTGGATAAAATGAATGAACTAAAGAATATGGTTTCTAATGAGTTAGTGTCTGATGCGAGATCGGCATTCTATTATTTAGGGCGTTATTTAAAACAAGCCACGATTTCTGAAGACTATGAAAAAGATATTTTTGATGATGGTTTAGAAAGTCGACCAAGTGAAGTAGTAAAAAACCTGACTATTAAGCTTATTGAATTTATAGAAAACTCTCAAAAGAAGAAGTGTTTTGATTTTTCGAATAATGAATATAATCATTGGATGGATTTAATTGATTCTGTAGAAAGCCAGCTTGATTCAACTCCTTCAGATGAGTTAGTTGACACAGCTAGGGAATCTATTAAAGAGCTTAGTAACCCTGAACAATATTCACAACTTTGGAGGACAGAATCTGAACAGCTCGAATCTAACAATATTTATGAACAATTATCAAAAATGATTCCCTGTGAAAACACTCTTGAATTTGGCTGTGGTATAGGTAATGGCACAATTCACCTTGCAAAAGACAGAGATGTATTATCTCTGGATAATAACCAAAGTCTCATTGAACAAGCTATGACACGATTAGAAAGCCAAGATATAAAGTATCAAATACATAAATGTGACTTTTTTAATCTTGGTGAGATAGAAAAACAACTTATCTGTACTTTTGAACCCAAAGTGATCGTTGGCTGGTTTATTGGATCTCATGGTGAAGATATATTTAAAAATACAAAGGAAGAGCCTCATCCGATAACAAAATCAAAGTTATATAGAGAAAAAATTGAAGACATAATCATTTCAAGTGATGTTTGCATTGACTCTGTTGAATATATTCATTTAGCTAATAGAGGGGAAGTCGTTGTTGGGTTTAGTGAAAAAGAGATATTTGATTCTCAAAAAGCTGATTACGATACTCACGTATTTAAAAAAATTGGCTTTGAAGTAGTCGAAGTTAATCAATTAGAATGGATACGGGAAAAAAGCGAATTCTCATACGGGCAAGCTCATAATCCCATTCTGGCTAAGGGTGAAAGAGTACCTGTAATCACTTCAATAATTGCAAAGAGAATTTAGCTATCAGGTTAAAAAATCAGACAACCCCTAACGAATAAGGATAGGCCGCGCGAAGCCGCGTCCTATCCCAAGTGTTGAACAAGCCCGAACACGTGAGATGTGACTCTTTATTATGTAATTAACAGTTCGAGAAAACGCGCTGTTTGATGTGATTGTTAGCTAGCTACTTTTCAGTAGGCAGCAAGTTTCCTTAGCCTCTTTGCTAATTAGTTAACTCGCTATATTTCAGTATCTTAAATTAACCCTCCACGGTATTCAGTTAAGCCATTATCCTTATTATCATTTTCAACATTAGGTTCAGGGTATTAAGTTTGTCGGTCGTTTCACTATGCCCATAAAGTGCATTGGTTGCTGACAACAGGGGCAACGGCGTGTTGCTAATCTGCGCTTTATCTCGGGAATGATTGGAAATACAGCCCCAGCAACCGCCAGCATCAGTTGTATTTGTAGCCTGAGTTTTTTGGCATTGCCTCTGAGTAATCCATAGTCTCTCACTCGTCGTAACCCTTTCGGTAATACGTGTTGCAGTATTAACCAGAGAAATTCAGTAGCGGGTAAGGTTCGTACTTTTGTAGACTGAGTTTGACTGTCTTTATACTCAAAACTAACAAGCCCATCGACATCACTTTTGATGCTTTTATCTGGCAGTACGCCGCGATAAAGATAGCGTGATAGATATTGCAGTGCAGGCAAACCTTTACCCATATGCTGGCAATCAGCCACCCACTTTTTCGGCAGTGAGGTTGGCAGTTTGAGATTCAGTTTTGCCAACTGTTCCAGTAAACGTGCGCGCCACACTTTAGCCAAATTGAAAGCGTTGAACAGGTATTTGCCCTTATTCTTTTTCCAGTGTTGTTGGGTTTTGTTGAAACTGCCCGCTGGAATAATAAAGTGAATATGCGGATGTAAATCTCGCCGCCGGCTGTGAGTATGCAGCACGCCAGTGAAACCAATATCACCGGCAAGTTTTGGTGAGTTAAGTGCAAAGTCTTTGAGCACACTGGCAGCCACTGAAAACATGGCTGGATAGAGTGCTTCCGGTTGATATTTAGCCACCACACGCAGCTCATATGGCAAAGTAAATGTCACCATAAAGTAATCGACAGATAACAATTTAGCCTGTTGCTTAGCTAACCAATCCGCTGTGGTGTTGTACTGGCATTGGGGACAACTGCGATGACCACATGACAGCGGGAAATCTGCTGTATGAGTGCAACCCTGACAAACCCAGTGGCTAGCTCTTTGGGTGTGAACGCGACAGCTCAGCATGGCATTAATGGCATGGCGCATTGATGTTGTTATTTGGCCATCATAAGCTTGATTAAACGCATCAAGATGGTCACGTAAAATATCGATAAACTTCATATGTCACACTCCCACTTCAACACCAAATTATTAGTGAGCTGGTTAACCGACAAGGCCGTGTTTTTACGGGTAATATGAGTGAGACGTGTATACCTTGCTGTGGTGTTGAGGCTGTTGTGACCGAGCAAGTGTTGTACTGAGCGTAAATCTAATCCTTGCTCTAGCAAATGAGTCGCATAGCTGTGACGTAAATTATGTGGACTGATAGATTTGTGAATGTTGCACTCAGAAATCACTTTTTTCATGGCCTTTTGAATACCACCGCGGTCCATCAGCGAGTCTGGCTTGCCATCTTTACCGGGAAATACATGCCGAGGATGGCGATGGGTTTGCCAGTAATACCGAAGCGCTAACAATGTGCGTTGTGGTAAAGGTACTAGCCTATCCTTGCCGCCTTTGGCGTCACGAACATGCACCTGCATCAACGCTGAATCGATATCGCCAACCTGTAATGAAATTGCTTCACCGAGGCGCAACCCCATACTGTATAAGGTTAAAAAGCACACTTGATATCGCAGCTTATGGGTGAGGCTAATGACGATTGAGACTTCGGCAGGGGTTAGAATATCCGGTAGGCGTTTGACCTGCGGCGGCTTAACAATGTTGAGCCACTCCCAAGATTGATTAAGGACATACCGGTAGAAAAACTGTAATCCATTGCGGTCGAGTTTTACGGTACTCCAGGAGTGAGAGGCAATTAAATCAGCAAAATAACGCTTCAAATCATCGGTTGAAAGGTTATCAGGGCAACAGTCAAAATAAGCACTAATGCGCCTAACTGCGCGACTGTACGCATCGATGGTAGCAGGCCGCTTGCCTTGCAGAGTTAAATTGGTAAGATGTTGTTCATAAAGAAAATCAAAGCGTTGTTGTTCATGAGTGTCCATGGTGATACTCCTAGGTAATGCCAAGGTAGGCAGGGTCTAGTAAGTATTTATGATGGTGAGAAAGATGGGCTTTTATCTTTTCTGCCGCAGAGCGGCTTCGTTCAACAAGTCACTTAAAAGGGCAAATAACAGTTGGTTTTTGCTCCTGCGTCGCTTATTTTAACCAACTATTATTTGCCTCTTAGTGAGGCGTTAAATGGATTTTATGTATCGGCATTTTCTAATCAAGTATGCAAAACCTGAACATTCACAAAAATTTATTAATCAAGGTGAAATGTTTTTGCAGCCATTAAGCTTCTATCGCAAAGAAGATCACAATGACGAAGTTGGTGATTTAAACGAAGGCGCACACAAAGTTAAACCTTTTTCTAAAGGAATTCTAAAAAGAGTATTAGAGAATGGCGAAACTGAAATTGTTGGTACGATGACAAATGGCATTCATCGTGAGTTTAGTCATGAGTATTCGTCATTAGCTGTTTACTGTATCTATTACTTAATTATGCCTGCTAGCGATTACACCAATGAATTAGATGTTATCAATGAGAAACTTCTTAAAGAATTTGGTGGCTCGGCAACGGTAATCTACAACTTAGAAAAGTTCTTTGATCGTTTAGATATTTACTTAGAAGAAAATTCATATTCTTATAAAAGACAGTCGGTTGAATATATTGATGTTATGAAATACTTAAAAAAACTTACTCCTTTTCAAAAGGATAAGAAATATTAACATCAAAATGAGTTAAGGTTGGCAGTGAAAAACAAAGTAGAAGATGAACCAATGTTATTAAGTATTGGTGATTTAAATGATATAGCGTTTACTGTTAGTTTGGGTGAATAATCCATTTAAAATTTAGTGGGGTCAGTGTAAACTTTACTTGAATTCCATACATTTATTAATCCCAAGACCTACCTTTAGAGCCTTTTTTCTAAAACGTTTATACCCAGAAATGCGTTACGTTCGATTACAGCCAGAAACCAAAATCTCAATTCAGTTTACCGCTATTTTTTCCACCCCAAAAGGGTATCTATCAACTCGATAATAGTGTGCTACACACATTTGGTGGCTTGGATCATTGCCACAGGTACTGGCTAAAATAGCAGGTTGAAAATAGTAGGGTTGAGAGAGTCACTTAGTGCGCTTGAATTTTCACTTAATATGATACAAAAATGCCTGTTAGCGCAACTAACAGGCATTTTAATTCAAATCATTTCGGTTTAAGAAAGAGTTAACATTCGACGATGTTCACCGCAAGACCACCTTTGGCGGTTTCTTTGTATTTGCTGCGCATATCTTTACCGGTATCCATCATGGTCTTAATGACTTTATCCAATGAGACTTTGTGATTACCGTCGCCGCGTAATGCCATACGTGAAGCATTAATTGCTTTTACCGCTCCCATAGCATTGCGCTCAATACAGGGTACTTGCACTAAGCCACCAACAGGATCGCAGGTTAAGCCTAAGTTATGCTCCATACCAATCTCTGCGGCGTTTTCAACATGCTCAACCGTACCGCCCATTATTTCAGTCAGTGCCCCAGCTGCCATAGAGCAGGCTACGCCTACTTCACCTTGACAGCCGACTTCAGCGCCGGATATAGAGGCATTTTTCTTGTACAAGATACCAATGGCAGCCGCAGTGAGTAAATAACGGCTGCAAACGTCAATATCGACTTCTTGGACAAACATATCGTAGTAACACAATACTGCAGGAATAATTCCTGCCGCGCCATTGGTGGGGGCGGTGACAACACGATCGCCTGCGGCATTTTGCTCGTTAACCGATAAGGCAAATAAATCGACCCAATCCATTGCTGTTAATGGGTCAATATTATTACGACCTTCAGCTTTTAAACGTCGATACAGTGCTGGTGCACGACGACGCAATTTTAGTCCGCCAGGTAAAATGCCTTCTTTTTGGTAACCACGGTCGACGCAATTTTTCATGGTTTGCCAAATATTCCACAAACCTTGTTTTACGTCTTCTTCGGACGCAATACTCAACTCGTTAGCCATCATTAGTGATGAAATACTTAAGCCGTTATCGCAACATAGTTGCAGTAACTGTAACGCACTATTGAAATCATAAGGTGCTTGTTCAATAGGGGTTGCCGGAGAGGCATTTCGTTGAGTTATTTCATCTTCATCGAGAACAAATCCGCCACCAACAGAATAATACGTACGCTGAAAAATGCATTCACCTTTTGACAATGCGTATAAGGTCATCGCATTTGCATGGGCGGGTAAGGTTTTACGTCTGTGGTAGGTAACCCCCTCTTCACGAGAAAATTTAACCATCTGTCCATTTGCTAAGATTAATTTTTGACTTGTCGATACCGTTTCTAAAATAGCGTCAATACCGTCGGTGTTGACGGTTTCGGGATCTTCACCCATTAAACCTAAAATGACCGCTTTGCCAGTACCATGGCCTTTACCTGTTTGACCTAAAGATCCAAATAATTCTGTTTGTAATTCATCGGTTTTGTCTAATAAATTAAGATCTGCGACATGTTGGATAAAAATTTTACCCGCCTTCATCGGGCCAACTGTATGTGAGCTAGAAGGACCGATACCAATTTTGAACATGTCAAATACGCTAATCATGTTATTTAACCCTTGCTGAGTCGTTTATTGTTTTAGTTATAAGTGAGTATAATCGTCAAATGGAATGTTGGCGGTTTATCTCATATTCTTGGTAGAGTATCCCACACATTAATCGATGACAGTTCATTAGATTTTTTTATGCATTATTTTCACATTAGCCAGCCTTATACATAATGTGTAATGTGACTTGATTAACCTGACGTAATAGTCAGCTTTATAGATAGGGGGAATGGTTTGAGCTATTTAATGATGGATCTTGCAGGCTTAACAGTCTCTGCACTTGAAACTGAGCAATTACAGCATCCACAAGTGGGTGGAATTATATTGTTTAGTCGAAACCTAGAAAGTAAAAGTCAATTAATTAAATTAGTTAAAGAGGTCCGTCATATTCGACCTGAACTATTAATTGCTGTTGATCATGAAGGTGGCCGAGTTCAACGTTTTCGTGAGGGCTTTAGTTTGATCCCTGCCATGGGGGATATTTTACCTGCTGCGAAAGGGGATATGGCATTAGCTAAACGATGGGCGAAAGAATGTGGTTTTTTAATGGCCATAGAGCTATTAGCCTGTGATATTGATTTAAGTTTTGCACCTGTGTTAGATGTAAATGGCATTAGTGAAGTGATTGGCAAACGCAGTTTTAGTGCCGATCCTGTTGAAGTGAGTGCATTGGCTGAACAGTTTATTGTTGGAATGAATGAGGCTGGTATGGCCGCGGTGGGTAAGCATTTTCCTGGTCATGGTAGTGTCGCCGCTGATTCACATATTGCGATGCCTGTTGACCCGCGTAGTAAAGAGCAGGTAGAAGCTTTTGATATGTTGCCGTTTAAACAGCTCATTGCTAGCCACCATCTACAAGGGGTTATGCCAGCACATGTTGTTTATACCAATATTGATCCTAATCCTGCAGGGTTTTCTACTTACTGGTTACAGACTGTTTTACGTCAACAATTAGGTTTTAATGGGGTGATTTTTTCTGATGATTTAGGCATGAAAGGCGCCAGTTTTGCCGGTGATTATGTTGCACGAGCCAAAGCAGCATTAGATGCGGGATGCGATATGATTTTGCTGTGTAATGACCCTGTTGGTGTTAACGCTTTATTAACTGAGTTTGATTGGCCTGCGGCAGAACCTATGCACACCGCATTATCGCTAAAAGGCAATAACGCACAAACTTTGGTGGCACTTGAGGAGCAAATACGTTGGCAAGCGGCACAACAATTGGCGAAGGACATTAACGTCATTGTCCAGTCGTTGTAAAGTAGTGCCTGTTGAGTAAAAAACCGGATCAATTGATCCGGTTTTTTAGTGTTAAGCTACTTGTGTATTAACCAGTATAAGGTACAGGTTGGCTAGCGGTAGAAGGCTCGATTAAATCAATGGGCTTAACGTTAGTAGGCTGAATCATTTTACGGATTTGCATCACAATACCCAGCTGTGGGTTATCAAAATAGTGGATTTCACCACTGCGAACTCGGCGGTTTTGGATTAACGGAATGCTTTCCAAGAACGGTGCTAATTGCTTTTTACTTTCAATGTCGAGTGCTGCATATTCGTTAAAGGCCAAAGGGCTTGATTCAACCATTTTTTGGGTTACTTTACGCAAGGCCAAATTATTTTCAATATAAAGATAATGGCTGAGATAAATGTTAATTGAACCGTCTAATTCCCATACTGGAGTGATTTTGGGCGCCTCATAAAAACTGCCTAACGCACTGAAATCAGTATTAGGCATCGCGTCTAATTGAGTTGGCTTTTTAACACTTAGACCATGATATTCAAAACTTTTAGAGAAATCCTGGCCGCCAAAAATTCGAATCGGCTTTGCTCGTCGACGTGATTGCATATTTTGTTGCCACGTTAGGTGCACTAGGCTTTTAACATAAGGCTCACGTTGAATAGTTCGAATAATATCGTTAAATTTGCCTTGGCTTTGTGCTAACAGTAATGGTCCTTGCCCTAAGTAAGCCGTTTGTGGCTTGCTGGCTGCAATATTAAATGGTACTTGGCTTGGATATGTGGTTGTAATATTACTGACTTTAGGATCATTACAGTTGCTAGCATCGCTGGCCCAGTCAGTTGAGGAGCAACCATTTAAGCCAACGGCAACCCCAGTAATATCGGTACTGATCACCGGAGTAATGATATCCACGGTGTCTTTGCTTAACTTAGGCGGTGTAGCATCTAACCACTTTTCAACTGAAGCTTGTTGGCGTTCAAATACAAATACTTCTACTTCAAACCATGATTCTGCATGGGCTGAAAAGCTGTGGGATAGCGCTGTGATAGCGGCGATAGCAATCGCAATTTTACGTAGCACTATTTAGTCTCCAAAATTTGATGTTTAGCAAACTGTTCAAGCAAGGTTTTGATTAACTCAAGACGCTCTTTACTTGTCTCAGCAGGAATGTTGAACTTTAACTTATTTGGCCCGTCCATTCGATAGATTTGTGGCTGATTTTGCAACAAACCAATGATAAACATTGGATCAACATGATTTTCTTGGCCAAATTCGACGCTACCACCTTTAGCATGCATTTCTATTTTAACAATACCCAATGCAGTTGCTTGATGTTTGTATAGGGTAATGGCCATTAAATTACGGGTTGGAGTCGGTAGCATCCCAAAGCGGTCAATAAACTCGACTTTTAGCTCATCAAGCATGGCTTCAGTTTCGCAATTCGCAATCCGTTTATACAAGGATAAGCGCATGTTGACGTCACTGACGTAATCTTCTGGCAATAATGCCGGGATCCGTAAATCAATTTCTGCTTTGGCACTCATCATGTAGGCTAGCGAAGGCTCTTTGCCTTCTTTGAGGGCTTTCACCGCAGACTCAAGCATTTCCATGTATAAACTGAAACCAATTTTTGAAATATGACCACTTTGTTCATCACCGAGTAACTCACCGGCACCACGGATTTCTAAATCTTGGGTGGCCAGTAAAAAACCGGCGCCAAGATCTTCAAGTGCATCAATTGCAGCAAGACGTTTACGTGCGTCAGCGGTCATGCGTTTAGGATGTGGTGTCATCATATAGGCATAGGCTTGATGATGTGAACGTCCAACACGACCTCGGAGCTGATGCAACTGTGCTAAACCGAACATATCAGCTCGGTCGATAATGATGGTATTGGCACTGGGTACGTCAATACCCGTTTCAATAATGGTGGTACACACCAACACGTTAAACCGCTGATGATAAAAGTCTGACATGACTTTTTCTAAGTCGCGTTCGCGCATTTGACCATGGGCTGTGATAACACGAGCTTCTGGAATTAAATCACGAATGTTTTGCGCGGTCTTTTCAATGGTTTCAACATTGTTGTGTAAATAATACACTTGGCCACCACGTAAAATCTCACGCAAAATGGCTTCTCGTGCCGTGGCTTTATCATATTCACGTACAAAAGTTTTTACCGCTAACCGTTTGGCTGGTGGCGTGGCGATAATCGATAAATCACGCATGCCTGACATGGCCATATTGAGGGTTCGCGGAATTGGTGTGGCCGTTAAGGTTAAAATGTCGACATTGGCTCGAAGTGCTTTAATCTTTTCTTTTTGTCGCACACCAAAACGGTGTTCTTCGTCGATGACTAACAAACCTAGGTTGTCGAAGTTAGCTTCTGATGACAGTAATTTATGGGTACCGATAACAATATCGACTTTTCCCTCTGAAAGCTGTTGGACCACACCAGTTTGTTCTTTGGTGGTTCTAAAGCGTGACATGACTTCAATAACAATCGGCCAATCGGCAAAGCGGTCTTTAAAGTTTTCGTAGTGTTGCTGGGCCAGCAAAGTAGTCGGTACTAACACCACTACCTGTTTACCGGCATTAACAGCGACAAATGCCGCACGCATGGCCACTTCTGTTTTACCAAAACCTACATCACCGCATACTAAGCGATCCATCGCGGTTGGTGCTTGCATGTCTTCAAGTACGGCATGAATAGCACTTTCTTGATCGACCGTTTCTTCAAACGGAAAGCCTTGGCTAAATTGTGCGTATTCTTGTTCATCAATATTCATCGCTTCACCCGGACGAGCTTGGCGACGGGCATAAACATCGAGTAATTCTGCTGCTACATCCCGAATTCGTTCTATGGCTTTTTTCTTGGCTTTGGCCCAGGTTTCGTTACCCAGTTTATTTAAATGGGCATCACCATCACCACTGGCGTTAAAACGGCTAATTAAGTGCAGTGATGAAACCGGAACATACAGTTTGTCGCCACCGGCATATTCTAGTTTTAAATATTCAGCAACTAAACCGCCGGTATCGAGAGTTTCCAATCCTTGGTATAACGCCACACCGTGTTCAAGATGCACGATAGGTTGGCCGACTTTCAGTTCGGCTAAGTTTTTGACTAATACATCTGAGCTAACTTGTTTTTGCTTCTCTCGGCGGCGTTGCTGTGAGATACGTTGACCAAACAATTCGGTTTCACAAATGATGCTCACGACACCTTTTGGGGTGTCTGTTAACACACAACCACGGGCTAAAGGTGACACGATTAAACCGATATTGTCTTTGGCTGCTAGGTAGTCGCTTAGGTGCTCAAACAGTTTGGGTTTAATGCCAATTTTTGCAAATAAGTCTAATAAGGCTTCACGGCGGCCTTCAGATTCAGCACTGAACAGTAGTTGTGGATGTTTTTGACTGTATTCTTCTAATGCTATAAGAGGTTGTTTGAGTTTGTGATTAGCATTGATATCTGGCAACTTTTCAACATTAGCAATAAGGGCATGTGTTGGTAGTGCGACTTCGGCTAACGGTTCACCGGCATTATTGGTGTCGGTAGCAATATGTTGCTGTAATAACTGGGTTCGATTGTAAGATTTAAATGCCGCAAATAATTCATCATTGAGCAGATAAAGTTCTTTCGGCGCCAGTAATGGGCGCAGAGGATCGACACGTCGATCTTCGTAGCGCACATTAATTTCATGCAAGTGGGCTAAGCTGGCTTTTTCAATATTGCCTATGGTGATGAGTTGACTGTTTTGTGGCAAGTAATCAAACAACGTGGCGGTTTCATCGAAAAACAGCGGTAAGTAGTTTTCAATGCCTGCAGGCATTAAGTTACGGCTGACGAGTTGATAAACCGATTCTGCCTCTTTTGAGATCACTTCAAAGCGACGACGATAACGTTGTCTAAAGCCTTCAATAGCATGGTTGTCGGTTGGGAATTCTTTTGCTGGCAACATCCTAATAGTGTCACGGGCCATGCCTGAACGCTGTGTATCAACATCAAAATAACGGATTGATTCAACTTCGTCATCAAATAACTCTATGCGTAATGGTTGTCTAGATCCTGTCGGAAAAATATCAATAATAGAGCCACGGATAGCAAACTCACCGTGTTCGTATACTTGATCAACTAAATGATAACCCGTGTCTGTAAGGTGTTGTCTAGCTTGTTGTAATCCGTAGGTGTCGCCTTTTTTTAACACCATAACATTAGCGGTCATAAATGATTTTGGCGGTAAACGAACCATTAAGGTGTTTACGGGCACAATCACCACATTATGTTGGCTTTGGCTAATATTAGCTAAGGTTTCCAGTCGCTGGGAAATCAGGTCTTGATGTGGCGAGAAGCTATCGTAGGGCAGGGTTTCACGGTCGGGAAACAGGCACACATTCACATTGATGTGATTTAATAAATAACTCAGCTCGACCTCAAGTGACAAGGCACTGGGCGTGTCATGGGTGACAATAATACTGGTGCCAGGATGGTTATTAATTAAATTGGCTAGGGTGATGGCTTGTGAGACCCCACCTAAGGTTGCCAAAGTTTGTGTTTGTTGGCCTTTTTTTACACTCGGCGGCGTGAGTACACTAAATAGGTTCATTAAAATCTTTTTCAGTTCCGTTTTCGATCAAGTCGTATTGAATGAGGCGAGGCTTCAGCTGCGCTGCTTATCGATATTCTGTTTACGTTTTTTGAGCATTTTTTGCTGTACATTCAAACTTGCTCTGACTAATTGTTCAATATCATCTTCAAGTATTTGACTAAATTCAAGTTCACAACGCCAAAAAGCAGGTTCCGTGTCGTCATCAGTTTGTAAGGGAGTACAGGTTTTTATTTGGCAAACACACAATAATGCGACTAATTCAGTATGCAAATAGATGTGGGTTTTAACGTGTTCATTCAACTCGAGTGGCCGTGATGAAATGATACTGACCCCACTACCACCAAATTGATCGCCTTTAAATAACTCACCATCCTGAACTTCTTTTTCTAGCACATGTTGTAATACTAAATCGACTTTACGTGATTGTAGTTTTAAAAAGTCGACCACAGCTTTTGCATCATTGTCTAAATTTCGCAGTTGCAATAAGCAACTGGCTTCAAGACTTTTCACTTCTGTGAGTAATTTTAAACCGATAGATTGCATGTCGCGAAGTTCATCATCTGTGGGTAAAGGATGATTTTGGTCCCACAAAGTGAGGTACACATTAAAGTGGTGAGGCACACTAAAATAAGAATTGCTGTCAGGTATCAAGGTTTGCCTCTTTATTTATCACACTAATAGCCCTATTATCGTGCCCAAGTTAATGATTTAGCAAGTCATACAGGCTGGCTTATTGTTTTCATTTCCATATTTCGCCTGATTGTCTGATTAATACGCCCAAATGGGCACACAGGATTAGTATTTTTTTATGAATTTAGGATTTTCATTTTTCATCGGCTACCGCTATTGGCGAGCCCGAAAAGCCAATGCTTTTGCGTCTTTTATTACCTTTTTTTCGGTATCGGGTATTTTTCTTGGTGTTGCGGCATTGATTGTTGTCAGTTCGGTGATGAATGGATTAGAAGGTCAGCTAAAAAATCGCATTTTAGGTGCGGTGCCGCAACTGACTCTGATCAGTGACGTTGGCTTTAGGGATTGGCAACAAACCACTCAACGTTTGTTGGCTGATAAAGATTTATTGCAGAATATCCGCGGCATTGTGCCAAGTGCCACAACCCAAGCCATGATCCAATCGAGCAGCAACATTCAAGCGATACAAATGTACGGAGTATATCCTGAACAAGAGCAATCGTTGTCGAGCATTGCATCTCATACCTATTCTGATGCCTTTTCATCGTTACAAGCTGGAAAGTATTCAATTGTGCTTGGTACAGACCTAGCTCGTAAATTAGATGTTCGAGCGGGAGATAAGGTGAGGGTGTTAAGCGGTGATGGGGTGGTGTATTCACCTATGGGACCCGTTCCTAGTCAGCGTAAATTTACTGTTGCCGGTGTATTTGAAATGGGGTCGCAAGTCGATTCGAGTGTGGCTTATGTGCATTATAAAGATGCGCGTAAGTTGATGCGTGAAGACAGTAATAGCGTTAATGAATTACGGGTGTATTTGAACGATCCTTTTTCTGCGCCTGCGATAGCACCGAAAATAGTGGCTGCATTTGCTAAGCAAAATATTGAGATTCAAACCCGGGACTGGCGCCAAGATTATGGCCATTTATTTGCCGCCGTCAAAATGGAAAAAAACATGATGTCGTTGATGCTCAGCTTAATTGTGGCCGTGGCTGCATTTAATATTGTGTCAGCGTTGGTGATGATGGTGGTGGATAAAACCACCGATGTTGCGGTGTTAAAAACCCAAGGATTAACCACCACTTCGGTGATGAACATTTTTATTGTTCAAGGTTCGCTAAATGCATTGTTAGGGTTAATGTTGGGTGCCGCCGTTGGCATAGTGTTAACGCTCAATTTAAATGAAATATTAACAACTTTGGGTATTTCTATTTTAGGCGTAGGCCAGACATTGCCAGTGCAATTATCGCTAACGCAATTAAGTTTTATCATTTTAGGTACTTTGTTTATTACCTTAATTGCCACCCTTTATCCTGCATTGTCCGCCGCAAGGGTTCAACCTGCTACTGCTTTGAGATACGAATAATGAGTCAGACACAACAAGCGTTATTACAAGTTCAACATGTTAGTAAACATTACCATGACGGTGAAGTGACCACTCAGGTATTATCTGGTGTTGATTTAACTGTATACAAGGGAGAACAGTTAGCCATTGTGGGCAGTTCTGGGTCGGGTAAAAGTACGCTGTTACATATTATGGGCACCTTAGACACGCCCACGTCTGGAACTGTGTTGTTAGACGGCGAAGATTTATATCAATTGTCTAGTGCGCGTCAGGCGCAAATACGTAATCAAGATTTGGGCTTTATTTATCAATTTCATCATTTGTTGCCAGAATTTACCGCTATTGAAAATGTGGCAATGCCTGCATTCATTCAAGGTAGAGATAAAAAGCAATCCTTAATCGATGCGCAGAATTTACTTGAACGTGTGGGGTTAGGCCATCGTTTACAACATATCCCTGCGCAGTTATCGGGTGGTGAGCGTCAACGTGTCGCGATTGCCAGAGCGCTCATCAACAAACCAAAGTTAGTATTGGCCGATGAACCTACAGGTAATCTGGATGCCAGCAGTGGCGATAATGTTTATGCGATGATCCGCGAGTTAGCACAACAATTTGGTACGGCGTTTGTGGTGGTGACACATGATCATAAATTAGCCGCAAAAATGGATCGTCAATTGACAATGAAAGATGGCATTTTGCAAGTTGTTGCGTCTTCATCTCCTGCAGGGCTAGCCGAATGAGTAAGTGGTTACCGTTAACAATTGGCTGGCGTTTTTTCCGCGCTAGGCAGTCTAATGGCTTTATCGGCTTTATTTCGTTTGCTTCTACTGCAGGCATTGCATTAGGGGTTGGCGTGCTAATTGTGGTGTTATCTGCCATGAATGGTTTTGAAAAAGAGTTACAAGACCGTTTATTAGGCGTGGTGTCTCACGGTGAACTGGTTGGCGTTAATCAACCGATTGCCGATTGGCATGATATTGCTAAAAGCGCCGCAAATATACCACAAATCACCGGTGTTGCTCCGTTTGTTCGTTTGCAAGGTTTAGTGCAGAAACCCGGCGGTTTTCAAGGGTTAATCGTTAACGGTATTGATATTAACTATGAATCTGATGTGTCGAGTATTGCTGACTATATGTCTGCCGATGCGTGGCAGTCATTAGCCGGTGATGAAAATCATATTGTGCTCGGTCGTAGTTTATTGATCAAGTTGGGCTTAAAAGTAGGCGATACTCTGGCAATGTATACCCCTGACGCCAATAACAGTAAGTTAACCTCGGCCAAAAGCCACCGTTTTGTGGTATCTGGTGTGTATAATTTAGGTGGGGAAATTGAATCGACCCAAGCTTATGTGTCACTTAACTATTTGGCTGATTTACTTGAGTTAGGTTCCGCTGTTTCTGGGGTACGAATTCAAGTCGATAATGTGTTTAATGCGGCGAGTATTACCCGTGATTTAGGCTTTGCTCAAG
The DNA here is from genome assembly GCF_006385555.1 of Shewanella polaris. Taxonomy (NCBI): domain Bacteria; kingdom Pseudomonadati; phylum Pseudomonadota; class Gammaproteobacteria; order Alteromonadales; family Shewanellaceae; genus Shewanella; species Shewanella polaris. The sequence continues at coordinate 2,712,058 of NZ_CP041036.1, read as the reverse complement.
AGCAATATCTTTATATCAATGATTGGACTCGCAGTCAGGGACATTTGTATCAAGATATTCAGTTAGTGCGATTAATCATGTATTTAGTGTTAGCGCTCGTTATCGCCGTGGCATGTTTCAATATAGTGTCGACACTTGTTATGGCTGTGCGTGATAAAGCCTCTGAAATTGCAATATTAATGACCATGGGGCTATCGCGTGGCGCCATTATGACCATCTTTATTTTGCAAGGTGCGCTAAATGGTGTGATGGGTTGCACTATTGGTGGCATATTAGGGGTTACTCTAGCCTATAATTTAAGTGCAATTGCTAGCAGTATTGAGCAATTACTAGGTGTTCAGTTATTGGCTTCTGATATTTATTTCATTGATTTCTTACCATCTGAATTACATTACCAAGATGTATTTGTGGTGCTGTTCATGGGGTTATTTATGAGTCTTGTTGCCACGATTTATCCAGCGTGGAAAGCAACTAAAATCGCGCCAGCTACTGCATTAGCGGGTAGATAGATTTTATAAACGAATGAGGTTGATATGGACAGTGATTCAAATTTATGTTCACTAAAATGTCCTACGTTAGCCTCGGGTAGTTTAATCATCAGGCCATTTACTCTGGATGATTTAAGCGCATTTACTGCCTATCGAGCGGATCCTAATGTTGCTCGATATCAAAGTTGGACGGATTATCACTATCAAGATGCACTAAGGTTATTCAATTCAATTAATTACCATGATTTTGCTAAAGCAGGGCAATGGTATCAATTAGCCATTAGTGATCAGCATGCGTTGTTAATGGGTGATCTGGCAGTGCATTTTATTGACGACAATCAAGTTGAAGTGGGTTTTACTGTTGCTCCAGCATTTCAAGGGCAGGGAATTGCAGCGCAAGCGCTCACGCGTTTATTGCAATATTTGTTTGTGGACTTATCTCGTCACCGAATTATCGCTCAAACTGATTGCCTTAATTTAGCCAGTGCAGCGCTTTTAGAAAAATTGCAGTTCCGTCGTGAAGGCCATTTTATTAATAATGTGTTTTTTAAAGGTGCATGGGGTGATGAATATCTGTATGCCATGTTGGCGAGCGAATTTGATAATCAATATCTTGATCATGAATGATAAAGAAAACTGTTATGGCTTGTAACCAATGCACTGATTCAATATTTAAACAAAAAATTGGTCGGTGTAAACGCTGCATGTGGCAACTAACGCTACTGAGCTTGTTTACTTGGCCCGTTTGGTGGTATTGCTACGCTGATACTCCTAAGTCAGTAGAATCTATCGCATTACTTTTCTTTGCTATTAGTTTTACGGGGTTACTTATCCTGCACTTGATCGTGTTGACTTATCGTACTCTGACACAACAGAATCAGTAAAATGGTTCAATCTATTTCAGGATAAAAAATGAGCGTTATATATTATCCTGAGCGAAGCTTAGAGCGGATTGATCTGCTTTTGTTGACCAAAGGTGTCAGCGTCAGTACCGAGCTTCCAATAGCCCGTGGCACTGATAGCGCTTAACGCTAACGACTGCTGTTCTATGAGGTGTTGCTTCACTAATCTAACTTGCGATGCTTCTAAGCCTATAAATACTTGTGTCTGTGCTGTTAAGTCCTCAAGATGTTTTATTCTATCAAGTAGCCAAGCAGCTTGTTGTTCTGCGGTTGTATTTGTCTTTACCACTAGCCATTGAATTTGTATTAGTGGATGTGGCGCCAATAATTGTTTCTCTCGTTCACTATTCACTAACATTATAATGTAACCCGTTGTTGTTAACGAAAGTCGGTTAATTATTCCATTGACTGCATTAATTGAGGTTGAGTCACCCAATAATAGATAGTTATTAGCATCGAATTTATTCATTTTGAGTAGTCCTGGCCCCGCAATGGCAAGCAAATCTCCAATATTAGCTGATTTAGCCCAATCAGTGGCTGGCCCATGATGTTTGTTAATGACAAAATCTAAGCTGAGTTGTTTGTGAATAGGATCAAATTCTCTAATCGTATATGATCGTTTAATGGCAGCGTTAGGGCCATTGAATGTCATATTTTCTGCCGATGAACCGGGTCGTGGCAATAGCACTTTCACATGAGCCCCTTGTTTATCGGCAGGGAAATCGCTTAACTGCTCGCCACTTAACACCAATCTACGAAGATAAGGGCTGATTTCGATGATGTCACTGATATAAGTTAATCTAGGTGGTTTTTTTTCTTTTGGGCTATTCATGATAACTGGCCTATCGTTGGGTGTCGCAAATAGTTGAGATTAAGTTTTGGGTATGTAGTGATTGTGTTAACATTGTCTTTGGTTGATAATATCAACTATATTGATAATTGTTGATAAAGTCAACTAGTTTGTATTGTTGCCGCTCTCTTTAACCTGATGCCGTTGTTGGTGAGGTATTTAAATGAGCTTGAGGATGTCTTATGTCTGAAAATATTAAAGAGCCACTGTTTAATTTATTGCACAGTGTAAAACGTTCATTGCGACAAGCTATTGATAGTGAAGGGTTTGGTTTAACACCTTTACACATGCGCGTGTTGAAACTCATTGCTAGCCAAGATAAAGAATATACAGCAAATGATATAGTGCAGAAAACCTTGATTGATAAGGCGCAATTGGCGCGATTAATCAAAGAACTGATTCAGTTGGAATATGTTGTAAAGATAAATAATCCACATGATAAACGCAGTTATTTTTTAGGATTAAGTCCTGCAGGTTCTGACGTTGTTACGGTTTTGTCTGCGGCAGAATCTCGCGTTAATGAAATAATGAAAAGCGGATTAACAGACCAAGAGATTGCAGATTTTTCTCGTTTGGCAAAGTTGATGGCAAAAAATTTAAATCGACATCTGTAAGTGATAAAAATATAACCCATAAAAAAGTCACGAGAGTGACTTTTTTATAATAAATGAATCAATTTGTTGAACGTTATTGGCCTTTACGTTTTTGCCATTTAAATAGAATTGAATAACGCCACATGCTTTTTATGACAATAAAGCCAATCAATGCACTAATAATACCTAACGCAATGCAACCAACGAGGAAGGGCGGACCTATAGTTGATAACGAAGCTTCAATCCATGCCCAGCTGGCTTCAAATTGAAATGCCTGTGCTTTATGCCCGAGGATTTTAGTGCCTAATAAATATGCACCATAAAACATAATGGGCATGGTTAGCGGATTAGTTATCCACACTAGTGCCACTGCAACGGGAAGATTTACGTTAAACAGTATTGCCAGTCCAGCAGCAGCTACCATTTGAAATGGCATCGGTAGCCACGCCACAAATAGTCCAACCGCAAATGCCCCAGGGGCCGATTTACGATTTAACGCCCAAAGATTAGGCTTGTGTAATAGCGTGCCAAACACCCGTAAATACTTATGATTACGGAGTGTTTCTGGTTTTGGCATATATTTTTGTATAAATTTTTTTGGCATATTTGTCGATTAATGTCTTAACTAATTCATTATGAATCGATTTATCTATGGCTTTTGCGCCTGTTCTTTATCAGCGATGTTGTGGCCTTCGCTGGCACCTATGTGGTGTGTGCCTATTTTATTCTTAGTTATGCTTGTTTGCATTCGCAAAGGGCCGCTTATGGCTGGTTGTTTATTCGCAGTCATTTGGCTTAGCCTGTTGTTTCATAGCTTATATATGCATCAATATGCTGAAAAGTCGCAACAAATCGAGTTTAAGGCGCAGATAGTATCACTAGTTAGCCAAAACAGCGACTGGATTAGTTTTGATGTGCGCGTTATTGCCGAACCAAAGCAAGACGCTTTTTTTGAGACGTTGGCGCTTAACAATGTGCAGCGATATTACCGATTAACATGGCAAAAGCCAGATAAAATTGTGATCGGCCAAATATGGCAATTTAGTGCGAAGTTGAAAGGGATCACAAGCATCCAAAACCAAGGAGGTTTTAATCAACAAAAGTACTTCATTAGTAGGCACATTATTGCTAAAGGTCGAATTAAGCAAGCTGAGTTGATTAGCAATAGTGTGTCTATGCGCCAACAAGTCATGCTTGTGTCATCGCCGATACTGTCACAATTTTCTCAGGGCGACATTTTACAAGCGTTAATCTTTGGCGATAAAAGCATGTTAACCGCGCAGCGTTGGCAACAATTACGCCAGACAGGAGCAGGGCATTTAGTTGCTATTTCAGGTTTACACTTATCGGTCGTCTTTGGTTTATTTTACGCCATAATGATTGGATTGAGCCGTTATGCTTTTTCTTGGCAACATTTAGGTAAAATACAACTCGCGATGTTGATTGCGGCACTATTTACGTTGGGTTATGGCTATTTATCTGGTTTTGCTATTGCTACACAACGTGCGTTATTGATGCTATTTTTATTGCTGATATTTAGTTTTATAAAACAATTTAGCCATCATTGGGATCGGCTGGCATATGCCTTATTTTTTGTACTATTAGTCGACCCTTTCGCATCACTTGGTGCAGGATTATGGTTATCGTTTTGCGCATTGATGATCATTTTATTATCGGTTAAGTCCGATGTCACTGAGCAACAGGCAATCTTGGATGCAGATTATACCCATCAAAGCATTGATTCCCTCCAACCCCATAACGCAAAATTTTGGGTAAATAAATTCAAGTTAATAAAAAATAAAATACTCCGTGGACTGAGTGTATTGTGGGCTATTCAATGGCGTTTAGCGCTATTACTTGGTGTATTGCAGGGCATATTGTTTGGTGGGATCTCCCCTCATAGTATTTGGCTCAATATGCTGTTAGTTCCCTGGTTTAGTTTGGTGGTTATTCCGTTAACCATGCTGAGCTTCTGCATTTGGTTGGTGGCTTTGTCTGTTATGTTGTTAGCGGGAGTTGATGCTGGGGCACATCAAAATATTGGCCTGATGATATTTCAATGGGCCAATTTAAGTCTGGAGCCATTTGGATGGTTATTACAGCTGAGTGATCACTTGCCCCTAAAACAACTGGTGTTGACAGAACAAGAACTGGCAGGGTTATTATTTTTTATTTTGGCGACCATGTTATTGATGTTGCGCGGCTATGTACCTAACAAGCTTAGATCTGTTTATCGTTTAATCGTCGTTATTTTGGTGTTACCGATTATCATGGTGAAGCTAGTCGCTCATGATCTTTTACCTACGCCTAAGTCGACATTACGCTCAACACCTTGGCAGCTGCATGTGATTGATGTAGCTCAAGGTATGGCCGTGGTTTTACAGCAAGGACGGCACGGTGTTATTTACGATACTGGCGCAGCATATGGAGATTTTAGCTATGCGCAACGCGCTATACTGCCATTTTTGGCTAGTCGAGGTATTCGTTATATTGATTTTATTGTGATAAGCCATGATGATAATGATCATGCTGGTGGATTGAATGTGTTATTGAAGCAATTTCCGCAGGCGGTATTGATAGCTGATTTCCCTATGGCTGCATCGACCTTGTCAGGTTTATCACGACCCGTGAAAACTTGTGACGGTCAGTTAAACTGGCGTGGGGTACAATTAGGTTTTATCAGTAACCAGTTAACGACAAATAGTAATGATAATAACCGTTCATGTGTTGTTAAATTGTTTGATGGTCAATCATCGGTATTGTTAACCGGCGATATTGAAGCCCCAAGAGAACATATGTTACTGATGGATAATGCTAATATTCAGGCCGATATCTTATTGGTTCCGCACCACGGTAGCCGAACTTCATCTACAGCGGAGTTTATCGATAGCGTTAATCCTCAATTAGCCATTTTTACTGCTGGCTTTTCTAATCAATACGGTTTTCCTAAGTCAGATATTGTGGATAGGTATCAACTTCATGGCAGCAACATTTTACAGACGGGCCATGTTGGCCAAATTAGCATCAGCTTTACTTCTGACGGCTATAAAGTCGCCACTTATCGTCAACAAATTGCCCCATTTTGGTACAACCGTTTGTTTAGATTTGGTGAGTCACTTAAAGCAGAGTAGAATATCATTTATGTTTGTTAGTTAAGTATTGGATTCAATGTCAGCATCACCTAAAAATGAAATGTGGGTCGTTTTCAAACGTTTGATGACCTATGTCGTACCAATGAAAACCATGTTTATTATGGCTGTACTAGGTCTTATCACCTATGGTGCTGTAGATGCGGCGTTTATTGCATTTATTAAACCATTTATCGACGAGGGATTTAGCCAAACACCGACAATAGTTGCGGGTGTCGACTTGCCGACTCATGGTGGTTTTAACGCCAACAAAGACATTATGTTAATGGCTCCAATTGCGGTCATTCTGATGTTCAGCTTACGTGGCGTGGCTAACTTTGTATCGACTTATTGCGTGTCGTATATGAGTGCACAACTCATTATGGATATGCGCCAACAAGTGTTTGAGCATTATCTGCGATTACCCGTGAGTTATATCGACCGTGAAAATAGCGGTAATTTGATTTCGCGCGTTACGTTTGATACGGAGCAAATAGCCCGTGCATCTGGTAGTGCGTTAATTTCAATTGTCCGTGACAGCATGACAGCCATCGGTATGTTAGGCATTATGTTTTATTATTCTTGGAAACTATCATTATGCATATTGGTAATAGGCCCAATAATGGGAATAGTGATCAGTATTGTTAGTAAGCGCTTTCGTAAAGTGTCTAAACAGATTCAATCTGCAATGGGTGGGGTGACTGCTACTACTGAGCAGATGATTAAGGGACATAAAAACGTATTAGTGTTTGGTGGCCAAAAAACAGAGGTTGATCGTTTCTTCCAAGTTAACGATCGTAATCGCTACCAAAATATGAAGCTTGCAGTCGCACAGTCAGTTAGCCAGCCGCTTATTATGGTAATTGGTTCGTTCGCATTGGCATTTGTACTGTATGCAGCCACTTGGGATAGCATGAAAACTGATTTAACGGCTGGTACATTTGCAGCTATTTTAGGTGCCATGCTAGCTATGTTGCAACCGATTAAAAACTTAACTCGAGTTAATGCTGAATTTCAACGCGGTATAGCAGCTTGCACAACAGTTTTTGAATTATTAGATACCGCGCCAGAACCCGATAATGGTGAGTTTAGTATTGACCGAGTACAAGGTAAGTTGACCTTTGATAATGTCACCTTTACCTATCCTGGCCAAGAAAAGCCCGCTTTAAATGGGATTGACTTTGAGGTTAAGCCGGGTAAAACCGTCGCACTCGTTGGACGTTCTGGTTCTGGGAAATCGACTATCGCCAGTCTGATCACCCGCTTTTATGGTAATTTATCAACCGGTGACATTCGTCTTGATGACACCAGTATTTATGACTATCAGCTTAAATCATTACGTAATCAAGTCGCGTTAGTGTCGCAACAAGTGACCCTGTTCAATGACACCATTGCCAATAACATTTCTTATGCCTATCCAGGTGACGTCACACGAGAGCAGATTATCCATGCCGCTGAATTAGCTTATGCGATGGAATTTATCGAAACCTTACCAGAAGGACTAGATACTCAAGTTGGCGAAAATGGCGTGTTGCTTTCTGGCGGTCAACGTCAACGTATTGCTATTGCTCGCGCCATGCTCCGTGATGCACCGGTATTAATTTTAGATGAAGCAACTTCGGCTCTGGATACCGAATCAGAAAAAGCGATTCAAAAAGGCTTAGATAATCTGCGTCATAATCGTACTTCGATTGTGATTGCCCATCGCTTATCAACCATAGAAAGTGCTGATGAAATTTTGGTTATTGATCAAGGGAAAATTGTTGAACGCGGTAATCACAGTGAGTTAATCGCTCAAGCAGGTATTTACGCTAATCTTTATCAAATGCAGTTCAGTCAATAATGATTAGGTGTTTGTGATGCAACAGCTTATTCATCGCATTTGGTACCAAGGTCATCAAGCCAAGTGGTTCTTATTACCTTTGTCTGGATTGTTTTGGTTAATATCCACGATTAGGCGAGCCCTATTTAATTACGGATTTAAGCACGCACAAGTGTTGCCTGTACCCGTAATTGTTGTTGGTAATATAACGGCGGGTGGGAGTGGTAAAACGCCCGCGGTGATTTATTTAATCGAGTTATTGCGCCAACATGGTTATAAACCAGGTGTGATAAGTCGAGGTTATGGGGTTAATATTGATGGCGTTGCTGCCGTTAATATTAATGCAAAAGCCAGTGATGTAGGTGACGAGCCTGCAATGATTGTTGCTCGTACTCAAGTACCTATGGTTGTAGGCAGTAAAAGAATAGCGGCTGCACAAACGTTATTAGCAGACTTTGATGTTGATGTGATTATCAGTGATGATGGTTTACAACATTATGCGCTAGGACGCGATATTGAAATAGCACTCGTTGATGGTGAACGGCGTTATGGAAATCACTGCTTGTTACCCGCAGGTCCCTTGAGAGAGGGGTTATGGCGGTTAAATTCAGTTGATTTCGTGATAAACAATGGCGGGCCTGCTCTGAACGGTGAAGTGCTGATGACACTAGAGCCAGCTGCACTTTGTCAGGTTGATAGCAACCTACACGATGAATTTAGTCAACAGCACAGTGTCGTGGCTATGGCGGGCATTGGTAATCCGCAACGTTTCTTTAATAGTATTAGCCAGTTAGGTTATAAAGTAGTACAAACAATTGAATTTACAGACCATCAAGCTTTTGACCCAAAGCAATTAAATGAGTTATCTGTGCAGCATTCATTATTAATGACTGAAAAAGATGCGGTTAAATGTCGCGATTTTGCACAATCAAACTGGTGGTATTTACCTGTAAATGCGAAGCTTAACTCAGAATTTGATCACGCAATGTTGAGCCGATTACAACAAGTGGCTCAAACTAAAAAAGGATTGTCTCATGGCATTTGATAGAAAATTACTCGAAATTGTGGCCTGCCCAGTATGTAAAGGAAAGCTAGAATACGACAAAGAATCACAACAGTTGATCTGTAAGTTTGATAAGTTAGCTTACCCAATTACTGAAGGCATACCAGTATTATTGGAAAATCGCGCTACGGCACTGGTGATAGAGTAACTTATTTATCGCTTTTTTGAGTAGAGATGACTAAGCGCCCGGAAGGGCGTTTTTTTGTTGGTCAATATTTAAAAAGTGAATGTTATTGCAATTAATATCAGCGGTGAAAAATGTATCTTTTGTGTTTTTAGATTGTATAAAAGGTATGTATAGATTTGCTATTGAAGGCTATAAATTCATAAATAAGCATTAAAAAACATTAATTTAATTGAATGTTTTAAAACTGAGGAAGATAATTTAGCAATCAGTAATAGTAAGTTGTTGAGTAGGTTTTTATGGCTGAAAATGATAGCTTTCAACAATGTGTAGCGAGTGTCTTTCGCGAGCATCGTGGCGAGCGAGTGGTGTCATTTGAGTTTCAGGGGAAACGTTATTGGTTGAAACAAGTTGAACAGCTTGCCGGTGCAATGCGTTTGTTAAAGCAAAACTCTGCGGAGGCACTAAATAAAGAAATTGGGGTGTTAAACACCTTAAGTCATTTAGGTGCTCCTGTGCCTGCCGTTGTTGATTTTGGCGACGGTTATATGGTGGTCGAGGATGCTGGTGAGACCATTAATCATCTTCTTGAACATACAAATGAAATTTTGTGGCAACCAATTTTAAACGATGCCAGTGCTGCGTTGGCTAAACTTCACAGTATGCAGCTTGCTCATGGTCGTCCTGCATTGCGAGATATTAGCTGGCAAGCCGGTGAGGTGAAGTTTATTGATTTTGAAGCGAATCAACAACACAAATCTGTTGTTTCTCAACAAGTTCGTGATTTGTTAGTCTTTATCCATAGCTTATATCGTTACATTGGCCCTAAGAATAGTGCGATTAATCTAGCTATTGATTGTTATCGTAAAGCCGGTGGAGAAATGATATGGCAAAAAGCCAAGCAGTTTTTAGCTTCTTGGCAATGGTTATATTATTTCGCTAGACCATTTCGTGACATTGGTGGAAAAGATTTGAAGCCAGTATATTGGGTATTATGGCATTTCAGACAGGCGCCTTTGATACTGGCATAGTGGCTGTTCTGTCTTTAATTATGTTGATGTTTATACAAAAAGCTTGCTTAGAACAGCAAGCTTTTATATGTAAGTTGACAGTGATATTTATTTTACCGAGATAGGTTAGCCATTTAAGTTTTTGTGGATAGGTCTTGATATAAGGTTTCAATCCATTTGTCTGCAGAGATAAATCCCCAAGCCCAATTAGCGTATTTTGCTGGCACGCCCTGTTTTTTGATGGTAGCTAAATCATGGCCCATTTCTATTTCACCACGCATCCAATTAATACTGTCATCAAGCATATGCTTAAATTTTAACAGTGCATTTTTATCGGCTAACGCGCCATGACCGGGTATCACTTTAGTCTTATTGTCTAAACGGTCGAGTATTAAACTAACATTTTCTCGGTAACCCGTCACAGAACCTCCCGCCGCTAAATCAATGTACGGAAAGCGGTCTTTAAAGTATAAATCGCCCATGTGAATGATATTTGCTTTCTCCCACATTACAACACTGTCTCCGTCGGTATGGCCGGGGCCTAGGTGGATAACTTCTAAAGTATCGTGATTGAAATGTATTGAGATGTTTTCTTCAAAAGTGATAACAGGCAGTGCTGAGGTGGGCGTACTGTTATCTTCACTAAGACGTTTGAGCACATTATGATGGGCTAGGATTGTACCTTGCTCGCCAAAATGAGCATTACCACCAGTATGATCACCATGGTAATGAGTATTCACTATGTATTTCGGTACACCGGGTTGAATTTGATTGAGGGCGGCAGTAATTTTATCGGCTAATGGTGCAAATTGGTCATCGATGATCAATATACCGTCGTCCCCTGCAGAAACACCAATATTGCCACCGGCACCCATAAACATATAAGTATTATTATCTAGTTTTTTCGAGGTGATAGTAACATCACTCATGGTGTCATCTGCCACTAAAACGTTGCTGAAAGCCAACATTGCAAAAGCACTTAATCCAATAATTTTTCGTTGGAATCTCAGTTTCATGTTTGTCCCTTTTATTTACTGTCTTAGCGAGCTAGTTGTTATCAATACTACTAATTCAACGTATTAGATCACATAGCTGTTAAGGCTTTGTGATAGCTTGTCGTTAACGCAATAGCTAATGTAGTCGCATTATTCTAAGACGATTAACGATTAGTATTAGTCCAAGGTAGCAGTTTTTGAGCAAAAGTGTTGGCTAAGCCTAATCGAATAGCTGCCTTATGCCTCATTAAGTAAAGAGCTTGGTAGCACAATGGCACTAAATACAAACTGGTTACCGTTGAAAAAGTTAACCCACCAATGATCGCAATGGCCATTGGTGAATAAGGTGGTCCACCACCACCTATTTGGGTGTCTCCCATGGCTAACGGAACTAAGCCTAACACTGTTGTTGCAACTGTCATTAATACTGGACGCAAACGGGTAATACACACGGTGACAATAGTGTCGCTTAGCTTATCTAAATCCGGAGTCATTTGGTTGATTTGATCAACCAACACAATACCATTATTCACCACAATACCCATTAAAATAAGTATGCCAATCATAGACATTACCGACATCGGCGTACCTGTTAACCACAGTGCCCAAAATACACCAGTTATGGAGAACATGATCGAGGTAATGATAGCTGTTGGTAAAAGCAGTGATTCAAATAATGCCGCCATAACAATATAAATCATCGCAATGGCTAAGATCATATTCACCGCCATGATTGACTGGTCTTCATCTTGACGTTCAAACCCACCCCGAAGCGAATAGCCGTATCCATTTGGAAAGTTTACTGAATCCATTACTTGAGTTATTTTGGTTTGTGCTTCTTCTGTGGTGAAGTTTTCTAAGTTTGCACCGATTGATAAAGCTGTTTGGCGATTAAAATGTCGAATGGTATCAAAACGTGGAACCACGGTTGCTTCAGCTAAACTGTCTAGGGTATAAACTCGGTCACCTTGACGAATAATCGGTAGTTGCTTAAGTTTTTCCAGCGATTTTTGCCAGCTTTTGTCATAGGCCAGTTCGATACGTAATTCGCCGCTAAGATCATGACGAAATGAACGTAGTTGTGAACCTCTTAAAGCAATTGCAATGTTCGATGCTATATCACTTAAGGTCAAATCCAGTCTGGCAGCCATTTCTCGGTTAATGACGACAATAACTTCCTGTTGTGAACCATTTACTTCAGAACGTACATCGACTAGGCCTTCTATATCTTCGAGTAGTGGCATCACTTGCTCACTGATACGAATTAATTCGGTTGTTGAGCGTCCAGTTAACGTCACACGAATACCGTTATTTTCGTTGCCCCAACCAAATTGTGGCGTAGCAATCGAAAACTTAGGAAAGCCTTCACGGATCATTTTCTTTAACTCACCAATGTCTATTGGGATGTCTTTTTGCAATAAAATGGTTGATTGTGCATCTTGTGGGGCGTAGTAACTGTAAACCGCATCAATATAAAACTTGTCTTTATTGCTGTATAAATACGTTTCCATGCTATTAATCATGGCTTCAGTGACCGCTAGATTATGGCGACCTTCTAGCTGGTAATTAATGTATAAACGGTCATTACCTTCACCATCACCTTGATCTTGTTGCACCATGCTTAATGGCAATGCTGTAGATACCAATATCATCAAAGCGATGATACCAGAACGTTTCGGCCGGGTTAAAATCCAGGTGAGGCTGCGTTGATAAAAACGCCCTAAGTGATTATTGCCATTAGCGGCTTTCACTTCAAAATGAAAGTGATTAAGCATAAGTGGAATAAGGGTTTTTGCAACTAACAATGAAGCCGCCAGCGAAATACAAATGGCGACAGCAACGTGTTCTAAAAAGATGGTCAGTTGAACTTTAACACCAAAAATATTGGGTAAAAATACAATGGCGGTGGTTAATGTGCCTGCTAACACTGCCAATGAAACTTTTTCTACGCCGGTTAACACGGCTTGTTGGTTGGCTTTTAGCTGGCAAGTGTCGTCAATGTGTGCTGCTTGTTTCTCTTGCAGTACGCTTTCGGTCACCACCACCGCATTGTCAATCAACATGCCGACTGCTAATAGTAGTCCCATCATCGACAAAATATTTAAGCTGTAGCCTAAAAAGTACATACCAGCCAATGTCATACATAATGAAATCGGCACAGATGAGATAACCACTAAGGTCATTTTAAGGTTACGTAAAAAAAGATACAGCACGCCAAATGACAATACCGCACCCATTAAGCCAGACAGTAGTAAGTCTTTTAATGACGATTTAACACCATAGGCTTGATCTTCCATGATAAACAGTTTGATGCCATTAAATTGCTGATCTTGCTTAACCTGTTCGATAACGTTTAATACTCGATCAGACACCTCCACTAAATTAGCACCAGACTCTTTAAATACGTCAATGCCCACTGCATATTTTTGGTCTAAATGTCGTCCTTCTATTTTCTCGGGCAGGGCATAATTCACCATCGCAATATCTTGCAGGCGAATACCTGGCACTATGACCAAATTGTTAATATCATCGAGACTGGTAAATTCGCCTTTGGGTGATACTTGATACACTCTTGAGTTTTCTCTAAGGGTGCCTGCACTGATGACGAAGTTTTCAGCCAGCAAACGCGTGCGTAGATCGAGACTATTAAGGTTTGAAGCTATTAATTTATCGGCATCAAGCCGGATTTCAATCTGCTTTTGTTCAACGCCATAAAGGGTGACTTTTGATATGCCATCAACGCGTTCAAGTGGCTTACGCAATTGTTTGTCTAATAAATCAAATGCATTAGAGAGTTCACGCTCGCTTGATATGCGAATGGTCAGAACCGGCATATCGGCGGTAGAAAACTGTTGGATCATCACGCGTTCGACATCTTTTGGTAATAAATGTCTTACCGAGTCGATTTTCTCACGTGCTTCAAGACTTTTGGTGGCAACGTCTTGACCCCATTTCATGTTGAGTCGAATAAAAGCACCGTCTTGGGTTGAATCTGAACGCACCTCTTCAATACCACTCATGGTGGCAAGTGATTCTTCCAGAACTTTAGTGATATCCCGTTCAACTTCTGCAGGACTGGAGCCTTTATACGGAACTTGCACCACAATTTGTGGAATATCAATCCCTGGAAACATTTCTAATGGCAACATTCGACTGGCCGCCATACCAAATAACATGATGGCCAAGAAAAACATACAGGTGGTGACAGGGCGCTTTATCGCCAGTTGAGTTATGTTCATGCTGGCGTCTCCGCAGTATTAAGCTCAACGTCGCTTTGGATATATTGTTTACGATCAAATAACGCATATAAAGCAGGGATAACTAACAATGTAAGCAAGGTTGACATGCTTAAACCGAAAATCACAGTAATCGCCATTGGCGCACGAACTTCACTGCCATCGCCAATCCCTATTGCCATGGGCAATAAACCTAAAGTAGTGGTTAGGGTTGTCATCATGATAGGACGTAAACGAGATTGCGCAGCATCATTAATCGCAGTTAGCTTATCCTTGCCTTCTTGGCGTAATTGATTAATACGGTCAACTAATACAATCGCATTGTTGACCACAATACCTGCCAGCATAATTAAGCCTATAAATACCACCACACTTAAATGGGTTCCGGTAATAAATAAACCAATAATGCTGCCTGCAACGGCCATAGGCACTGCAATTAAAATTAACAGTGGATGTAACAATGACTCAAACTGACTGGCCATCACTAAATATACTAAGAAGATAGCTAGAACCAAGGCTATTTTTAACGAATCAAATGATTGTTCCATTTCTTCATTTTGACCGCCAAATCTGGCCTGTATCGAACTCGGGAACTGCTGTTTAGTCAGTATTTGTTGTGCTTGAAGCACCGCTTCACTTAAATCACCGTATGCCAAATTAGACGACACAATAGCGACTCGCTGTTGACTGATACGATTAATCGCTGAAGGACCCATTTGCAAATCTATTGTGGCGATAGCACTTAATGGGATCGGTTGGGCGCTATTGGGATTAATAATTAACGATTCAATGTCGCTGATCTGATCGCGTTCGCTTAACTCACTGCGCACCAAAATATCCACTTTACGATCACGTACCGTAAACTGGCTGGCAATAGTCCCACCTACGCGTTGGGCTATACGGTTAGCGACTGTCGGCGCATCCATTCCTAGCGCTGCTAAACGGGCATGATCAAAGCGAATACTGATCTCTGGTTGGCCATCACGTAAGCTAGTATTGATGTCACTAAAACGGTCAGACTCAGACAAGGCATTAACCAATTGGTCTGCGCTTTGTTTGAGTTGAGCTAAATCATAACCTGATAATTCAATTTCAAGTGGGGTTTTAAAACTGAATAACTCAGGATGTTCAATTTTAGCTTCTAGTTCAGGAATGTTTCTTGCTGTGTTTCGCAATACCTGACTAACAACGTTAAAGGCTAAAGGGTCTGCGAGTACCACTTGTAATCGGCCCCAGTTTTCACCGCCGCGAGCGGTATCTGATGTCATTAATCCACCGCTACCCGCTTGGCTATAAGCATGTTTCACATCTTCACGGTCTTTAATCGACAGCGCTAGTTTTTGTAATACGGCATCAGTTTCACTGACTTCGGTGCCTGGTGGTAATAAAATTTCGACATAAAACTCACCTTGATTCATCGGCGGGATTAACTCGACACCTAACTTAGGCAGTAAACTGCTTGAGGCTAGGGTCACCATTAGTGCTAACACAATGGTGAGTACTTGGTGGCGTAGGGCGTGATGTAACACTCGGAAATAAATTGATTCTACGATGCGATATAAGTAGTTAAAGCCAGCACAGATGGGTTTGAGTAACAGCCCAAATACACTACTTATAAAACGGCTAATGACAATAATTGCGGTTAACAATCCTGAAGGTAAATAGCTAAACAAGAGTTTAAAGGGAAAACTCAGCACTGCCAGTAAGTAATAAGCTATTTTTCCTTTGCGACTTGTTGGTTTAGGCTTTTGGGTCACTTCAACCGGTTGCGGCAGGCTAGTAAAACCTTGACGTGATGCCAACATGGGAATGGCTGTTAAAGCGACAAATAATGAGGCGAGTAGGGCGAACGTGACAGTGAGAGCTTGGTCGGAAAATAAGGCTCCAGCAATGCCATCGACAAACACTAAAGGTACAAATACTGCCAGCGTGGTAAGTGTAGATGCAAAAATGGCACCAGAGACCTCTTTACATCCAGTGACGGCTGCCTCAACTTTACTCATGCCTTGAGCTTTATAACGGTCTATGTTTTCTAAAACCACAATGGCATTGTCGACCAATAAACCAATCGCTAACGCAATACCGCCTAGTGACATAATGTTTAAACTGATATCAGCAAAATACATCATATTAAAGGTGGCAATAACCGAGAAGGGAATCGAGATAGAAATAATCAAGGTGGCAATAATATCCCGTAAAAATAGGTAAATCACCAGCATTGCCAGTAAGCTACCAAATAACGCTGCAGAAGTTACCTCATTCACTGCACTTTCAATAAACTCAGATTGGTCATAAATAACTTTTAATTTATTACCTTCATTAGCTTGGTTGATTTTTTCAAGTTCAGAGCGTAGCTTTTGCGCAACAGCAACGGTATTGGCGTCGCCTTCTTTGTATATTGCTAGCTCAATCGATTCTACCTGGCCGATACGAGTAATATCACTGCGTTCTTTGTAGGCATCACTAATCACCGCAATATCAGATAATCTGACTAAGGTTTGGCCATCTCGGTAGATAATGACTTGACCTAACTCATCGAGTGAGTTGAATTGATTTAAGGTTCTGACCAAGTATTCTTTATCACCCTGAATCACTTTACCTGCTGAAAGGTTGATATTTTCTTCATTGATTCGACGCTTAACCTGGTCGGCATTAAGATTCAATTGGCTTAGTTTTTGTTGATTTAATTCAATGTGAACTTCTTGCTCCAACCCACCGGATAACCTTACGGCAGCAACACCGGATAAGGCTTCTAAACGTCGTTTTAACTCTTCATCTGCAAAGGTTCGCATTTGCTTTAATTGTTCCGCATCGGCATTGGGTACAGAAAAAGCTAAGCGCATGATGGGATCAAGATTGGGGTTAAAACGCAGTAATAATGGTTTATTAATGTCTAAGGGAAGTTCGATAGTGTCGATTTTTTCACGTACTTCAAGGCTTGCCATATCCATGTTGGTGCCCCATTCAAACTCGAGCACAACATCAGACATGCCAGAACGTGAAATTGAACTGATTTTCCGGAGTCCTTTTACCACCCCTACAGCTTCTTCAATAGGTTTTGATACCAGCTGTTCAATTTCAACCGGAGCGGCACCGTCATAGGCTGTGCGTATTGTCACGCTGGGATAGCTTAAGTCTGGTAACAATTTTACCGCGAGGCGAGAAAACCCTACCATGCCAAAAAGCATTACAGCTAACATGAACATCCATACAGTGACGGGGCGTTTAACTGAAGTGTTAATTATTGACATTATCCCGCTCCGTTATCGAATAGCTGCGAAGCTAAGTGGGGTAATAATTTCCACTAATGATTGATCTTTGAGATTTTGTTGGCCACGGATGACAATTTGTTCACCATCTTCCACACCCGATAAAATTTCAACCGTGTTATTTTCACGGTAGCCCAAGGTGACTTCACGTCGTTGTGCTTTGGTGTCTTTAATGACATACAAAGCCTGGGTGTTGTCTTGGTTGATTAATGCGTTATAAGGCACGGTAAGTACATCAAGGTGGGTGTCGTATTTAAGTTCAACCCGAGTAAACATGCCTGCTTTTAATGTTGCATCTTGATTGGGTACTGCTAGTGTTACTTTAAACGTACCACTTTGAGCATCCACTATTGGACTGATGCGTAACACGTTAGCGTTAATAATTTTGGCGTTTGCAGTTTGATGTTGTTGAATAATACTGGCTTGCTGACCAACTCGTAAACTCGCAAGCTGTTGTTCTGGTAGGTGTAATATACCGTGAAGTTGGTCTTGGTTAACGACATAAAATAGCTCTTGGAACTCTTTGGCCATATTGCCTGTTTTAACATAGCGTTCAGCAACAACACCATTAATGGGTGAGGTTATTTGGCTTTCTTTAACTTGTAGCTCTGCTAAATCTCGTTGTGCCTTGGCTGCTTGTAAATTAAATTCGAGTTTGGCCATAGCATCTTGGCTAATAAACTCTTTGTTATTCATTTTGTTTAAACGATTTAATTCTTGCTGAATAATCTGCACTTCGGCTTCTGAACGATTGAAATCATAGCGTTGACGCTTGGCATCAATTACCGCAAGTATTTGCCCCTTGGTAACCCGATCGCCTTCCTCAACGTTAATTGTTTCGATTATCCCTGCGATGCGGCTCATCACATGTGACTCTTCTGGAGCCTCGAGAGTTGCTGTCGTGCTGTAAAAAGAGGATACATTGCCTGTAGTGACCAGTGCGGTTTCAACTGGGATAGCAAATTTTTCATCTTCTTTTACTTGCTCTGTTTCGTCACCACAACCGCTAAGTGCTGCTATACAAAATAAAGGAATTGCCATTTTTTTTATGTTGATGAACCTGTCCATGGGAGTACCTGCCAATTATTATTTTTTGAATTAAATGACGCTAATGTACTTAGTGTTATATTTAAGCAGTTAAACGTCACGTTATCATTTGTAATCAATGTTAATTACTCACCATATAGCATTAACCATGCCATGTTAAATACATGTTATACAGCAATGATTTATGTTGGCTTAATGTTTGGTGTTAGTGAGTTTGGTAATGTTAAATTAGTTAAAATGGTTAACTTATGGTGTGATTGGTTATTCCTGCATGATGGGTTATGAAAAAGATTTAATAACACGATCAATAAAAAAGTAAATTAATTAGGGAATAAGAGGTAGAACGACTTCGAGGCTATGGTTGCATGCTAGTAGTAAGTGTATTTAATTCAATGGGGACAAATGAATGGGCTTAAAATACAAAAAAAGCGCCTTTCGGCGCTTTTTTATCACATTAATCAAAACGATTAACGTTTATCAAGACTCACAAATTCACGTGCCGATTCACCAGTGTATAACTGACGTGGACGGCTGATTTTATGGCCTGGTTGATCTAACATTTCTTTCCAATGTGAAATCCAACCAACAGTACGTGACAATGCAAATAGCACAGTAAACATACTGGTAGGGATACCAATGGCTTTCATGATGATACCAGAGTAGAAATCAACGTTCGGGTATAGCTTCTTAGAGATAAAGTATTCATCTTCAAGGGCGATACGCTCAAGTTCCATTGCTACATCTAATAATGGATCAACCACTTTAAGTTCTTTAAGCACGTCATGACACGTTTCACGCATCACTTTAGCGCGTGGGTCGAAGTTTTTGTAAACTCGATGACCAAAGCCCATTAAGCGGAATGGATCGTTTTTGTCTTTCGCTTTCTCGATAAACTCAGGAATGCGATCAACGCTGCCGATTTCTTCTAGCATTTGCAGACAAGCTTCGTTAGCACCACCATGAGCTGGGCCCCACAACGAAGCTATACCCGCTGCAATACATGCAAATGGATTAGCGCCTGATGAACCTGCTAAACGTACTGTTGATGTTGATGCATTTTGCTCATGATCAGCATGCAGTACAAAAATACGGTCCATTGCTTGTTCAATCACTGGGTTGACCTTGTACTCTTCACACGGAGTAGCAAACATCATCGACAAGAAGTTACCTGCATAACTTAAATTGTTACGTGGGTAAATAAATGGCTGCCCCATTGAATATTTGTAGCACATTGCAGCAATGGTCGGCATTTTAGACACTAAGCGATAAGCTGCAATTTCTCTGTGCTCTGGATTGTTAACATCTAGAGAGTCTTGATAGAAAGCAGATAATGCACCTGTTACACCACATAGCATTGCCATTGGGTGTGCATCACGACGAAATCCTCTGAAGAAGAAAGCAATTTGCTCATTAACCATAGTGTGTTGTTTCACTGTGGTGACAAATTGTTCGTAATCGACTTTAGACGGTAATTCACCGTAAAGAAGCAAGTAGCATAAATCTAAGTATGTCGATTCAGTTGCAAGTTGCTCAATTGGATACCCACGATGTAACAAGATACCTTTATCACCATCGATATAAGTAATTGCTGACTCACAAGATGCAGTAGCTAGAAAGCCTGGGTCGAAGGTAAAATACCCTTTTTTTCCAAGTTTACTGATGTCGATAACATCAAAACCTTCAGTACCTTTTTTAATAGGTAGGTCGATTGAATCGTTTCCTGGTAACTCTAATTTGGCTATATTATCAGCCATACCCCGTTCTCCTTACTTCATTCTTTATATGAGTGCGGCATGTTAAGCGGTCATTACTTTACAGTGGATCGGGATCACATTTCAATTTAAATAAGCGTTTAAATTTGTTAGACCATGGTATATGTCCTCTGAAAACCGCTCTGCGCTTGGATTAGAATAAAAAAAACACTAAAAAAACTTATTTTGCATAATGTGAGGTTTGTATTTGACAATTCCCACGAGTATACTTGCCTGCGTCCCTAATGGCGACGAGCGTCACAGTTTGGAAATGATTAAATTATAAACTAATTGTTGTTTTCTCAACTGTTTTAGGCGTTAAGAGCAGTCTATTTTTTGTTTAGAGAATGCTTTGCTATATGCAAATTATTAATGGTTAAGCAAAGAATAGATTTATAACAAAAATAAGGCTCAATGGAGCTGAGTGAGCAGAACGTGAAAAAGCAAAGACCTGTCCATCTAGACCTGCAGACGATTCGCTTTCCTGCGACAGCGATCGCGTCAATACTGCACCGCATCTCCGGTGTGATCATGCTATTTGCTATTGGTATCCTTCTTTGGTTGTTAAATTCGACTTTAACATCAGCAGATGGTTTCGCTAGCGTACAATCCTTGTTCGATAGTTTCGTGATGAAGTTCATCCTTTGGGGAATTCTAACTGCGTTGGGTTATCACTTATTAGGTGGCATACGCCATTTGGTAATGGATACTGGTCGTTGGGAAGAGTTAGCTTCAGGTACTGCATCAGCTAAGGCTACTTTTGCTATAGCAGCGGCCTTTTCAATCATAGCGGGGATTTGGGTATGGTAATAAATGCATCAAGTTTTGGACGCAGTGGTGTTCATGACTATATTCTATTACGCGCAAGTGCAGTGATTCTCGCTTGTTATACTATTTTCATAGTTGGCTTTATCGCGTGTAGTGCCCCATTAACTTTTGAAATTTGGAGTGGTTTGTATAGCTCACTTCCGATGAAAGTCTTTACCCTAATAACCTTGCTTGCTTTACTTATTCATGCATGGATTGGTGTATGGCAAGTATTGACTGATTATGTCAAAAATACTGCATTACGCGGGGTTTTACAGTTTACCTTTGTTTTGATCGCATTAAGTTATGCTGCATCAGGCATTGTAATAATGTGGGGTGTTTAAGTGAGTATTCCAGTACGCGAATTTGATGCAATCGTAATCGGCGCCGGCGGTGCGGGTATGCGAGCAGCATTACAGATTTCTAAAGAAGGTAAGAGCTGTGCGCTTTTATCTAAAGTGTTTCCAACTCGTTCACATACCGTTTCTGCTCAAGGTGGTATCACCGTAGCATTAGGTAACGCGCACGAAGATCATTGGGAACAACATATGTACGATACGGTTAAAGGTTCCGATTTTATCGGTGACCAAGAAGCCATTGAGTTTATGTGTCAAACCGGTCCTGAAGCCATTATCGAACTTGAGCAAATGGGATTACCTTTTTCTCGTTTCGAAGACGGCACTATCTATCAACGTCCTTTTGGTGGCCAATCAAGAAACTTTGGTGGCGAGCAAGCAGCACGTACTGCAGCAGCAGCTGACCGTACAGGACATGCACTGCTTCATTGTTTATATCAACAAAACGTTAAACATAAAACTGACGTTTATTCTGAGTGGTATGCCTTAGATTTGGTTAAAAACGATGATGGCGTGGTTGTTGGTTGTACTGCAATTGAAATTGAAACAGGCGATATTGTTTATTTCAAAGCCAAAGCAACAATTCTAGCAACAGGTGGAGCAGGGCGTATTTATGCTTCTACCACTAACGCTCATATCAATACTGGTGACGGTGTGGGTATGGCGGCACGTGCTGGTGTTCAGTTACAAGATATGGAAATGTGGCAGTTCCACCCTACGGGTATTGCTGGCGCAGGTGTTTTGGTTACTGAAGGTTGTCGTGGTGAAGGTGGATATCTTCTAAACAAAGACGGCGAGCGTTTCATGGAACGTTATGCACCAAACGCGAAAGATTTAGCATCACGTGACGTGGTTGCACGTTCAATGATGACTGAAATTCGTGAAGGTCGTGGTTTAGACGGTCCATTAGGTCCGTATTTGTTGCTGAAGCTTGATCATTTAGGCAAAGAGACCCTAGAAGCTCGTCTTCCTGGTGTTTGTGAATTGTCACGTACCTTTGCTCATATCGATCCAGCCGATGGTCCAATCCCTGTATTACCAACGTGTCACTATATGATGGGCGGATTACCGACTAAAGTGAGTGGTCAAGTTATTCGTAAGAATGATGATGGCACTGAAGAAGATGTATTAGGTTTGTTTGCTGTCGGTGAGATTGCTTGTGTATCCGTACATGGAGCGAACCGTTTAGGTGGTAACTCACTGCTTGATTTAGTGGTATTTGGACGTGCTGCAGGTCAGCATTTAGGTAAAGCGTTAGATGCAACACCTGATCCAAAAGCAGCATCAGACGAAGACATTAGTGCTTCACTTGCTCGTCTTAATCGTTGGGAAAGCAACAAAGACGGTGAAGACCCTACGGTTATCCGTAAAGATCTTCAATTGTGTATGCAGTTAAATTTCTCTGTTTTCCGTAGTGGCGAAGCCATGGCAGAAGGTTTAGAACAGCTTCAAGCGATTCAAAAACGCCTTGAAAATGCTAAGTTATCTGATAATTCTACCGAATTTAATACTCAACGTATTGAGTGTTTAGAATTAGATAACTTAATGGCAACTGCGCTCGCAACAGCTTATGCCGCTAACTTCCGTACAGAAAGCCGTGGTGCGCATTCTCGTGAAGATTATTTAGAACGTGATGATGAAAATTGGTTATGTCATAGCTTGTTTAATCCAGTGACTAAAGCGATGAGCAAACGCGATGTCAACATGTCACCTAAATTACGTGAAGCGTTTCCACCGATAAAACGGACCTACTAGGCAGGAGTTGCAAAGATGAAATTAACATTTGCATTGTATCGTTACAATCCTGATGTAGATACCAAGCCTTACATGAAGGATTTCACCCTGGAAGTGCCTGATGGCTCTGACATGATGGTGCTGGATGCGTTAATTAAACTGAAAGAACAAGACCCAACGCTTGCGTTCCGTCGTTCATGCCGTGAAGGTGTGTGTGGTTCTGACGGTGTTAACATGAATGGTAAAAATGGATTAGCGTGTATCACGCCATTATCGACCTTTAAAGGGAAGAAAATTGAAATCCGTCCTTTACCAGGAATGCCAGTAGTTCGTGATTTGGTCGTTGACCTCACTCAGTTCTACAAGCAATACGAAAAAATTAAGCCTTATCTGATCAATGATGAAAAGGCGCCTGTTCGCGAACATTTACAATCACCTGAAGAGCGTGCTCATTTAGATGGTTTATATGAATGTATTTTGTGTGCATGTTGTTCTACCGCTTGTCCATCTTTCTGGTGGAATCCGGATAAGTTTATCGGTCCAGCTGGTTTATTACATGCTTATCGTTTCTTGATTGACAGCCGCGATACGGCAACTGAGGAGCGTTTATCTGAACTAGATGATGCTTACAGTGTGTTCCGTTGTCATGGCATTATGAACTGTGTTGATGTTTGTCCTAAAGGATTAAACCCAACTAAAGCGATTGGTCATATCAAGTCAATGTTACTTAAGCGAGCCGTATAATGCATAAAGAAGAGCAAAATAGTCTGACTTATTAGCTCTGTTGAGAGTCATCTTCATTATGGAGATGGCTCTTTTGTGTATTTATGCAATACCTCCTGACATTATCTTGTTAAGATAATGTCAGTCTACGTGTGATGTAACTTAAGTTACTCACTGTTATGTTTATGGCTAGTACGTGTATCAAGTTTGAAAGGAATAACAATGCACCAAGGCATCATGAAAGCCTGGCTCGAGTCGTCATATTTAAGTGGTTCGAACTCGACCTACGTAGAAGAGATGTATGAAGCCTATCAAGAAGATCCACAGTCAGTGTCTGCTGATTGGCAGGTCGTTTTTGATAATCTCCCTCCGGTTAATGGTACTTCAGTAGATGTACCCGAAACTGCCCACTCTAAAGTTCGTGACTATTTCCGTAGCTTAGCCCTAGAAGGTCGCTTAAAAAACGCTAACAGCGTCAGCGATCCAGAGCTAGATGCGAAACAAGTTAAAGTCCTGCAATTGATCAATGCCCATCGTTTTCGTGGCCATCAAAATGCCAATTTAGATCCATTAGGATTGTGGAAACGTGAAGTTGTTCAGGAGCTCGACCCTGCTTATCACGGCTTAACCGCTGAAGACATGCAGCGTCAGTTTAATACTGGTTCATTCGCCTTGGGCGGAGAGACCATGAAGTTGGCTGATATTATTCATGCATTAAAGAGCACTTATTGTGGCTCAATTGGTGCTGAATACATGCATATCACTGATACCGATGAAAAACGTTGGATCCAGCAACGTCTTGAGCCGACATTAGGTAAAGCCAATTATGATAAAAACGTTAAAAAGCGAATTCTTGAAGGGTTAAATGCGGCAGAAGGTATCGAAAAATACCTAGGTGCTAAATTCCCTGGAGCTAAACGTTTTTCATTAGAAGGTGGTGATGCGCTTGTTCCTATGATGCGCGAAATCATTTATCGTGCTGGCGAAGCAGGTACTAAAGAAATCGTTGTAGGTATGGCTCACCGTGGTCGTTTAAACTTACTTATTAACGTGCTAGGTAAACGTCCTGCTGAACTGTTTGATGAGTTTGCGGGTAAACACGCCGACATCCATGGTTCTGGTGACGTTAAATATCATCAAGGTTTCTCATCTGATTTTGAAACACCAGGCGGCAATGTTCATTTAGCCTTAGCCTTTAACCCATCTCACTTAGAAATTGTTAATCCTGTGGTCATTGGCTCTGTGCGTGCGCGTCAAGACCGTCGTGGTTGTAAAGATGGTCTTCAGGTAATGCCTATTACCATTCATGGTGACTCTGCTATTACCGGGCAAGGTATTGTGCAAGAGACATTTAACATGTCTCAAACACGTGGTTTTAGTGTGGGCGGTAGCATTCGAATTGTTATCAACAACCAAGTCGGTTTTACCACATCTAATCATGCTGATACACGTTCAACTGAATACTGTACTGACATTGCTAAGATGGTTCAGGCGCCGATTTTCCACGTCAATGCTGACGATCCGGAAGCAGTTGCGTTTATATCTCAACTTGCCGTGGATTACCGGAATGAGTTTAATCGTGATGTGGTCGTTGATTTAGTGTGTTATCGCCGTCATGGTCATAATGAAGCTGATGAACCTAGCGCTACACAGCCGCTAATGTACGCTAAAATCAAAAAACACCCTACGCCACGTAAAATCTATGCCGATAAATTAATCGCTGAAAATAGTATTCCAGCCGATGAAGTGACTGGTTTGATTAATCATTATCGTGATGCATTAGATGCTGGTGATTGTGTGGTGAAAGAATGGCGTCCTATGACGTTGCACACCGTTGACTGGACACCGTATCTTAATCGCGAATGGGATGAAGAATACGCTGGTTCAATGTCTATGGAGCGCTTACAGAATTTAGCCAATAAGTTGGTTGATATTCCTGAAAGCCACACATTACAGTCACGTGTTGCTAAAATTTGTGCTGATCGCGCCTCTATGGCGGCAGGAGAGAAATTATTAGACTGGGGTTTTGCTGAAACCTTGGCTTATGCTTCTATCCTTGAAGACCAAAAACGCGTACGTATTACTGGTCAAGACTCTGGTCGCGGCACATTCTTCCATCGTCATGCTGTGTTGCATAACCAAAATGACGGTACTACCTATTTACCTTTGCGTAATGTGGCAGATGAACAAGGGCCAATTGATATTATTGACTCAGTATTATCAGAAGCCTCTGTATTAGCGTTTGAATACGGTTACGCAACTGCAGAACCGGGTGGATTAACCATTTGGGAAGCGCAGTTTGGTGACTTTGTTAACTGTGCTCAAGTAGTGATTGACCAGTTCTT
Source organism: Shewanella polaris (assembly GCF_006385555.1). Lineage (NCBI taxonomy): Bacteria > Pseudomonadati > Pseudomonadota > Gammaproteobacteria > Alteromonadales > Shewanellaceae > Shewanella > Shewanella polaris. The sequence continues at coordinate 2,685,815 of NZ_CP041036.1, read as the reverse complement.
ATCATCTGGTGAGCAAAAGTGGGGCCGTTTATGCGGTTTGACTATGCTGTTACCTCATGGTTATGAAGGTCAAGGCCCTGAACATTCAAGTGCACGTTTAGAGCGCTTCTTGCAATTATGTGCTAACCACAACATGCAAGTGTGCGTGCCATCAACTCCGGCGCAGGTTTATCACATGTTGCGCCGTCAAGTTGTTCGCCCTATGCGTCGTCCATTAGTGGTCATGTCGCCTAAGTCTTTACTTCGTCATCCATTGGCTGTGTCTAGCCTAGAAGAGCTTGCTGAAGGGACTTTCCAAAATATCATTGGTGAGATTGATACTTTAGATGCCAGCCAAGTGGACCGCGTTGTATTTTGTAGCGGTAAGGTTTATTTCGAGTTACTCGAAAAACGTCGCAAAGAAAATGTCACCAACGTTGCCATTGTACGTGTTGAGCAGCTGTATCCGTTCCCTGATGTGGAACTGCGTGCAGCATTAGCAACATATCAACATGTTACTGATTTTGTTTGGTGTCAGGAAGAGCCGCAAAACCAAGGTGCATGGTACTGTAGTCAACATCATTTCTGGGCTAATATTCCTGCAGGTGCTCAATTAACTTATGCCGGTCGTGAAGCTTCTGCTGCACCAGCATGTGGTTATCCTGGGTTGCACGTACAGCAGCAAGAATCATTAGTAAATAGCGCATTAAAACTGTCGTAATAGATAATTTATATAAGGGAAGCTTTCCATGAGTATCGAAATTAAGGTACCCGTATTACCAGAATCTGTTGCTGATGCAACTATTGCTACTTGGCATGTTAAACCTGGTGAGCAGGTGACTCGCGATCAAAACTTAGTTGATATCGAGACTGACAAAGTTGTATTAGAAGTGGTTGCGCCAGAAGACGGTTCAATCTCTGAATTGTTATTCCAAGAAGGTGACACCGTCTTAGGTGAACAAGTTATTGCTAACTTTGTTCCTGGTGTTGTGTCTGGCCAAGAAGTGACTAAAGCTGAAGCATCAGCGCCTTCTGCTGCTGCCTCTGACGCTTCTACTGATGAATCTAATGATGCATTAAGCCCATCAGTTCGTCGTGTTATTGCTGAACATAATCTTGATGCCAGTAAAATTAAAGGCACTGGTATTGGTGGACGTGTGACCAAGGATGATGTTGATGCATTCCTTAAGTCAGCACCAGCGAAAACAGCTGCGCCAGTTGCACCTGTAGCGCCATTAGAAGGCCGTAGTGAGAAGCGTGTGCCAATGTCACGTCTTCGTAAAACCATTGCAACACGTCTTTTAGAAGCGAAAAATTCTACGGCTATGTTGACGACGTTTAACGAAGTCAACATGAAGCCAATTATGGATATTCGCAAACAGTATCAAGAAGTTTTTGAAAAACGTCATGGTATTCGTTTAGGCTTTATGTCTTTCTATATCAAAGCCGTGACAGAAGCGTTAAAACGCTTCCCAGATGTTAACGCATCTATTGATGGTGATGAGATTGTTTATCATAACTATTTCGATATCAGTTTTGCCGTATCAACACCTCGTGGGCTGGTAACACCTGTCTTACATGATACTGATACCATGAGCTTGGCTCAAATTGAAAAAGCAGTTCGTGAATTAGCCATCAAAGGTCGTGACGGTAAATTGTCTGTTGCAGACATGACTGGCGGTAACTTCACTGTGACTAACGGTGGTGTTTTCGGCTCACTAATGTCGACGCCAATTTTGAACCTGCCACAAAGCGCAATTTTAGGCATGCATGCCATTAAAGATCGCCCTATGGCAGTTAATGGTCAGGTTGTTATTCAGCCTATGATGTACCTAGCACTCTCTTACGATCACCGTATTGTTGATGGTCGTGAGTCAGTTGGCTTCTTAGTTGCTATTAAAGACTTCTTAGAAGATCCAACTCGTCTACTACTTGATTTATAAGACAGTAGATAAACCCCTCGTCGCTGGCTCAATATGAGCCAGTTGGATTTGATTTGAAGTATATGGATAGATCATCATGAATTTGCATGAGTATCAGGCAAAATCTTTATTTGCCGAATATGGTTTACCAGTCTCTGAAGGCTTTGCATGTGATACTGCTCAAGAAGCAGTTGAAGCAGCTGGTCACATTGGCGGAAATTTATGGGTTGTTAAGTGTCAAGTACACGCTGGCGGCCGTGGTAAAGCAGGTGGCGTAAAAGTTACCGGTAGTAAAGACGAAATTAGAGCATTCGCTGAACATTGGCTAGGCAAAAATTTAGTAACATACCAAACTGATGCTAAAGGTCAGCCAGTTGCTAAAATTCTTGTTGAAAGCTGCACTGACATCGCCAATGAATTGTACTTAGGTGCAGTTGTTGATCGTAGTAGTCGTCGCATTGTGTTTATGGCGTCGACTGAAGGTGGGGTAGAAATTGAAAAAGTGGCTGAAGAAACGCCAGAACTTATTCATACCGCTATCATTGATCCGTTAACAGGTCCTCAGGCTTTTCAAGCTCGTGACCTTGGTTTCAAGTTAGGTTTAAACCCAACTCAAATGAAGCAGTTTACCAAGATCTTTATGGGTTTAGCGAACATGTTCACTAATTATGATTTCGCATTATTAGAAATCAACCCACTTGTTATCACAACTGAAGGTAACCTTCATTGTTTAGATGGCAAGATTAGTATTGATGGTAACGCGTTATTCCGTCAACCAAAAATCAAAGCGATGCATGACCCATCACAAGATGATGCTCGTGAAGCGCATGCTGCTAAATTTGAATTAAACTATGTTGCTTTAGACGGTAACGTAGGTTGTATGGTTAACGGTGCCGGCCTAGCAATGGGTACAATGGACATCGTAAACTTACATGGTGGCAAGCCAGCAAACTTCTTGGACGTTGGCGGTGGGGCAACTAAAGAACGTGTTGCTGAAGCCTTTAAAATCATTCTTTCTGACAGCAATGTTAAAGCAGTATTAGTTAACATCTTCGGTGGTATCGTACGTTGCGATATGATCGCTGAAGGTATTATCGGTGCGGTTAAAGAAGTTGGCGTTAAAGTTCCAGTGGTTGTTCGTCTTGAAGGTACTAACGCCGAATTAGGTCGTGAAGTATTGGCTAAGTCTGGTCTTGATATCATCGCGGCTTCAAGTCTAACTGACGCGGCTGAACAAGTTGTTAAAGCTGCGGAGGGCAAATAAATGTCTGTTTTAATTAATAAAGATACCAAGGTGATCTGTCAAGGTTTCACTGGTGGTCAGGGTACTTTTCACTCTGAACAGGCGATTGCTTATGGCACGCAAATGGTTGGTGGTGTTTCTCCTGGAAAAGGTGGTCAAACTCACCTAGGTCTTCCAGTATTCAACACTGTTAAAGATGCCGTAGCTGAAACAGGTGCAACTGCAACTGTAATCTATGTACCTGCACCTTTTTGTAAAGACGCTATCCTTGAAGCAATCGATGCAGGCCTTGAGCTAATCGTTTGTATCACTGAAGGTATTCCTACACTTGATATGCTTCAAGTGAAAGTGAAGCTTGAAGAAACTGGCGTTCGCATGATCGGTCCTAACTGTCCAGGTGTTATCACTCCTGGTGAATGTAAGATTGGTATTATGCCTGGTCACATTCACAAGCCTGGTAAAGTCGGTATTGTTTCTCGTTCTGGTACATTAACGTACGAAGCGGTTAAGCAAACTACTGATGAAGGTTTCGGCCAATCTACTTGTGTAGGTATCGGTGGCGACCCAATTCCTGGTACTAACTTCATCGACGTATTGGAAATGTTCCAAAACGATCCACAAACAGAAGCGATTGTAATGATCGGTGAAATTGGTGGTAATGCTGAAGAAGAAGCGGCTGAATATATCAAAGCACACGTGACTAAGCCTGTGGTTTCTTACATTGCTGGTGTTACTGCACCAGAAGGTAAGCGTATGGGCCATGCTGGCGCTATTATCGCTGGTGGTAAAGGTACTGCTGCTGATAAGTTTGCTGCTTTAGAAGCTGCTGGTGTAACTACTGTTCGCTCTTTAGCTGACATTGGTAAAGCATTACGTACTAAAACTGGCTGGTAATTAATTACCTTGCTAGATAAAAGGCGCTTAGGCGCCTTTTTTATTACCTTTTTACATGAGTTTGATTATTTATGGCCATCATGAGTATCATTTTTCCAATCATTTTTATGGTGGCTTTAGGCTATTTATTAACTTGGAAAGGCTTTTTTACTAAAGAGCACATTGCCGGAATTAGCAAATTCACTTTTTTTGTCTGCATCCCTGCTTTTTTATTTACTAATATGCTGGCGGCACCACTAGCGCAAAGTATCGATTTATATTCATTAGTGGCTTTTTACCTCCCTGTGTTGGTGATATTTACGTTGGGTTATCAACTTAATCACTACTTCAGCCCTAGTGATCAGCAAACACGTGATGCTAGTGCGGTTTTCGCCTTAGGGTGCAGTTATTCCAATACGGTTTTAGTTGGGTTGCCCATTATTACCGCTTCGTTAGGTGAGGCGATGATTGGGCCTGTATTGATGATCATTACTTTTCATAGCGCATGTTTGTTCGCGTTAACGTTTGTTTTAGCGGCTCGGGCGGAACAACAAGGGTTTTCTTGGCGTCGCTTTACGCGCTCTATGGTATTAAATCCAGTGGTGTTAAGTATTGGGCTTGGCATCATCGCTAATGGGTTAAGCATTGATTTAGGCAAACAACTTGATGATGGGTTAGCGCTATTAGCTAAGCCTGCTCTGGCATGTGCATTATTTGTACTCGGTGCCAACCTCAGTTTCTATCGAGTAGGTGAAAGTTGGCGCTTAGCATTAATGGCCAGTTGTATAAAAATTTTATTGTTACCCGCCTTTGTTTACGTAATGGCTGCAGTGGTATTTCAACTTTCGGCACAAAATACGGCTATGTTGGTGTTATTGAGTGCTTCACCGTTAGGTATCAACGCTTATTTCATTGCAACTGAGATTAAACAGCATGAATCAACTTTAGGTAGCACAGTGGTATTATCAACATTACTATCTGTATTGAGCTTTAGCTTATGGATTACTTGGTTGGTATAAGGTATCGAATTCGTGTAAACAGGTATTTGAACCAATAAAAAACCAGCATATACGCTGGTTTTTTGTTGATTAACATCTCGGGAGAGATTTATTCATCTGCATGGTCGCAAGTATCGTTAGTGCAGTGACCATAAAGATACAAACTATGGTGAGTGAGTTTAATATTATGACGCATCGCAATTTCATCTTGGCGACGTTCAATCACATCATCAGTAAATTCAATCACTTTGTCACAGGTTAAACACACCAAATGGTCATGGTGTTGCTGTGTTGACATTTCAAACACCGCTTTACCACTTTCAAAATGATGGCGATTTAAAATGCCTGCATCATCGAATTGGTTCAGTACTCTATATACGGTAGCAAGGCCAATTTCTTCACCTATTTCGAGTAATTTTTTATATAAGTCTTCCGCACTGATGTGCTGATTTTCTGGTTCTTGCATCAGTTCTAGAATTTTAACTCGCGGCAGGGTTATTTTTAATCCGGCTTTTTTGAGCGCTTGATTTCCATCTGTCATTGCTAATCTCTTGATTGCAGAACCCATCGGTTCATCGGTGGATAATGTAAGCATTATATGTCTTGAATTTAAAAACATAAACCTCTTAAGGCGCTTAATCAACTTATATACAGAATATTTAGTAAAACACGCACTTATGTTGATATTATTTGCGATATATCACTAAAAGGTATTCAATAAACTTACTTATACTAAGGGATTATTGCACCACTTAGGTAATAATATATGATCAATTGGCTAGACCATATGTCCATTTGGGGAATTAATTGACAAATGTGCTCGATGATCTTGTACGATAAAGAGATATATTTACAGAATAAAAGCGGTGTTTAATAACAATAAAGGACATAACATGTACCGGCGAATAGTGGTACTGACCGGCGCGGGGATTTCTGCTGAGTCAGGGATTAAAACATTTCGAGATCAACATGGATTATGGGAAGAACATCATATTGAAGATGTTGCAACACCCGAGGGATATGCTCGAGATATCGATTTTGTTGAACGATTCTATAATACACGTTTGGAGCAATTAAATGGTGGTGACGTTGCCCCTAATGCTGCGCATGTTGCTTTAGCTAAACTCGAAGCTGAATTTGATGGTGAATTGTTAGTCATTACTCAAAATGTCGACGATTTACACGAACGAGCAGGCTCGCTGCGTCTCTTACATATGCATGGTGAACTTGCCAAAGGGCGTTGCCCACAATCATTACAAACTTTTGTGTTACGAGAACCTTTTGGTGTCGATAATTGCTGTACGTGTTGTATTCCGGCAAAACGTTTACGACCTCATATTGTTTGGTTTGGTGAGATGCCATTTGGTATGGATAGAATTCATGATGCATTAGACCACTGTGATTTGTTTATTGCCATTGGCACATCTGGGACCGTATATCCAGCTGCCGGTTTTGTCGATGCAGCTAATCACCATGGCGCGCAAACTGTAGAGGTTAATTTAGTCGAAGCCGATAGGCACAGTCAGTTCCAATACCATTTAACCGGTAAAGCAGGGGAGATTGTCCCACAATTAGTAGAACAAATTTTGGCAGGCAAGGTGATAGGCAGTGACAAACCAGACTAGTCATTCAACATGTGATACTAATAATCCGAAAGTGGCGATCATTATGCGTGGCCTGCCAGGCAGTGGTAAGTCACATTGGGTGGAGCATTATATTGATTCATTAGGCGCAGACTTGTCGATTCATATTCGTCAGCACGGTTACTTTTCAACTGATTTTTATTTTTTTCATCAAGGTGAGTATCGGTTCAATCCGCAAAAACTTCCTCGATATCACCAAGCTAATTTAACGGCTTTTATTGTGGCATTAGCCCGTAGTGAACCTGTAGTGATTTGCGATAATACTAATGTTGCTAAGTGGGAGTTTATGGCTTATGAAGCTGCGGCTCGAGCGTTAGGTTATCAAGTTAGAGTGGTGTTAGTGGGTCAGCCTAAAAATGCTGAACATCAACAATTGTGTGCATTACGAAACCAACATCAGGTGCCCCTAGAACATATTCAAAAGATGGGTCATTTGTTTGAGTTAGATTAGTCGCTAAAGATATAAAAAAAGGCGCATAAAGCGCCTTTTTGAATTTAGTCCGCGAGTAATTACTTCGCAGCAACAGGTGTAGTTAGATCGATGCTATAAATTGCAAAGCCAGCTATAACATCTGCCGTTGTAGGCAACTTAACCATTTTACGTTGTTGATTATCAGCAACAAACTGATCAGCAACAGCACTATCTTGAGTTTCAAAACGAATATCTAATGCAACAGTGGCATTGTCTATAGTTTTAAAATCCCAGTTGTAATCAGCTGTTGGATCAACCATTGCGTCATATCCACCGGTTGCATTAGGTTGTGATTCTGCAGTGATATAAGCAGATAGTGCATCTCGGTTAGTGTCTGGAAGTTCAAGCACTACGTGGTCAGAGCCCGTAACCGCAAATGAGCCACCAAAGGCACGGTAGTTATTTGATGCGACTACAAAAGACATCGTCGCTAACTCTTCACCCGTAATAACCGTTCCATCAGCCGAGGTATATGCTAAGTCGACAATGCGATTGGCATCAGCGTCAACCACTTCACAATTGCGATCAAACTTAGTCGGTTGAGTGTCATCAATTTTGTAAGTTAAGCCGTCAATAACGTCAAAGTTATAGGTTGGATGACCAGTGCGGTTAATCAGGTTTTGTGGTGCACTGACGCTTGGGTCAATTTGATTAAATTGATTAGCAGAACATTCTAACCAATTTTTTAAATCAACAGCGATTAAGATGCTTCAACATTTAATAAGTGAATCACAAACATCCTATTAAATAAGTGGGGATCCTTCAGAATTTGACCCACTTATTGTTAAGGTAAATCTACAACAAAAGAAAGGTTTATATTTATCAGATAGAAATGGAGTAGCAGGTTTAAAATTAACGTTTAAAAACCATACTACCCATAACTTTTGTTAATATGAATTATCAATAAACTTGAGGTGCACTTTTATTTAATACTTCACTGGAGATTGTTTGCCTTATTTCTTTAACCTCATCAGCGTCAACTTTTGTTGCATTATTTCTCCATGATTGACGAACAAATGTCGCCAATGTCGCAACTTCCTTATCGTTTAACCGCCAACCAAAGCCGGGCATTTCGATTGCTTCAGGGGCATTCGTTGTTGAGGGTAATCGTGCGCCCGCTAAGATGATATGAATTAACCCATCTGGATTTTCTGCATTCACCAAAGAATTGTCATCAAGTTGTGGGAAAACATGTGGGGCACCCGCACCATCAGTAAAGTGGCATGCATTACAATTATCTAAATACAATCGTGCACCGGAGTTAATATCAACCTTAGCGGAATTAAGTAACTTTGTGGTGTTTCCTGGGGCAGAAGTGTCTTCGCTTTTTGCACTCTTCTGGCCTGATTGACTTTTTAAATAAATTGCCATGGCGTGCAAATCATCTTTAGTTAAGTGACTTAAACTATATTGAATAACATCGGTCATTTCACCTGCTACTGCTGAATAATAATTTCGTCCAGTGCTAAAGTAATCCATTAGATCTTGTACAGACCAATGTTCTAAATTGGTGTTGTTTCCTGCACGCAAGCTTGGAGCATGCCAAATACCAATATCTGCACCAGATAAGAAGCTTTTATTAGCATGGTCGTAAGATTTTTCCTGATAGATAATGCCCCTTGGTGTGTGACAACTACCACAATGACCTAACCCTTGAACTAAGTAAGCCCCACGGTTGTGTTCTTCCGATTGTTTAGGATCAGCCACAAATGCGCCATCATCTGTCGCTACCCAATCCCAAAAACGGATCCCCCAACGTTGATTAAAAGGAAAGCTTAGAGATGTTTCTGTCGCTTCAACATCGACAGCTTTAACCCCATGCATGAAATACGCATACATGGCTTTAGTATCTTCATCAGTTATTTTTTGATAACTAGGATAAGGCATTGCAGGGTATAAAAAAGCACCGTCTGCACGAATACCGTGCCGCAAAGATTGTTCAAATTCTTCGTATGTGTAATTACCGATCCCGGCCGTTTTACTTGGGGTTATATTGGTGGAGTAAATGGGACCAAAAGGGCTGTCAACGGCTCTTCCGCCAGCAAATTTTTCACCATTTTCACTGGTATGGCAAGCAACACAGTCGCCAGCATTAGATAAATATTCCCCTTTTTTAATGAGATCCTGCTGTAAATCTTGAGCCATAGACGTACTACTATAACTCCCCATTGCTATTGCCAAGCTTAGTAATGAGAATAATGATAACTTCATGTTCACTGCTCCTATACTTGTACCAATGGGCCAGGGTTAGGTAAATATTTTTCTCGAATTGCCTTTGCAGACCAATAGGTTAACGCACCGACTAACCCTGTTGGGTTATATTGAATGTTTTGCGGGAACGCACTGGATCCCATGACAAATACATTATGTACATCCCAACTTTGTAGGTAGCGATTTAATACGCTCGTTGCTGGATCCGTACCCATAACAGCGCCGCCAACATTATGAGTGGTTTGATAAGGACGGACATCGTATTCAGACCCAAAGTCTTTAAAACTATAATCTACATGATCAGGCTTCATAACCTCGACGATACCTTCAATTTGTTTTTTCATAAATTGAGTCATGCGGATATCATTTTCTTTCCAATTAAAAGTCATCGATAACATTGGCAAGCCATGTTTATCTTTATAGGTTGGATCCAAACTTAAATAACAATCTCTATATGACATATTGGAACCGTGTGTTCCTATCGTCATAGTATGACCATAATTAGCTTTAACGGCCTTTTTCCAATCAGCTCCCCAGCTCGGAGTTCCTGAGGGCAAAGGCATATTTCTAATCGGCTGGCCGTTTGTCATTGCGGCAAAAATATACGAACCACCAATGAAACCTTCTTTTTTAAAATCAATTTGATTGGTACCAAAATCATCTATTACGGTAGCATTGCCACCCGCACCAATAAATGGATTAAAGTTTTTGTCTTTAAAAAATAACGTTGCTCCACCTACCATTTGATAAGCGTAATTACGTCCAACGACTCCTGTATTACTGACAGGGTCGTAAGGTTTACCTATCTCAGATAATAATAATAAACGGACATTGTGATAAGCGTAACTACCAACAATGACTAAATTGGCGGGTTGAAAGACTTCGTCACCATTGGGATCAATATAAGTAACGCCAGTTGCTTTTTTACCAGAACTGTCTTTATTGATTTTGATCACCTCACACCCAGTTCGGTATGAGAAATTTTTACGTTGCTTTAATGCACCTAACACACAAGTTTGAGGAGAGGCTTTTGAGTTGTTAATACACCCATAACGTTCACAGAATCCACAATAGTTACAAGGGCCTAATTGCATTCCATAAGGGTTTTTATAGGCTTCCGATGCGTTCGCAGCAGGCAGAGGGAATGGGTGAAAACCTTTTATTTTAGCTGCATTTTCAAAAACAGTATCATTGAGGGTTCGTTGTAATGGGGGAAGCGGAAAAGGTGCTTGTCTAGGGCCTTCAAATATGTTGCCTCCGGGTTGTATTTCACCTTTGATGTTACCCGCTGTACCTGACACACCCAAAATCTTTTCAAAGAAATCAAAATGAGGCTCTAATTCCTCATAGGAGACTCCAAAATCCTGAATTGTCATATCTTCAGGAATAATATCGGCACCAAATTTCTCTTCTACATAACTGCGTAAACGTAATTCTTCTGGCATTGGTCGCCAAGTATGACCATTCCAGTGAGTTCCGGCCCCACCAACGCCATTACCAGGTAAAAAGGAGCCTAACTGACGATAAGGTACGGCAACATCTTGAGATGAGTGGCGAACGGTTACTGTGCTGTCAGCAGGGGCTGACATCAATTTATAACGTACTCCATAAGTCAATTCATCTGCCATTTGAGGATAAGCAAAATCGGGTACAGTATTTTGATCTTTACCACGTTCAAGAGCGAGTACCTCTAGACCCGCTTCAGTCATTTCCATTCCCATAATTGAACTTGTCCAACCAAGTCCTACTAGTACAACATCTACAGGTTTATTTTGACGAGTCATATTTATCCCCTCTCTCCTTCAATACTTACAGGTCCAAGTGGGTATTCAACATTAGGGTAAGCTACCCATTCTTTGAATGAGGCTCTAGCCCCTGGAAAACCAATCATTTTCCAACTCGCTAAATTTTTATTGCCGCTATGAATAGGATCTGCAAAGTAGCCTTCTTTGGTATTCTGTAATAAGAAAGAGAAAAACTGCATTGAGCTAAGATCAGAAAATTGAATTTCACCTAATTGTAACTGACTAAGCACCATGTCTTTTTCACTGTCTGATAGTTCTGCAAAGGATTTTTGATAGGTTTGATGGCAGTAATCTTCTGTTGCTTTAATCCCTTGTCTGTAGGTTTGCGCAGGTGTAAGAGATGATTGATAGCCCATTTCTGGTTTAGCAGATAAAAATGGCGGTTGCATATACCAATCTAGAGCGTTACCGAATCTCCCTTGCATTTGCTTGTCAATAAATACCGGAACATTAGTGTCTAAAGCACCGGGTCCAGTAGCATCTGCAGGTATAAGGCGATCGGTTGCTGCTAGGATGAATGCCCATTCATTAGCAGAAAAGTAGCTTGGTTTATATTCCCCTAAATCAATATCTAAAGGTTGAGCAAGGGTTGGTATAACTAGATTCGGGGCCATAGCGACTACTGAAATAGCGATTGTCGCTTCTTTTAAAAATTTTCTTCTGGAGTTGTTTAGAGTTTTTTTTATATTCATCATCTTTCCTAAATAGATAACGTACCAATATAGATACCGTACCAATATAGAACACTATATTTACTATATAGAACACTATATTTACTATATAGAATAATAAATATAGTGTTTTCAATCAGTATACGAAATCAGGCTAAGCTAATAAATACATTAATGAGTTAATATGATTATTCTCGATTAATAATTATTTAACTGAGTGCTTTTGTAAATTCCCGGTGTTATTTAATTCATCTATGTAACAAAAGTAATAATATTTATAAATTATTTAACATTATTAATGTACCAGTTAGTTTTTGCCATTAGCTATAACGTTGATAAAATTATAAATTAAAGAATAAACTGATATTTAAAGATAATCACGGAAGTGTCAGAATGTAAACTTAACTGTAATTTAAATAGTTAAGCTGGCGTACATATGAGTAACCTATTGTTTTTGTGAAGATCTAACGCTGCTCAGTACCTTCACTGTTAATTAGATTAGCGTGAAGACTGTTCGTGTTTATCATTTTTGTTACTCATTAGAAACTTAATTTCATAAGATATAACTTTTATTAATATAAAGAAGTTGTTTTATTTTAATCTGATTATCATATCATTTTTGTCGCTAGTTAAGTTAACCTATTCCCACTTATATTTTTGAAACCTTTAATAAGTTGGCCTAGAGAAAGTTTATTCTACTTTTTAAAGGGTGTCCCATTTTCTTTGTGGATATGCGGAGTCAGGCCCCGAGGCGAATTCTTTTCATTTAAGCCTCTTACGCAATGTTAGCATTCCTTACCTATATTAATAACAAAATGAAAAAATTCGTATTATAAGCATAATTAATGAATCAATTGTGGTGAAGCCCTAAATATACTTATTCAAACAATTATCTGGTCATTCAACGGGAGTTCTGCGCCTTTTGGGCCAGTAATCCCAATCTCATTAAATATCTGGTCAGTTCAGAGTCACTCAGGTTTTTCAATTCAAGGCGCCTCAAACTGAAAAACTGAGTCTGTTTGCACAATTAACCAGCATCAAAGATGATGGGTGACAAGGGGATTGTTTTAATGAATATTAAATGTGTGATTTTTCAGTAGAAGCGGACTGCTATATGCAAAATTTATTCGTTGTGATAAATATCGTTAAATGTAAATTGTCTTTTAAAGAGGAAATTTTTAACTTTAATGATAAAAAAATTCGCAATGCTACAAAAGCCATCACGAATAATATTGTAAAAAAGAGTTAAGTCAAAATATTAAGACTTGTCTTTTAATAAACCTCTGCTGCGTAACAGTGGTTCTATGCCGGCTTCTTTTCCTCTAAATTGTTTATACAACAACATAGGGTCTGCACTGCCACCTTTGGATAAAATATTGTCACGGAACTTTTGTGCGGTTTCAGGATCAAATATGCCATTTTCTTTGAAGGCTTCGAAGGCGTCGGCCCCGAGAATATCAGACCACAGATAGCTATAGTATCCAGCCGAATAACCGCCTGCAAAAATATGTGAAAAGTAAGTACTACGATAACGGGGTGCTATTTCATTAATCAATCCCATTTTGTTTAATGAGGCCATTTCAAACTTGGCCGCATCACGAACGTTGCTATCTTGCAGCGAATGCCAATCAAGATCTAAATAGGTTGCCGCCATGTATTCAACCGTGGAAAATCCTTGGTTGAATTGGCTTGCAGCTTGAATTTTTTCAATCAATGACTGTGGTATTACTTCACCCGTTTGGTAGTGTTTAGCAAATTGGGCCAACACTTCTGGTTGCGTCATCCAGTTTTCCATTACTTGTGAAGGAAACTCAACATAGTCGCGGGGCACAGCGGTACCAGATTGTGAGCGATATTCCACATCTGACAACATGCCATGTAAGGCATGGCCAAATTCATGGAACAGGGTACTTGCTTCATCAAAGGTTAATAACGCAGGTTCGTTTCCGGCAGGGCGTGGAAAGTTAAGTACATTAACGACAATGGGTTTTGATTCAACATCGTTCATATTATATTGACGGCGGTACGAGTTCATCCATGCGCCACCGCGTTTACTTTGACGGACAAAATAGTCCCCCATAAATACCGCCATCAAACTACCATCTTTATCGTATATTTCCCAGGTGCGAACGTCTGGGTGGTATTTGGGCAAATCTGTACGTTCTTTTACGGTAATACCATATAAACGATTAGCAGTGTAAAACACGCCTTTTAATGTACTTTCAAGTGAAAAGTAAGGCTTGGTTTGTTGCTCATTAAAACTGTATTTTGCCACTCGAATTTTATCTGAATAGTACCACCAATCCCATGCTTCTATGGCGAAGCCTGCACCTTGAGCATCGACAAGTGCTTGCATATCGGCCACTTCATTTTTAGCTTGATTTAATGCAGCTGGCCACACTTTATCTAATAAGCCATAAACATTTTCTGGGGTCTTAGCTGTACGTTCTTCTAACACAAAATGAGCATGAGATTGGTAACCCATAAGTTTAGCTCGTTGCGCTCGTAATGAGGCAATTTTAGCGAGAACTTTTTTGTTATCGAATTCATTATTGTTATTGGCTTTAGAAACATACGCTTTGTAAAGTGTTTCACGCAACTGTCTATTATCTGCATAGGTCAAAAAAGGGGTTATTGACGGACGATGCGGAGTAAAAATCCATTTACCAGGATGGCCAAGTCTAGTTGCTTTGCGTGCTGCAGTGTCAATCACATCTTGTGGTAGGCCAGATAAATCATCTTGGTTATCGATGATAAGTTGAAAGTCATTGGTTTCGGCTAATACATTGTCGCCGAATGTTAGACTTAGCTTACCAATTTGTTCATTTAAGCTTCGAAGTTTCAGTTTATCATCTGCAGATAAATTGGCGCCGCCGCGGGTAAATGATTTGTATGTATCGTCGAGTAACTTAGCTTGTGCAGTATTAAGCGGCAAGTTATCACGTTGCTCATAAACGGCTTTAACTCGTTTAAACAGCTTATCATTAAGATAAATATCATCTTGTGATGATGAAAGCTTGGGTGAAATCTGCTTGGATATTGCCTGTAATGCGTCGTTGGTGTCTGCACCCGTTAAATTAAAGAAGACGTTGGCCACTCGAGTTAATAAGTCCCCTGAAAACTCCATCGCTTCAATCGTATTGGCAAAGGTTGGCGTTTGTGGATTGTTGGCAATAGCACTAATTTGTTGTTGTAGTTCGGCTATGCCGGCTTCAAAAGCGGGAAGATAATCGTCTGTAGTGATGTTTGCAAAATCAGGTATTTCGAAAAATGTACCATAAGGTTTAAAAAATGGATTGTCAGCATGTTGTTGTTTTATTTGCGCAGCAGATAAATTCATCGCGGTGGTTTGTTCTGTCGTTTGGGAAGAACAGGCGCTTAAAGCAAATACAATGGCAATGCTGGCGAAAAGTGGTTTAAGGGATGAGCCCTTCATAATTTTTCCTTTTTTTTTAAGCCTTTTAGTCACAATAAAGCGGCTATTAAACGAACTTAATTTTTAATGTATATTTCCAGGATAAATTCTACCTATTTTTATTCACTATTTTGTGATTAGTTTGTAACAAAAAAAGCCGAGCAACCATTAGGTTGCTCGACTGATTAATAATACATTTATTGGTGTAATTAACACCGCATTATATTATGGCTTTAAAATGACCTTTACCGAAGCATCGACATCTGCCTCATCAATATAGCCAATAGCATTTGGATTAGTCGCAATTGCAGATTTCATTGCGCTTGCACCAGTAACAGTCGCTGGTGGAGTACCTTTACCAGTAAAAACTTGTTTAGACCAAAATGCTTTGAGCTGTGCATCTGACTTACCAGTGACAGCTTGATGAAATTCACTGCGAGTAGGATTACCTTCTTCTAATTCGTAAACTACGACTGAAGAATCACCTTTGCCTAAAAAGGCTTTTTTAGCATCATTTGCTGATAAATCACTAGCAGCAGGATTGCCAATTACAACGACAGCCGCATTAGCTGATACAACAGCTGATAGGCTTATAGCTAAAACAGTTAATAACTTCTTCATTGCTATACTCCTTAAAATACTGCATCGAATTTAACGGTGTAAACTAAGGTGTCATCATAGGCAAATTGGCCAGTAGATGAATCGTAGCCATTTGAACTTAGGCCCCCAGAAGTATCACCAAAGTCATCAGCGTAAGTGAGATCAAATTTAATCGCGACGTTATCGATAGCGTCCCAACGTAAACCTAAACTATATGCCGTACGTTCAACATTAAAGGCAATCATTTGTGTTGCGGCAGCAGTAGATAACGGTAAACGTTCATCATTGTCTTGTGTTTTGGTATAGGCAACAGTTACGTAAGGAGTAAATGCTTTAATACGGTAACCTAAAGTTAAATAACCTGAGTCGGTATCTGGAAAGGCATTATCAATTTCTTGGCGAGTCCATTCAGTTATTGCAATGACTTCACCATTGTCGTAACTTGCGCCAACACCAACGAATGATGCCGTTTCATCATCAAGTTCTAACACAGTGTAGTTAGCTTGAGTGATTACATTCGGTGCCAAAGTTACATCAACTTCATCGACAACAGGCCCATCTATCTGTGCTTGAGCATATACTGCACGTAGAGTCCAAGTTTCATCAGTCCAACTTACGTTAGCACCCATAAGGTTACTTAGTTCAACTGCTGAGTTTTTAATATCTGACTCACCACCAAAGGCTTGCATGGTTAATGTTGAGTCATCGTATTCAACATCGTATGACACACCAGCACCTGTATATGAAGAAAATGGGATTGAGCCATATACTTCTACTGGAGGACGGGAAAAGAGTTGTGCATAACCAACATCTAAATAGTCAGAATACATAAATAAAGGCACGCGTAATTTACCCGCGCGCACTTTAACACCGTTTTCGAAACGATGAGAAAGATATGCCCACTCAGCCTCAACTTCCCAATCGTATTGACCGCGCATCATTAACTGTAATACAGCTTGAGTGCTGTCAGTAATGTTAAAAGTGCCTTGAAAACCTAATTTACTGTCTTGATTGAAATCAGCACTAGTATCGGCTCCGTTGTAGCCAGCATCATTATCAGAGCTAATATAAGCTCCGCTAATAAAGCCATTAAAATTGAATTTATCGGCTAAATTGGCGTTTTGTTGCGACTGCAAAGTTTGTACTTGTTGCTCGAGTTTAGCTATTTTAGCATCAGCAGCTTCATCCGCTATCGCTAGGCTAGGGATCATAGCCATCGAAACAGCAACAGATAATACTTTTACATTAAATTGCATGGTGTTACTCCTTTATCATCATTCATACGCCCTTTGGGCTTATATTTTTGTTTTCGGTACTGCATTTACAATCAATCTCATACCTTAAATTGATTTGTAATTGATTGTAGCCTTTCACTTATATTTTGGATATCAACACTAATACCCCCCATATCAGCGGTTGTCGCCCTGACTTTTTGTGCACCACTTTCCATTTCGGTCACATATTGCTGGATCAAAACAGAAGTATTGTGTTGCTCTTCAGTAGCGGTGGCAATTTGGTCGTTTACTTCTGATATCGCACTCACTTTATGTGTAATACTTGTAAGGGCATCACCTGCCATAGAGGTTGATTTAACACCTTTATCCGCAGTTTTAATGCCTCGTTGCATAGCATCAACAGCTTGCTTTGAGGTCGTGGTTAATTCTTTAAGTACTTTTTGTATTTCTTGTGTCGATGTTTGTGTGCGAGAAGCTAATGTTCTTACTTCATCAGCAACTACGGCAAATCCACGACCATGTTCACCCGCTCTAGCTGCTTCAATGGCCGCATTTAAAGCCAATAAATTTGTTTGGTCTGCAATGCTGCTTATGCTCCCCAAAATATCGTTTACTTTATGGGTAAAAGCATCTAATTGGTTCACCACAACGGCTGTTGTTTGCACTTCATCAGCCAACTCTTTGATGGTATTTACCGCATCATTGACGATGACAAACCCTTTTTTTGCTTCTGTGTTGGCATTCTCTGCTTCCAATGCAGCACTCGATGCGTATTCAGCTATATGAGTCACACTGACAAACATTTCTTTCATAGCATGAGAAATCTGTTCGATAGCCGCATTTTGCTGAGTCACATTGACTTCACTTTGTTGACTGCCGTTAAGTAATGCACTGGCTACTTCATTTAAATGTTCTGTCGTGTGCTTAGTATCGGCAAAGGAAGATTGAAGTTTAGTAATAAATTGATTAAACCAATAAACAAGGTCAGCTATTTCATCTTTACCTTGGTATTTAATTCGTGAACGTAAGTCTCCTTCGCCTTCCGAAATGTTTCGTAATGACTGTGTCACATTGTCGATGGTACTGATAATAGATCGATTGACTAAAAGGCCCACGGCAATCATCACAACCGTAGCCACAATACCAATTAGCATTACACTGTTTTCTGCTTGTTCAGTACTGGCGATAGTGGTTTGTATTTGTTGTTCAAACTGCTTAGCTAATTCTTGTTTCTTTTGTGCAAATTGTTTTACTAAGGTTTGGTAGCGTTTAGCGTTATCAGCGGCTTGGATTTTTATTTTATTGAAATCGACATCATCTTTAATAAACTCAGCTGCTAGGCTTCTGGCATTATCATAATAAAGTGTAATATCGCGAACCCATTGTTGGGTATTATTAGCTTCAGTTGGCAGTAATATGGCTAACTCATTTAAGTTATCGGTAATTTTTTTAACCATCGTTTTCGCAACGTCTAAACTGTCTTCTTCACCAGTGGTTATTGCTGACTGAATTGTCTGATCTAATTGCAGTAATAACCCTTGGTTTATGGTCGCGAAATTAAGGGCTGGATATAACTGAGTTTGAAGTCCATTTAATCGTTGTGCATTATCTTCCCCTGTTTGATGGTTGATTATTAATGAAATAATAAATGACACAATAGCGACAAGTGTTAGTAGGGCAATTCTATGCCTGATTTTAAAATTAATTAGTTGCATGGGTCCTTTATTTATTTAAGTGTTGAATATTGATTATAATAACAGCTTCAATAATTACATAAAATTATTAATTATTACTTAATAGTGAATTAACTTAATCAAAGGGGTAATTATTCTGACAGTAAATATTTAAAAAACTAGCGCTGCGTTTTAAACAAAAAAATATCATTTGTCTTATTAGATTTTTTGCATGCAACCTCTTGATTTGCAGTTTATTATAAATCGATTATTTATTTTTAAATTCCGATTGATAATCTTGAACGTTTATTTGGTATTGTTACTCACAAGGTTTATACAAAATAATTCTTATTATAAAAAATTGATTTTAAATATCGATATCGGAAAAATAATAATTAAATTGTATGAATTATAAACAATAATGATAACGACTTTAGATAAATAAAAATCGTTATCATTCTATAATTGGCCGTTTACGAAGGTTAGTAGCCGATAGCAGCAGAACCTGAACGTCTTGGATCTGAAGCGCCAAAAAGGCCTTGTTCGGTCATCATTATTGATTGGGTACTACCAATGGCGTTTTGGACTTTAACTTTATGTCCTTTGGCTTCAAGTAATGAAATAGTATCTTGATTTAATGTGTGTTCTACCCAGATAAAATCAGGTAACCATTGATGATGCATTCGTGCCGCGGCTGTTGCTTCTGCAATATTGAGATGATGGTCGATAACATTCATAATCATTTGCAAAGTGATATTAATAATTCGCGAACCACCTGGACTACCTGTAACAATATATGGTTTGCCATCTTTCATTACCATAGTCGGACTCATTGAACTAAGAGGGCGCTTATTTCCTTCTACAGCATTAGCGTCACCACCAATTAAGCCGTAACCATTGGGGGTGCCGGGTTTAGCCGAAAAGTCGTCCATTTCATTATTTAATAAAATGCCAGTACCTTTAGCGACTAAGCCAGAACCATAACTGAAATTAAGGGTATAAGTGTTAGCAACTGCATTACCCCATTTATCGATAATCGAAAAGTGGGTGGTTTGATCGCTCTCATATGGTACCAGATTTCCAGGTTTGATTTCACTACTTGGTGTGGTTTTATTGATGGCGATTTTACTGGCAATATCTTTAGCATATTGTTTACTAATCAATTGTTTAACTGGCACGGTAACAAAATCTGGGTCACCTAAATACTCACTTCGATCTGCATAGGCATATTTCATTGTTTCGGCCATAAGATGCAAAGTGTTTGCGGTATTGTGGCCTAATTTATCAATGGGAAATTGCTCAAGTACATTGAGCATTTCGATAATATGAATACCACCTGAAGATGGCGGCGGCATCGATACCACTTCATAGCCTCGATAATTACCCCGTACCGGTTCGCGCTCAACGACTTTGTAGTTAGCTAAGTCTGTTAAACTCATTATGCCGCCAGCATTGTTAACTGCAGTCACTATTTTTTCAGCCGTTTCACCTTGATAAAACCCTTTACTGCCTTTTTGTGCAATTAACGATAATGAATGCGCTAATTCTGGCTGTTTAAGGATTTCATTAACTTGATAATCGCTTCCATCGGCATGATAGAAAACCTCTGCAGAACTAGGCCATTGGGTGATGCGTGGCTTAAGGCCACTAAGAGAATTTGACAAATCTGAGGTGACCGAAATACCATTTTTAGCTAATGTCATCGCAGGGGCGATAACTTGTTTCATGCTCATGGTGCCATATTGTGTTAACGCAAGCTCCATTCCCATGACGGTACCCGGAACGCCGACGGCTAAACCATGTTCACGGCTCAGTTTCTCTACGGCATTGCCTTGTTCATCAAGGAAGATATCTTTGTGTGCTTTAGCTGGTGCAGTTTCTCGGTAATCGATAGCAATGGTTTTATTTTGCTCGGCTAAATGCACTAGCATAAAACCACCTCCGCCAATATTACCCGCTCGAGGTAAGGTTACTGCTAGTGCGTATGCTACCGCTACGGCTGCATCGACTGCGTTACCACCTTGTTTTAAAATATCTACGCCAATTTGACTGGCTAATGCTTCTTGGCTTGAAACCATGCCATGCTTAGCATAGATTGGCTGAGCCGTTGCTGTTTCGCTGAAGATTGAAGTTTCATTTGCTTGGCTGTCAGCAATATGAAGCGCAGGATAACAAAGCGTGAGTGTTAATGCGGTGCTCAATAAAAGCGGTGTTAATTTAGGGAATCGTGTCACGATCAATCCTTGGTGTGTATTGAGAAGATACTTTGATAGAACATGCCACATGATAGCAATAATTGGTATGAGTTTTAACGCTTGAGTGTTAATTATTATAGGGTAGGTGTGGGTGGAACAAACACAAACGCAAGTGTATCAATATAAATTTGTTGATAGTATTAGCAATATAGATCTTTCAGTATGGAATACCTTTTTCGGGTCATCTCATCCTTTTACCCGGCATGAATATTTATCTGCTCTGGAAATGAGTCGCTGTGTTAGTGCTGAAACGGGCTGGACATCGATGCACCTTATGGTGATGGATGGTGATAATATTATTGCATTGATGCCCTTGTACCTTAAAAGTCATTCTTGGGGTGAATATGTTTTTGATTGGGCTTGGGCTGAAGCATATGAACGCCATAATATAGGCTATTACCCCAAGCTTGTGAGTAGTGTACCTTTCACTCCCACTTCTGGGCGGCGTATTGGCATTGACCCAAGATTACCAAAACACGATCAGCAATCCTTGATTGACGGTATTCAAACCTATCTATCACAAACTGTCGTAAAATATGGTTGGTCATCTTGGCATTGTTTATTTACCAATACCGAGCAACATCGACAGTTTGCACAAGCAGGGGTAATGGAGCGTGTTGGTTGTCAGTTTCATTGGCATAATCAAAATTATGCCGATTTTAATGACTTTCTGAGTACATTAACGTCACGTAAACGTAAAAATATTACTAAAGAGCGAATTTCTGCAAGGCAACAACTACAATTTCGATTTATTGATGGCGATAAGGCAAGTGCAGAGCAGTGGCAGAATTTTGTACGTTGTTATCAAAATACTTATTTAAAGCGGTCTGGTCATAAAGGGTATTTGTCGGCAGCATTCTTTGAGCAAATTGCAGCAACTATGGGCTCAATGATACGACTATTATTGATTGAAAATAGTGACGCACAATTAGTGGCATCTGCATTATATTTTGTTTCAGACACACATTTATATGGTCGCTATTGGGGAGCGTTAACTGAATGTGACCATGTCCATTTTGAAGCATGTTATTACCAAGGCATTGAGTTCGCTATCGCTAATCAATTAAGCGTTTTTGATGCGGGTGCACAAGGCGAACATAAAGTAGCGCGAGGATTTCGCCCGGTTAAAACTACCTCAAGTCATTTTATTGCTCATGAAGGCTTTAATGATGCTATCGGTGATTTTTGTAAACAAGAACAATCTCATAACGACATTTATATGCAACAAATGTGTGAACAACTACCGTATAAGTCAATTGATAATACAAAAACATAATATGGAGCAATTTACACATCCATTGCTCTTTAAGGGTTAGCTTAGTGCTAACCAAATACCAACCAAAATCATCAAGCTTCCGGCAATACGATTCATCCAGCGGATATTATCGCCACGGCTTAAAAATAACCGTAAGCTTTTACCGCCGCTAGCATAAGCCAGCATAGACACACTTTCGGTGATCATTATTATACCAAGCAAAACGGCGAGTTGTGGCCCGACGGCATTATCGACATTTATAAATGGTGGTAATAACGAAATCATAAAAGCCCACCCTTTAGGGTTGGCAATCGCGGTAATAAATCCTTGGCTGATTAAACTCATGCGGCTGGTTTTTACTTCAAGGCCAGTAATGATGGCCATTTTGCCTTTTGCGCGCCACATATTAATGCCAATGTAACCAAGGTATGCGCCACCTACCCATTTAAGAATATCAAAAACCTGTGGGTAATTTAGCATAATGCTGGCAACCCCAAGTACTGCTGCAATAGCGACCAAGGCCACGCCAACTAATTCGCCTAACATCATCCACAATGTTCTACGGACACCAATGCTCATGCCCAGGGTCATGGCTAATGTCATGCACATACCGGGGGTGATAGACACAAAAAAGAACGTTGGAATAAACACGGCGAGAACGGCGTAATCTGGCATTGGAAAGGTCTTTGATTAGAATGTAGATGGCAGAGTGTAAAGGCCTAAAATGATAAAAACCAGCATTTTGCTGGTTTTTCTGTATCACTTCGTGTCTATAAAATTACAGCACGCCGCGTTTCATTTGGTCGCGTTCAATCGATTCAAATAACGCAGTAAAGTTACCTTCGCCAAAGCCAAGGTTGTTTTTACGTTGAATGATTTCAATGAAGATTGGACCAAAAAGGTTTTTTGTGAAAATTTGCAATAAATATCCATCTTCATCACCATCAACCAAAATCTGGTGATGTTTGATACGGTCGTGATCTTCGGTCACCTGTGGCAACTTCTCGAAAA
Organism: Shewanella polaris; assembly: GCF_006385555.1. NCBI lineage: Bacteria > Pseudomonadati > Pseudomonadota > Gammaproteobacteria > Alteromonadales > Shewanellaceae > Shewanella > Shewanella polaris. Next base: position 2,662,554 of record NZ_CP041036.1, on the reverse strand, counting down.
TGGTGTCGTAATATTCTGGAATAATATCTAGAGTTTTGATTGACGTACCTTCCATTGCATCGAGTGAGGCCACAATATCACGACTTCTAAATGCGAGATGTTGAACGCCAGGGCCATTGTATTCGCCTAAGTATTCATCAATCTGATTTTTGTCATTGCCTTTACCTTCATTAATGGGGATACAGAAGCTGCCATCCGGTGAACGTAGTGCATAAGATACCAATGCGGTTTGTGCGCCGCTGATATCGAAATAACGCACTTCGGTAAAACCAAAAATGTCTTTATAAAAGTTAGCCCATTTTTCCATAGTGCCTTTGTAGACATTATTGGTTAAATGGTCGACTTCCATAAAGCCTTTCTCTGGCGTTACGATAGGTAGCTCTAAATCAACAAAGTCAGTTTGATAGATATTGTTTTGTTCACCAAAAATGTCAATAAAATAAATTAAGCTATCGCCGATACCGTAAATAGCTGGGTAGGGCATGTCTTTATTAGCATCATCGGCTGGTTTTGCACCACGGGCTACCGCTTCTTTAAAAGCAAACTGTGCATCCTCAACACGCCAGCCCATTGAACAAATAGCTGGACCATGAGATTTGGCAAATTCTGCAGAAAACCCTGCACGGCCTTTATTCAAAAGAAAGTTAATGTCGTTTTGTTTGTAGTAAACAATGTCATTATTTTTGGCTTTTTTTAACATCGAAAAGCCAAAATCGATGAATACTTGATGCATGTATTCAGTATCTGGACTAGCAAATTCTGTGAATTCAATGCCTAACAGGCCCAGTGGATTTAGTTCGCTTGCCATGTTGTTTTCCTTTATTTTTATGTCAACACGCCATCACTCTTAGGTGACTTGGGTTAGTTATAAATGTGGTCTTAGTTTTCTAACCAAGAGCGGTTGTAATCATTACTCATGCAATTTTTGACATGAGTGGTTAAATTCAGTGGGGCGAAGGTATCAACCATCACCGCATATTCGTATGTTTCGGTTTTGCCGATAGAGGCTTCTGTGCGACCAGGTTGAGGCCCATGCGGCACACCTTTTTGGTGTAATGTCATGTAGCCCGCTTCAATACCTGTTCTGCTCATAAAGTCACCATCGACGTAATACAGCACTTCATCGCTGTCGATGTTGTTGTGGTAATAAGGTGCAGGTATCGATTTAGGATGAAAATCGTATGGGCGTGGAACAAAGTTACAAATGACAAAATTGTGTGCAGTAAACACTAAATGCTCAGACGGTGGTAAATGAATTTTGCCAACTTTTGGCGCGTATTCACTGATGTTAAATGCCCAAGGATAGACGCAACCATCCCAGCCTACTAAGTCAAATGGATGCCATTGCAGTGTCATTTTTTGATAGCGCTCACCAAATTTACACATTAACGGAAACTCACCTTTTTCAACCACGGCATCAACCAAAGTTGGCGTACGAATGTCTCGTTCACAGTAAGGTGCGGATTCAAGCATTTGGCCGTATTCGTTTCTGAAATGCTTTGGCACTTCGACCATTGAAGATGATTCAATAACAAACAAGCGTACATTTTGATAATCGGTAAATTTAAGTTGGTACGTGGTCCCGCGTGGAATAATTAAGTAATCCCATTTATTGGTTTCAATGACACCGTATTCACTCAATAATTGGCCTTCACCCTCGTGAATAAACACCACTTCGTCAGCATAGGCATTTCGATAAAATTCATTGGTGTCTTCAGTCACCTTAGCCGTGTACATGGCGACATCATTATTGAAAAATATTTTATTTCGGGCGCTAAAAAAGTTGCCTTGGCAGTCGGCTTGGCGAGAGTCTAATTTGTAATTTTGAATTAAAGAGTCTTGCCATTGCTCACCATGAGATAACGAGTAAGGTTGAACGTCTATCGCTTTGGTTGGCATATTATGATGATATTTATTGGAATAAATATTGGAAAAACCATGGGTTGAAAATAATTCTTCACGGTACAACTCGCCATTGTCTTTTTCGAAGGCAATGTGGCGTTTGGTCGGGATTTGACCTTGCTTAACATAGAATGGCATGTGATTGTCCTATGGTGAATCGACTGCGAATGTCGTGGCGTTTATGTTATTTATTGTTATGGCCTAATCGCATTAGGTAACCAATATGTGATCTAACTAACAATTTAGTGGTAAAGATCAACAAAAAAAAGAATAATAAATAACTCAACTTAATCAATTTTTTAGATAGTTGTGTTAACTTTACGTTTGTGTATTGATAATGAGACAGCGGAAATTTTATGCGGATAGATATAGATGCCTTTAATGTATTGCAAGTGCTTGTTGAAGAAGGAAGTTTTTCAAAAGCTTCAGAGCGATTACACAAGGCACAATCGGCGGTAAGCTATCAGGTAAAAAAACTGGAACAACATCTCGGCGTGACATTATTTAATCGAGATCATTATCGAGCAGAATTAACACCGGAAGGTAAGGTGATTTTGGCTGAAGGACAACGCTTATTACAGCATTTAGCCAATATTGAACATCTTGCAAGTCGCTTTAGTCAGGGGTGGGAACCTAAGCTTGAGTTAGTGATAGACGGTGCTTTGCCGATGGAACCAATTATGACCGCCCTTAAGCGAATGTCTGAACATAATATTCCTACTAAAATTCAACTCAATATGGAGTTTTTAGGCGGAGTGCAACATCGCTTTGAGCGTGAGCAAGCAGACTTAATGTTAGTCAAAGATTACCGTACTGGCCCCTCGTATCATCCTAAAGCTCTGCCAAGCATTACCAGTGTGCTGGTGGCATCATCACAACATCCATTAAGTCAGTTAAAAGCCATTAGTTTGCCTGAGTTACAGCATCATGTTGAGTTAACCATTGAAGACTCATCTCCAGGTAAACGTGACCGAGATGAAATGCAATTCGGTGGAGACAAAGTATTCTATCTTTCAGGTTTTATTATGAAGAAAAATGCGTTGTTAAAAGGATTAGGTTTTGGCTGGATGCCTGATTTTTTAATCTCCGAAGAGCTAGCCATTGGAGAATTAATCGCAATCGATTTTATTGGCGGCAACCGATTTAGTTTTACGCCACAATTAGTATCAACTTTAGAGCGTCCGCTTGGACGAGCAGGGCAGTTGTTTACCGAACTGATTTTAGAAGAGTTTGCACAATATCAACAGCAACAACAATCAGGATTAAGTGGTGCTGGATTGGGTTAACATTGCCTGCTAAAGCAACTATTTAACCGAATACAACAACGACTTCAATCGCGTTTACTCCAATTGGTTGTTGTCGTTATTAGCGTCATTATTATATTTATTTGAAGGAGCAAAAGATGACCAAAAAATGTCACGAAGTAGATTACGAAATCATTGGTTCAAGTATGCAACTAGTGGAAGTGGAACTCGACCCCAATGAGTCGGTGATTGCAGAAGCGGGTGCGATGACTTATATCGAAGAAGATATTTGTTTTGAAGCCAAAATGGGTGATGGATCTGAGCCTGAATCTGGTTTTTTTGGCAAGTTACTTGGCGCCGGTAAACGGGCTATTTCGGGTGAAGGCATTTTTATGACTCACTTTAGTAATGAAGGTCAACTTAAACGCAAAGTGGCATTTGCCGCGCCATTCCCTGGTACCATTTTGGCAATTGATTTATCCGAGCATCAAGGCGAACTTATCTGCCAAAAAGACAGCTTTTTAGCGGCTGCATTGGGTACTCAAGTTAGTATGAAATTTAATAAACGTTTAGGTACTGGTTTTTTTGGTGGTGAAGGTTTTATTTTGCAAAGCTTAAAAGGTGACGGTATGGCGTTTGTCCATGCAGGCGGCACTTTAATTAAAAAAGAGCTTCGGGGTGAAACATTGCGGGTCGACACTGGTTGCTTAGTGGGTTTTACCCCAGGAATAGATTATGACATTCAACGTGCAGGTTCATTAAAATCAATGGTTTTTGGCGGCGAAGGTTTGTTTCTTGCGACCTTACAAGGCCATGGTACGGTGTGGTTACAAAGCTTACCGTTTTCTCGAATGGCTGACAGAATTATTGCTCATGCACCTTCTAGTGGCGGTAAAGACCAAGGTGAAGGTTCTGTCCTTGGCGGCATAGGCCGAATGATTAACTAATTTTATTTTGCCATAGCGAAGACATTAAGAATTAGTTTTTAATAAAAAAGCCGACAACATAAAGTTGTCGGCTTTTTTATAAGATTTACATTATAAGATTAACACTATTCTTAATAGGTCGGTTTGGCAATAACGGTTTGACCAATAGGGGTTAAACTTAATAAGGCCAGCTTCATGTGTTGTATCGCAAAAGGAATACCTATAATGGTGATAAAGCAAGCCAATGCATGCACTAAGTGACCAATGGCCAACCAGATCCCAAAGAATAAAAACCACACAATGTTACCCACTAAGCCCAATGTACCCGTGCCAATGTCTTCTTCACCAGAAACGTGTTTACGGTTAACTGTTTCTTGTCCAAATGGCCAAAAAGCCAATTCGCCAATAACAAAACATGCACGACCAAATGGGATACCTATGATACTAATAAAGCATAATGCTCCTACAAACCACCAAGCGAGGCCCATAACAAATCCGCCCATTAAAAACCAAGCAATATTAAAGATTAAGCGTAAAAGTGACATTTTCATTCCTATCAGTAGTCAATATTGATTAATATATAGCGATATCCATGCCATGTTTTTAAGATATTGATTTTATGCATTAAAGTATGGTTTTACCTACTCGATTTTCTTTGGTAGTTATCATTAATACAAATGAATCGATGAAATTTGTCATTTTTTAGTTAAAATGCTCATATTACAGTTGATTGAGACAATGCATGTTTTCGATAAGCCCAGTACAGCCAATGAACTTTGGCAGACAGATTATCTATGTCAAACGGGATGATTTATTACATCCTGATTTTAGTGGTAATAAAGCACGTAAGTTTTATCATTTTTTACATCATGATTACTCACATGTTACTCAGTTAGTGGCTTCTGGATCAGCGCAGGCTAATTCATTATATTCAATGTCAGTACTTGCTAATCAGCAGGGCTGGACGTTTAATTATTATGTTAGTCATATCAGTGATTTCTTATTGCAAAACCCACAGGGTAATTATGCTGCCGCGATACAAAATGGCGCTAATATTATTGATATTGGAAATTTGGCTTATGCAGAAAATCTTGCTGGTATGCATTTAAACGATGCGATGAACTATATTGTGTCATCAGATCCCATCTACGCTGATAAAAAGCATTTATTGTATATTCCAGAAGGTGGACGTTGTCAGTATGCTGAAACTGGGATCGCGCAACTGGCTGCTGAAATAATTCAATGGGCACAAGAACAACAGAAAAATAAGCTAATGGTATTTTTACCGTCTGGTACGGGGACTACTGCAGCATATTTAAATAAGCAATTAATTCAACAGCTCGCTCAATTATCAATAGTGGATGTATTTACTATAGAGGTCATAACTTGCAGTACTGTCGGGGGTGATGAATATTTACGTCAACAATTCTCAGAGTTAGTTGACGAAATATATTATCCAAAAATTATTAATGATGGTCATAAATATCATTTTGGAAAATTATCACGACGTTGTTTTGATATGTGGGAAACAGTATGTCAGTCAGGAATTGAATTTGAATTATTGTACGATCCCGTTGGATTTTTAGTGTTACAACATTATTTAAATGAGAATGCTAACAGCGCAACAGAAATTTTATATATACATCAGGGTGGGGTGTTAGGAAATAAAACAATGTTACCTAGATACCAACGAAAGTTTTCTCGGATAGTACAAACTTAGAATGAATGTTGGAAAGGTACACTACTTTTAAGTGGTTGATAAATTTGTGTTTAAGGTGTGTTTAAGGTGTTTTTGAGGTGTTATTTGAGAGTTAATACTGAGGAATTATTTAAGATTATGTTGATGAGTAAATTCATTTTACTCTGTTTTAATAAACATCCGGTAATTGAGAGGAGAATACCGAGAAATGAGTTTATTAAATAACAGAGTAAATGATTAACGCAAAGCGTTAGGGATCTTACTTATTGGCAGAGATTAACCATTTCATGAAGTTGATTGCTTCAATGCGCTTTGAAAATGTTTTTTTGTTTTTACCAAGGCTGTCGGTAAAAGCAATTGAGTTTTTATTTGACGAAATAGAATTAACTGGAAAGTTAACTGAAATATCGTGTCCATTCATGTTGTATGACATTGGTCACACTCCTTCTTGTATATTCACCATTTGGTGAGAAAATTGTTCAATAAAATATCCTTGGCATTTTTTAGTGTTGCAAAAGATTAATGTTTCGAGATTTAACTTAACCTATCTTTTACTCACTAATCAAGTGTTGTGATGTAAATAGTTGATTAAGGTTTATTTTATGTTAGCAACATTGATGTTACTTCATAACCTTAAGATACTTGATACACACTGAGCACTTAATTTTGTAAGTTGAACATAGTTTTATGACAGCAAGATTACGTGGGTATAACTTAAATCACCAACATAATTAATTGAAAATCAAAAACGATGTACAGAAGCTTGTCTTGGGTTTATTTACGAAGTGAAGTTGAGCAGACTTACAGGTAGGTAACCAAAATTAACAAGAAAACTAAATCTGTGTGGATAATATACTGAGTGTTTGCATATGGCAATAGTCTTTTTCAAATTTTAAGCAAATAAATACTGTTTTAGATCAAAATATGTCTCGGTGTGATTCATATCACTAATAAAGACAGTCAATCGGGATGCTATTTATGCACATACAGAGTAAAAAATTAACACGGATGATGAAGTCTTGATCATCCGTGCTCAAAGGTCATGGGTTAACGCTATAAGCTATGCCAACGACTCAATTAATCAACCAGTTCTAATTCGTCAATACTTAACTGCAATTTATTACGTTAATTAAGCTAATGGCTAATACAGTAAATCGCCAATTGGATTGAGTAACTTACTGAATCCTTTAGTGAAGTATAAAGGCGCATCAACTATGGTGTAACACAAACACCCTTCAAGTGTTTTAGGTGAATGTTGATGCTCTTTATCAAGCAACATAAAATCACCAGGTTTATAAGTGTTATAACAATCACTGAATTCTCCAGCGAGTAGCAAGGTGAGTTCAGCCCCTTTGTGGGTATGTTCAGGAATTTCACCATTGGCAGCTATGTGTAACAAGCTTGCTCTTGCTTGTGGTTCTCCTGTATCGAGTCTTAAACGACTGACTTTGCCAATACCTTGCCACGATGCATTAATTTGTTTGCGAAATACCCGAGGTAGCGGGTAATGCTGACCTTTGATATTGACACTGTTATCTTTACTTTTTTCTTCACTATGTTTATCTGTATTAGGTTGCTCAATGTCTAACGTATCTAGGGTTGAACTCAATAATTGATTAAGTAATGCATCTAATTGGAGATCATTAATGTTGTCTGATTCAGGCATTGTGACCGAGTCAAATTGTTGTACAGACATCGCAATGGTCATCTGATCAAGTTGCTGTTGGCAATGTGAGCAAAATTCGGCGTGGGCAGAAATCGCAATCGACATTGATAACGGCAATTCACCTTTTGCATGGAGAGACAGCAGATGCTGATCTGGGTGGTAATTAATCATAGTGTTTCTCCATAAAGCTTTTTAATTTTTCCAAACCTAGTCTAAGTCGAGACTTAACCGTGCCAATAGGAATATCAAGTTTGTCTGCTAATTCTTGTTGCGTTAGCTCTTGCATGTAAATACCTTGTACTACTTGGCGTTGTAGTGGTGGTAATTCTTTTACGTGTTGCAATAATGTCGAGGATAGTAAGAAATCATCATCTTTGTTTTCAGCTTCATCAGACTCAAATAATGGCCAAATATCATCACCAAATGAATCTTCGCGGTTATGTTGTACTTTACGAAGCATGTCAAAACATTGATTACGCATAATGGTAAATACCCAAGTACTTACCGCGGCTTTATCGGCATTGTAAAGGTGTGCTTTGGTCCAAACTCGTGTCATCGTCTCTTGAACTAAATCTACGGCTAAACCTTGCTGGCTTAGGCGCTGAACGCCAAAAGAATTAATTTTGGGGCCAAAATGCGAAAAAAGTTTTGCAAAAGATGTTTTGCATCGATGGTTAGCCACTTGCATCATTAATGCTGCAAGTTCATCTGCCATTGGATTAGGTTCTTTTGATTTCATAGCACCGTTTCGTTTAATTAGGGATCTTTGTGCAAGATGACCCTTATCATAACGATTTTGTGCGCTTTGTAATTGAACATTTTCCATTATTTCACTCGCATTCAATAAATAAGTCATTGAGCATAAGTAATTTTGTCATTTATGCCGTGGCTAATCTCTGCTAAAACCTGATCTAAATTCTTTTAAAAAATAGTTAAAACAAGTTCGATTGGTTAGTTTATACGTGACATTCTTGTGTTCGGATCACTGCTGAGTATTATTTTATAATATCGATTAACAATGATTTAGCTAATTGATGGTCATGACTATTTATACACTGGTATTTTTCTTTTGAACTCAATGGGATAATTTCAAGCCAACGCTGACATACCCAAGAAATATCATTAAAGTTTTCTTCAGTATAATGAGCGAGGTGTTGTGGATATTGTTGTAAAATTTGCTTCAATGTATTGCTAAGCACCTTATCTTTTTTATGCTCAATTGATGCTATTTGTGACTGCGATGTTTGTGGTTCAATGATATCGCTCGGCCAAGTGTCGATTAAACTAACGTCAGCACGCTTTAAACCGTCTGGTTCTATGGTGATTTGATCAATAGTGAAAGCTTGTTGCCCCTGAACACTGATACCGAGTAAACCGTCTTCAAGCGTTTCAAAGTCAATAATTTTAGTCAGTGTGCCTATGGGTAAAATGGTTTTATTATCGTCGGCCAACATGCATAAACCAAATCCAGTATCACTTTTGAGTGATTCAGACACCAATCGTTTGTATCTAGGTTCAAAAATACGTAATTGAGTATATCCCTGTGGTAATAAGCAGATGGTTAAAGGAAATAGTGGGATAAGCATAACTGCCTCTGTATGAATGTAATCAAATAATCTGAAGTGTTATACGTTCACAAGCGGATTATCGATCACCTTGTGCTGCAGTCTATACACCCAAAATCAGATTTTCAGGATCTACAACCCAAACAGATAATCTGATCATATCGTTGTCAGTTTCAGCATTAATGACAGCTGTTGTTGGCAATTTCCTTCTGTATAGATCGTAACCTGGAATGTTGAGTATTTTATCAATTAGCTGCTTAAGTGTTGTTTTGATAAGAGAGTTGAACCAATTGGAGTCTCTATCCTTGTAGAAGCAAAACAAATACACAGATGTGTAAAAATATATGTAAAGTGCTATTTTGCTGACTATTTTGCTGACTATTTTGCTGATATTTTTATTTTTTGTGGCATAAGTCTTGGTTCGACACTGATAATTAATATTTTTTTAGTATAATCAGCTTTATTATTGTCAATACAGCTTTGATATTGCTGGTTTGTTTTAGGTGGAACTCATTCATGAGAAAAGTACTCGATACGGTTGATCAAAGAACTAAGTTAGTGGGCGAGAATCGTTTAGAACTATTGTTATTTCGCATTAACTCAACCCAGTTGTTTGCCATTAATGTATTTAAGGTAAAAGAAGTGGTTAAGTTACCGCCGTTAAGTTCCTTACCAGGCAGTAATCATAATATCTATGGTGTGGCTAATATTCGCGGCATATCAATTCCAGTAATCAATTTACGAGAAGCAATAGGCTTTTCGCCGATGCCTGTAACAGAAGACAGTAACTTGATTATTACCGAATACAATCGCAGCGTGCAGGGTTTTCTAGTCGGTAAAGTCGAGAATATTGTTAATATGACGTGGAGCGATATTATGCCGCCACCTAAATCGGCTGGAGGGCATAATTATTTAACGGCGATAACTCGTATTGAAGAAGAAGGACAAGCACGGTTAGTGTCTATCATTGATGTTGAAAAAGTGTTAGCAGAAATCATTGATTATGATGTGAAGATATCTGATGGTGTACTTGATGAATCACTTATCTCTTATATGCCTGGTCGTAAAATCCTCATCGTTGATGACTCTTCCACTGCTCGCAAACAAGTCAGAGACACATTGAGTCAGCTTGGACTTGAAATTATTGAAGCATCTGATGGGTTGCAAGCATTACGATTATTGCAATCGTGGGCAGATGAAGGCCGAGATGTTACAGATGAATTATTAATGATGATTACCGATGCTGAAATGCCAGAAATGGATGGCTATAAGCTGACATCAGAAGTACGTCATGACCCTCGAATGGCGAAGCTATATATTACTCTCAATACCTCTTTAAGTGGAAGTTTCAATCAAGCAATGGTGGAAAAGGTTGGTTGTGATAAATTTATCTCTAAATTCCAACCTGATTTATTAGTGGGTGTAGTCCAAGAGCGTTTGCGTACTATTCTTGGCTAGACGTTGCTGAGTTTTTAGGGCTTTTCTTGGTCCATATCTTCGATTAGCTCATCAAGAATTTGTCGCTGATGCCCAGGAGTAATACCGATATTGATCCGAGCTATTTTTACGGCATGACCAAATTTTGCTTTGCCGAGTAAGGTAATCAACCGCTGTAAAAAACCACTGTCTAAAGACAATGTTTGGCTATAGTGACTAATGGCTTTTGTTAATGAAGTAAACAAAATACCGTCAAATTCAAAACCAGTTTGATATTGACTGACATCGCCTGCTATTTCGCCCTCGAGTAATACTCCATCAAGACTGAGAGGCCATCCCTGTGCATTGATTCTGCCTTGGGCTATTTGATACATCATCCAAGCACTTTTTTTGAAACCACCAAAAATCATACAATCAAATTCTGACTCTTCGAGTTCTTGTTTGGTCCAGTTAATGCCAATGGCTAAGTCTTTACGATATAGATGCATTAAATTGTCTTTGACCGCATCTCGACAATCCCAAATAGAGGTCAGCAGATTCTTTTTGGCTAACATATGGCATTCTTTACAAGCAGGAATACCTAAAGAGGGATGGGGGGTATGAGTCATTCTATAGTAATCAAAAATATGATTACTGGGTTCGTTACAAAACCAACATATGTGGCGTTTGTCAAAAGGAATATCAATCAGTGTAGGCATAGGCACTATAATATCAAAAAGCTGTTCAATGGCTGAACAGCTTAAGTAGTAAGATCAAATTAGTAATGATTATTCTTTTTCGAAATCAACTAATTCTTTGGCTAATACGATAGGATCAACCTCTTGGCATTCTTGATCAGCTTCCCAATCAACGCCAATTAATACGCCATCATCATTTAAATCACTTACCCAGTATTCTAAAAAGTCGGTGAGTGTAATCGTCACCGCTTTGTAGTCAGCCCATTCATCAGTGCAGTGGCTTGTTGCAGCTGCTTCGCTTGACCAAAGTGGCATAACATCAGTTTCTTCAAATTCAGATGAGTCGCATACAACCCAACCTTCACCAGTTTCATCCTGTAAGCCCCATAAGACTTGGTGTTGTTTTACGTTTTCGATAAAGCTTGTTGGTGCTGCTGTCTGTTCAGTCATGATAAATCGCTTAAATGAGTGAGAATTAGTTTCATTATACGGACTCAATGAATAAGGAAAAGGCTTAATTAATGACAATTTTGTTTAATAAGATTTTAGCTGGGTAATTTAGCAGCATTTTTATTTTTAATGATGTATTTAGCATAAATAAACAGGGATTAATGTTACTAGCTCTTGTTTCCTGATGGGCGATGAGTCACGATATTCATCATTCATTTTGTCTTAATTAAGTGTTGTTTCATGACCAGAAAAAGCCGTGTTGCTGTATTTGTTGCTTCAATCATTTTATCTTGCACGGTGTTGAGTGCTTGTGCTGCTTCGGCGGCTCCTGCGACATCAACCCCTACAACGACTCTAACATCAACGCCGATACCCAAGGCTGCTGCTTTGGTCAAGATCGCCGACCCCATAATACCGACAGAAAGTTTTGCCCAATGTGTGGTGCGATTACAACAAAAAGCCAGGGATGCAGGGATTTCACAACACATTATAGATACTACGGTAGCAAACTTAAAATATGTCCCTCGAGTCATTGAGCTAGATAATCAACAGCCAGAGTTTACCACCACTTTTGGGGATTACTTTGATAAACGTGTGACCCCTTGGCGAGTCGAGCAAGGCCGAAAATTAATGGCTAAACATCATCAATTGCTAAGCCAATTAACCAAAGAATATGGCGTTCCTGGTCAGTATATTGTTGCTTTTTGGGGGCTTGAAACTAATTTTGGTGGTTACAAAGGCAGTATGCCAGTACTTAATTCACTTGCTACTTTGGCGTGCGACCCACGCAGAAGTGATTATTTTACTGGAGAACTATTACAAGCATTAAAATTGAAACAACAATACCAATTTGCTGACAGTAAAATGGTTGGTTCTTGGGCTGGCGCTATGGGCCACACTCAATTTATGCCAACTAACTATCGAAAATATGCCGTTGATGGTGATGGTGATGGTATTGCCGATTTATGGAACAGTGAGGTGGATGCATTAACCTCAGCAGCAAATTTTCTACAACACTTAGGTTGGAAAGCGGATGAACGGTGGGGGCGTGAAGTACTGTTGCCTGCTCATTATTCATTTGCTTATTTAGGCGGTAAGCAACCGTTGCCATTAGTGAAATGGCGTGAGCTGGATATAAAGAAATCCAATGGGCAACCACTTTCTACACCAGACATGCAGGCGGCATTGTATTTACCTGCTGGGCATACCGGACCTGCTTTCTTAGGATATGACAACTTTAACGTGATCATGCGTTGGAATCGTTCAGAATTTTATGCCATTGCAGTAGGGCATTTAGCCGACCGAATCAACGGTGGTGCAGCACTCACTCGTGCGGTACCTAAACAACCAAGATTAAGCCGGGAAATAGTAACGCAATTACAACAAAAGCTAAATAATGCAGGATTTGATGTAGGTAAGCCAGATGGTATTTTGGGCCGTAATTCAGTGTTAGGTTTACAAGCCTTTCAAAAGCAAAATGGGCTTATTGCAGACGGTTTCCCCGATCAACAAACATTTACTGCGTTAGGTATCAAACTATGATGCTCTCTAGTTAATGGGTACTTTTTTGTGGATGCATAAGCAGGCTTTTGTTAAGCTTCGGCAAATTTTTGAGTTAAGGAACAATAATGAGCATTAAAGACGATATGATAGTGCAGTTTAATTACACGCTACGTGATGAAAAAGGCGATGTGATTGAATCAAATGAAGGTCGTGAGCCGATTGCATATTTGCATGGTCATGACAACATGATGCCTGGTATCGAAGCTGCTATTAATGGTAAAGAAATCGGCGACAAGTTTACCATTACTCCTCCAGCAGCCGACACCTATGGTGAACGTCAAGCTGACGCTGAACAACGCGTATCAGTGAAACATCTTGTGGGCGCAAAGGTATGGAAACCTGGCATGGCAGCCGTTGTGAATACTGAGGAAGGCCAACGTCAAGTCACCATCATCAAAGTGGGTAAATTTATGGCAACGGTAGATGTTAATCATCCTCTATCGGGTCGTGAGTTAACATTCGATATTGAAGTTGTCGGTGCTCGTGATGCCTCTGATGAAGAAATTGCCCATGGTCATGCCCATGGTGCAGGCGGTCATCACCACTAATCTGTTTGATTGAACGACGGTTAATATTAATTAGAGCCGTAGTTTAGTTGATGTGTAAATCCCAAGTTTATACTTGGGATTTTTTGTTTCTATAGTGAGTTATTATGGTTATCGATTTTTCATTGGGTAAAATTATTGTCACTGTTCATGAGATTCAGTGCCGATTTCATGATAGTCAATTGGTGCTTGCTGCATCAGTGGATGATATTAGTTGTTTTCATCAAGGTTTAGTGGTTGTTGCAGATGCTGGCACAGTAAGATGGAGCCTCAAGCTTGATAATCCGGAGCAATTAGAAGCGTTACTTGATGTCACAGGGATACATGCACAATAACTGTTTGTATTAAGTTTATATGAACCAACCAATCTAACAAAGTATATTTAGGCTATAACCGTGCTAATCAAATAAAAGGCCATTAAATTAGGTTTTTTGTTTGGTTAAAGAGCGTGAATAGTTCGATGTTAAAAATCAATTAACGTAAGATAACCAATAATATTGTTACTGTATTGATAGGATTGATGAATATGTCTACTCCGTTAGAAAAAATAGTGGTTGAACCACAATTAGCTGCTACTTCTTGTGTGATTTGGTTACATGGCTTAGGTGATTCTGGCGCGGGTTTTGCCCCTGTTGTGCCAGCATTAGGCCTCAATAGCCAGCATAGTATTCGCTTTATATTTCCCCACGCACCAGAACAAGCGGTGACAATAAATGGCGGTTTTGTGATGCGGTCATGGTATGACATTAAAAGCATGGATTTGCATGACCGTGCAGATCTACAAGGTGTTATGGCCTCAGAAAAAGCAATCCAGCAGTTAATTCTTGAACAAATAAACAGTGGTATCCCTGCAAATAAAATTATTTTGGCTGGGTTTAGCCAAGGTGGAGTCATGAGTTTGTTCACTGGATTGCGTTTTGATCAACAGCTTGCAGGCATCATGGCGCTTTCTTGTTATTTACCCGGTGGTGACAAATTACCTGAGCATCTTGCAGAGGCCAATCGTACGACGCCAATATTACAACATCACGGTGAGCAAGATGATGTTGTGCCGTTATATGCAGGCAAAATGGCAAATGATGCCCTCAATGCAGCGGGTTACAGTACCATTTGGAAAACCTTTCCGATGGCGCACAGTGTTTTACCTAATCAATTGACCGAAATAGGTCAATGGTTACAGCAAGTATTACGTTGATGTTAATTTAATGGCTGTTGGTAAAGCTTTTGTTGTTTTACTTAGAAAACAATCAGCCTTTTGGGTGCTTTAAGTAAATATCTATATAAATTTAATGGTTTAGTTGTTTAAATTCCGCTAAACCATTTTTTTAGTAGTTTAAACCTCACCCTGAACGTGTCACTGTTTTTAAATAAAGATAATGCGTGTTGTAACTGCTTGTTAGTATTAAATTAAATGTCACATTTTGTTATAAATTCGTCACATATCCCCGCTATATTTTGCTATTATCTAGCCGGTAAAAATGAGAGTCTCTAATTTTCGGGATAATGTTTGCAGTTGCTTATGGTTAATTTAGATCATGGTTTTGTTGATACAGTGTCTTTGTTTTTTTGTATTAAACCTCCTTCTTTAACCAAAAACTATTTTATCTCAAACAAATAATTAAACTCGAAAGTAAAGCTGATTCATATCAAGCAAAAATAATAAATTATCTAAATAATGGGGTCTTACATGAACAAAACGATGTATAAAGGTTTACTGGCAACGGCTATTATTGTTGCATTAACAGGCTGCAACAGTAGTGATGATGATGCTACCGTTAACATTGACACGTTTAACTTACGCATTGCACATATCAACGATACTCATTCGAGTTTTGATCCAACATCATTAGATTTTACCGCCCAAGTTAATTCTGAAGATATGAGTATTAACACTGATGTTGGTGGTTATCCACGTGTTGCTACAGCATTAAACAATGCTAGAACGATGGCTGCTGATGAAAATAAGCCTTTCCTCGCTTTACACGGTGGTGACGCTTTCCAGGGTTCACTTTATTTTAACGTCTTAAAAGGTGCTGGAAATGCCACTTTATTGCGTGAAATGAACCTTGATGCAATGACGATTGGTAACCACGAGTTTGACCTTGGTGATGGTCCGTTGATTGAATTTGTTAATAAGGTTAACTTTCCTCTTCTCGCTGCTAACTTAGATACTAGTGCAGACTCTCAAATGTCTGGTGTGACTAATATTAAGCCTTACATTATTAAAGAATACGGTGACGTTAAAGTTGGTATTTTCGGTTTAGTATTAGAAGACATGAAGTCGATTTCTTCTCCAGGTGAAGATTTAGTTTTCAATGGTGAAGTGGTAACTGCTCAAGCCACAGTTGATGCGTTAAATGAGATGGGCGTGGATAAAGTTGTGATGGTAAGTCACATCGGCTTAGATAGAGATATCCGCATTGCTGAAAGTGTTAACGGTGTAGACGTCATTGTTGGTGGTCACTCTCATACGCTATTAGGTGACTTCACTAATATTGGTAGAGGCATGGGTTCAAGCATTGCAAGTTATGCAGAGATGATTACTAATCCTAACGGCACTTCTAAAACATGTATCGTACAAGCTGGCGAGGTTGCTCAAGCTGTTGGCCAAGCAGATATTACTTTTGAAGATGGTGATGTGACAGTTTGTCAAGGTAATAACACCCTGTTAATTGGCGATAACTTTACGCACGAATATGTCGAGGATACAAGTGAGTCATTGACTGAAGCTGATCAAAGTGCTGTAGAAGCCTTTGTTGCTGAGCAAGATAATATTGCCATTACTGAAGAAGATGCTTTACTGCGCAGTATTATCGATATCGACTACAAACCACTTATTGAACAGTTTGAAGGTAAAGTGATCGGTCAAGTATTTGATGCCAACGATCCAGTTGATACTGGTATGTTAGATCATGTGCGCCAGCCAGGTGTTAAACGTAACGGCGCTTCATTACCGGTTACGGGATCAGAAGCAGGTGCCCATGTTGCAGCATCTATGGTTTGGAAGCTAAATCAACATGGTTATGGTGTTGATATGGCTATTACAAACACTGGTGGTGTGCGTAATGATATTAAAAATGATGAAAATGGTGATTTAACTGCAGGTTATATTATTGGTTCACTTTTATATTTCAGTAATGAGTTAGCTATTGTTGAGTTGAAAGGTAGCGATGTGACTCAACTGCTAGAAGATACCATTAATTACTCATTGACTACTTCTTCAGGTTCATTCCCAACATTTGCTAATGTGGAATTTACTTTCAATGGTAAAGCCGTTGCTGGTGAACAAATTGAAGACTTACATATATGCCCTAACGGTGTAGCTGCTGGTAGTTGTACCGATATTGATCCTGATATGACTTACAAGATTTCTACCAATGCTTATATTGCTGGTGGTAAAGATGGTTATGATATTTTTGACACTAAGAAGCTTTCTCCTGTTATTAAGTCTGGCTTTATTGATAACGAATCTATGATTGAATATGTAGAAGCGTTAACTCTGGCTGGACAGAAATTAGAAGAAATCCCAACAGGTTTAACTTTCATTGCACCAACTAGCTTTGAAGCTAATCTTGATAATCCAGTGTTTAAACCAGAAGATAATCAATAATATAAAATCATGTAAAACTTGAAATGGATTAATTAAAAATTAATCTTAGAAAGTGACAAAGGCAGCTTAGGCTGCCTTTTCTATGGTTGTGTTTTATCGTTATGACTGCGTATATCACTCGATTAAGTGTTTTTATTTCCAGCCAATATGAGTTGTTAATGTATGGCTTTGCCCTGGAGCCATTACCACACAGTCTTCCCGCACATTAGCTGCTTCTAAGCACACCATGGTTAAGTAATCTTCAGCGTTAAACCGAGATAAACGCGTTGATTTTTCAATCCAAGGATTCCATAACACCGAAGATTGGCTGTTTTCACGGCTAACCACAATAGTGCCATTGGGTGTATGTAACTCCTGAGTATGACCTAATTGGGTATACACTCTATCAGTCTCTTGCTTAAAAGTGATTACATCATCATGTTGTTTGAAAGGGCCTTCACCAAATTCAATGTATGCAGAGTCACTAAAACCACTGACGTTAAGTTGGTGAATATCTTCGATGGGGAAGTAGCTGTGTAATGCTTGGGTAAGCTTTATGTCATAATCTGCGTTGTTAGTATTCACTATGCTTACCGATAAGCTTTCGCCTAAGGTAAATAACACTTTTATTTGGCTATCGTGAGGCCAATAATTCTTATCGATTTCACTGGCAGGTAGAGTGAAAATTAAATCAACGAGTTCATTACGCATATTAACGGATTCAAGCACCCAAATTTTATTGCGGGCAAAACCATGTTGTGGAAATCCTTTGGTATCACTCATGCCAAACCAAGGCCAGCAGATGGGTATTCCACCTCTAATGCCATTACCCGGTTGGTAATCATCGGCACTTGACACCCATAACAGCGGTGCTTTACCTACAGGAGTAAATTGATCTATTTGCGCCCCCTGCATAAAAATTCTAGCTTGGCAGAGTGCTGTATCTATATCGACATAATCAAGACCATTGGGATGTCTTTTAGTGGTAACCGAACCCATAATGTGTGTCCTTGTGTATTTTAATTCCAGTCATTAGCTTATAAATTTTGGATCGAGTCTGTCACTCATCAAATGGATACTGTTCGATGGGTTGACCCAAGCTTTGGTAATAAAATTATTGTTAAATGGTTTGAGTGAGGCCGTACTAGCCGTACTAACTGTATTGCATCACTGGTAATCAATAAACTGTTAGTGTGACATTATCTTGTTAGCAATATAAATTGCAGTTTGAACAATATTTAGATTTGAGATCACTTAATAAAATGCAACATACGATTATTGGCGGGCATAGCAATATCTTCTTGGAGTGTTAATCCTTGCTGCTGTGCTAAGTGACAAATCCATTCAATATCACGGATGCTACTTTGTGGATTATTTTGTTGCAGCCATAAATTGAATTGTCGATTGCTGTCACTGGTAAATTGACCTTGGTAATTAAATGGGCCATAAATCACTAACGAGCCTGAATTAACCAACACACTCCCGACACCAGTAAAAAAGGCTTCCACCATTGCTTGACTCATAATATGCAGAGTATTAGCACTGAATATAGCATCAACGTTCGATGTTAGTAGTGGCCACTGCTGGGTCACATCAAGAGAGATTGCTTGTTGTAGATTGGGTGAGGCTTGCAAATTGAGCCGAGTTTGCAATGTATCTAAATAATGTAGTTGATCGCTTGGTTGCCAACGCACATGAGGAAGGTTTTTTGCGAAATAGACACTGTGCTGCCCTGTGCCACTGCCTATTTCAAGAATATGTTGCCTATTGTTCAGCCACTGTATCAACAGGGTTAAAATAGGCTGTTTATTATTTTCACATGCTTGTGAAAAAGGCAGTTGTTCTAGTGTTTGAGGCATTAAGATATATCGATTCTATCCATTTCGAGTTGTTGTAATGCTATCACCGCTTGAGTACGATTGCGAACACCAAGCTTACGAAATATTGCAGTTGCATGCGCTTTGATGGTGGCTTCAGAAACACCAAAGTCATACGCAATTTGCTTGTTGAGTAACCCTTCTGCGAACATTTGTAATACTCGATATTGTTGCGGCGTTAAATCGGTCAGTCGACTGGCCATTTGGTCCGATGGATCATCTGGGATAGGAACGACTTGAGTCCCTTTTGGTAACCAAATATCACCATATAACACGGCATTTAATGCTTCTCCCAATACTTCCATGGAGGCAGATTTAGGAATAAATCCACTGCTACCGTAATGTACCGCACGGCTTATTGTATTAATGTCCTCATGGGCTGAGATCACCACTACTGGGATGTCAGGGTAATGTGTACGAAGGTGGATAAGGGTAGAGTAACCGTGAGACCCCGGCATTTGTAGATCAAGCAGAATTAAATCAAAAACTATCTCTTTTTGATCAATAACACGTTGCAGCGCTTCTGCACTATCAGCCTCAAACCATTGAGTTTTTTCAAAGGTATTACTCAATGCCAATCTTAAAGCATTACGGAATAATGGGTGATCGTCGGCAATGATGATATTTAAATTTTCAAGCTTCATGGCATTTTTTATTCTATGTTGCACGCGAAGATAAATTTAATGTAACAGAAAAGTAATCGAGTGTTCTATGGCTTTATGTCATATTATTAATGATATTGAACAAAAACAGCAAAACTATAGACTTTAGTCGAATAAATAACAAAACAATGCAGCCTAATGACTGCATTTATATGGGATTAGTTCTAGCCGTGTGGCCATACCTGAACGGGATTTCTCTCTTCGTCTACAGCAACAAAAGTAAATACCCCACGAATTGCATGTTCGCGATGATCTTTATACATGTCTTCGACATATATATTAACTTCAACTTTTAATGAGGTATTTCCCACATGGATAACATTAGCGATAAGCTCTGCTAAGCTGCCAGCGGGTATCGCTTTTTTAAAATCAATGCGATCAGAACTGACCGTGACTAAGGCCTTACGACAAAAACGAGTGGCGGCGATAAAAGCGGTTTCGTCCATCCACGCTAACGCATCACCACCAAACAAGGTGTTATGGTGATTAGTGTTAGAGGGGAAAATAGCTTTGATAACTCGCGCTTCTGATTGAGCAATGCGTGCTGCTATATCATCAGGGAAATCAGTTTGGGTTTGTGCTGGATTTAGAGCAAGGGACATACAACTACCTAGTGTTATGCAAATTAACAAGGAATAAAGCGAAAAATGCTGCGCATTGTAATGTATTGGACTAAGGGGTGTCGAATATTAGTGCGCCAAAGTGGATATTTTTATTTTGTTTGATCCAATAAGGACTAAGTGAGTATTAAATGGTCAAATTTGGCTTTGTCACTCAGTACATCTATGCGGGTTATGTCAGGTAGAATAACAATGAGTGGTTGTTGGATGTCACTTACTCCAACGATGGCTTCGTATCTTTGATTGTTGTTATTCACTAAGGTTGTAGCACTAAATTTGCCAATAAATACATCACCAGAGTGTAATGTCAGTTTTACCCGATATTGATACAGGCACAGTAATTCAATGTAGTCATAGTGCGTGCATTTTATCGGGTTCATCAGTTTGCCTCGGTATCATTAATAACGCAGTAATACTGTTGATACCATACGGTTATTACCATCAACCGTGACAATATAGAGACGATCGAATTCGTTGTTATCATCAATCGGAGGTTGTTTATCTCCACCAAGCATTTCAACCAATTCGGTGGTGGTATTACTATGGCCGACGACTAAAATGTGTCCTTGTTCGTTAAGTAATGTCGTTGCTACCGCTTTTAAATCTCGTGGGTCATATATGTTTGGTTCTGCATGTTGAGCTTGAGCAACCGCAAGTGCAGTTTCGCGTGTGCGTTTATAATCGGTGGTATAAACCTTGGATAAAAGTGTGCTTGATAATACTTTTGCTAATCTAACGGCTCTAAGTTGACCTTGAGCGGTTAAACCTGGGTTGTCACCCTCAAGTTTTTCAGTGTGTCGAACTAGATAAAACACTTTGTCAGCACCTACTTTCTTAATAGATTCAGGGCTGATGTCATTCGGTTGTGCCATCAGCATAGCGCTGAATAGTGCCAATATGGGTAACAAGACTTTGGTTATGGTTTTCATTAATGTTAATCCGCTAAATAATATTCAATGGTAGATACGACACGTACACGCTTAATATAAGGTGTATTTTTATCACGATTATTAATACTAAATTGGCCTTGAGTGGCTTTCTTTATTTTACCCAGTCGACTTTGTGAATCCTTGGCAAATTTGTTTGCGACAAGGCGTGCATTAGTGGTGGATTCTTCAATCATGTCAGGTTTAACATCATTTAATCGACTGAAAATATACTCAACTTGAGTATCATAGTTACTTTGAGTGAAGACAATCCCCATTTTACCGAGTTCAGTTAACAGGGGCATCGCATTGCGTACCTTGTCAATGTCATTAGAATACACTGTGATGGTTTGTGATCCTGTGTAGCGTAATGTGACCGGTTGGTTGCCACCATATTGTTGGGCCAATTTATCTGTAATTGTTGGTGCGGTAAGAGTGATTTCTTTTGGGTTGATATGCTGTTTGGTTAAAAAATTCACTACTTGGGTGTTTTGTGCATCCAGCTGTTTATAGAGTTCATCAAGATTATTATTCGCCGCAGTAAATTGAATCGGCCAGATAACAACATCGGCAGGATATTCGTTTTCTGCTAAACCTTTTACCGTGACACTACGGTCGAGTAATTTGTATTCAATGATGGCTTGTTTCAGCAATAAGCCTAATGCACCTAACCCTATCGCTAACAGTAAACCTGCGATGATCGTGCTTTTATTTAAACCAGATGAGGCAGGGGGTAAAGACGCTTGCATTTAATATCCTTATTTTAATAAGTCATTGATTAAATTAAAACAAGATTAAACCTATTTTGATACTGTGACAGTATTAATTTTATATAATACTAATCTCTGATAATCATACTCAATCACTCCATATATATTAAGTGACTATCATAATTTAACAATGGGCCTATGTTGAATTTATGGATTATTTTTAATTCTTATTTTGCTAGTTCACCGTTATACAACAATACTTAACATACGCTTATTATTTTACTGCTCTATATACCAATATTGCAATTAAGGATGATTAACTAAGGAAAGGTTATGTCAGCTTCGTTAGCGGCTCAAATTATTCAACACGATCTAGATGATAGCTTACCTTTGTGGCGAAAAGTCATCTTCCAACGCTTGTTTGGTGTATTAGCGCTGTTATGCATACCTGTTTATATCACCAGTGTGTATCTGTGCATTACAGAAGGTATTTGGTATATGGCAGTGTTTGACACTGCCGCATACGGTGTCTTGCTGATTATTTTGTTGTTCCCCAAAATGACAGATAAAAGCCGGTATGTCATTGGTTGTTACTTAACTTTTTTTATTGGCGCCGCATTCTTAGTGGCTATTGGCCCGTCTGGAGCTGGTTTTTTTTGGTTGTTTGTTTTTCCTCCATTAGCCAGTATTTTACTCGGAGAAAGGTGGGCTTTGTTTGCACAGTTTGTTAATGCATTATTGCTTATAGGTATGGGGATAGCGTTCCACTTTAGGTTGCTTAATTGGCCTGAAATTCATAGTTTTTCGACATTAATTTGGTATGTGGTGGTGATTAACTTTGTGGTGACTAATGCCATCGTCACTCAATCGACTTCGTATTTACTCGGTAAGTTAAGTCATTCGTTGCAGTCGACATTAGCGTCTAGGCAGGCGACAGTGATTGGCTTAGCAAAGCTGGCAGAGTATCGAGATAACGATACTGGGGCTCATCTAATTAGAATGCAACAATATGCCAATATGCTAGCAAGGCAAAGATTAGATGAACAACAAGTGCCAAGTGAATTAACTGAAGCTTTTATTCATGAAATTAGTCTGTCATCTATTTTGCATGATATTGGTAAAGTGGGGATCGCGGATCATATTTTATTAAAACCTGGTCGATTAACCCCTGAAGAGTTTGATCAAATAAAAGCACATCCGGTAATTGGTGCAAAAGTGATAGACAGTTTGCTGGCCTTTGCACCGCAATGCGAATTTTTGTTGATGGGACGAGATATTGCTGGAGGTCATCATGAAAAATGGGATGGCAGTGGCTACCCGAAAGGGTTGAAAGGCGAGTCTATCCCTTTGTCTGCCAGAATTGTGGCACTGGTGGATGTATACGATGCGCTAACATCACCACGTTGTTACAAAAGACCCTTTTCCCACGACGAAGCCATCAAGATTATTATTGATGGACGGGGCTGTCATTTTGATCCGGCTTTAGTCGACAGCTTTATGGTAATTGAGCAACAATTTGCAGAACTGGCACAATTATCACTTTTAGCCCATGAGCAAAAGTAGCATGTTAAATGAGTGAATGTGTCAGAATGAGGTGATGTGAGTATGTAACAAGTATTATCTTGATATACACAATAATGCCAGCCTATTTTTAGGCTGGCATTATTGTGTAACCGTTTTATATATTAATTACGATTTAGCAAGCAATGTTTGGCGTTCTTTAGATGCTTGAGCCAAATCACGTAGCAGTTTTTCTGAGTCAGCCCAATGTAAACACGCATCAGTAATGCTTTGGCCATAAATTAATGGTTCGTCTTTAATTACTTTTTGATTGCCTTCAATCATAAAGCTTTCGGCCATAATACCTGCTATTGCAGTACTACCATTACGAAGTTGTGCCATGATGCTGTCGGCAACATTCAATTGGTTTTTATGTTTTTTCTGGCTATTACCATGGCTAAAATCGACGACCATACGTTGAGTTACACCCACATCTTCAAGTTGGGCTCGAGCCACTTCAATATCTTCGGCTGAGTAATTAGGGGTTTTACCACCACGTAAAATGATATGCCCATATGGGTTACCGTGAGTGCGGTAAACAGCCATCGCACCATCTTTATCCGGAGAATAAAAAATATGAGAAGCTTGAGCCGCTCGTACCGCATCAACTGCAATATTGATATTACCGTCAGTACCATTTTTAAACCCAACAGGGCAAGATAGAGCGGAAGCCATTTCGCGATGAATTTGGCTTTCAGTGGTTCGCGCGCCAATAGCGCCCCAAGTAATTAAATCGGCAATGTATTGACCGTTAACCATATCTAAAAATTCAGTCGCGATAGGTAACTTAAGCTCAGTGATTTGTTGTAATAATTGACGCGCCATGCGTAAGCCTTTGTTAGGGCTAAAGCTGCCATCTAAATCAGGATCTGAAATTAAGCCTTTCCAACCGACAATGGTACGCGGCTTTTCAAAATACACCCGCATCAAAATACATAAGTCATCTTTTAACTCATGGTGCAAAGCAGATAAACGCTCTGCGTATTCTAATGCTGCTGTAGTGTCATGAATCGAGCAAGGGCCGACAATAACTAATAAGCGTTGGTCTTCACCGGCAATAATAGCTTCAACTTCATGACGTTGAGCGACAAGGTAATCGGCGGCATCTTGGGTTAAAGGAAATTCTGAAGCCAACTGAGCAGGAGAAATAACTTTGCTTAATAAGGTTGTTCTGAGTTCATCTGTTTTAATTGTCATGCATATTACCGAAAAATCGTGAGATGCATTTGCATCATATTGCTCGGGATTATATACCCAAAGAAGTTCAAGATGCGAGGCTTAGCCACGTAATCTGGCTGCAAAAAACAGATTGCTGTAAAAGACTGGGCCGAATTAAATGAATAAAAACGACTTTTATAGCCTTTATACAGCGCTTTTTGATTGTTTATTAATTAGAACATATGGCGTTTTAAACCGGTGATATGGAGAATTTTTGTAGCAATTTCTTCAACCGAAAGATTGGTTGTATTAACGAATGGAATGCGCTCTTTTTTATACATCATCTCGACTTCTTTTACTTCGAGGCGACATTGTCTTAATGAGGAGTACCGGCTGTTTTCCATACGGCTTTGGCGAATTTCGTGTAAACGATTAGGGTCAATGGTCAAGCCAAATAATTTGGGTTTATTGCGCTTTAACGCCTCAGGCAACTTAAGATTATCCATGTCATCTTCAGTAAAAGGGTAGTTTGCAGCTCTAATAGCAAATTGCATTGACAGATATAAGCTTGACGGCGTTTTACCACAACGAGAGACACCTAATAAAATAATATCGGCTTCATCCATGTGTTTCATGGTTTGGCCGTCATCATTATCCATAGTGAAGTTAATCGCATCAATGCGGGTTTCGTAACCTTGGTTACTTTTACCATGTGTTCGGTGTAATAAAGGTTTCGCTTTCACACCTAAGTGTTGTTCGAGTGGCGCAACAAAGGTGTTCAAGAAATCGTAATCGACACATTCACTCGAAAAAATCACATTACGAATTTCAGGATTAATGATTGAGTGGAACACTAGTGGTCTTACACCTGTTGTAATAAAACAATCATTTATTTTTTGCTTAACTTTCTCTGCTAGAGGGATCGTTTCGACAAATGGAATTGTAAGTGATTCAAATTCTATAGGAAATTGTGAAAGTACCGCATGACCAAAAACCTCTGCCGTGATCGCGGTTCCATCTGAAATGTAGAATACTTTTGGTGTCATTATGACCTCTTGTAGTAATAAAATTACAAATAAAATTATAGATTTACGCGTCTTGTATGGGAGTGTAAGATGCTATTGCCCTTATGTGAAGTGGCCATTGAAATAAAAACTTGCGGAGATAAAACTGTGCAGCAATACGTACTCTGGTATCAAGATTTAGGCATGGGTGATGTAAACAAGGTCGGCGGAAAAAATGCATCCCTTGGTGAAATGATCAGCAATTTGGCTAATGCTGGGGTTCAAGTTCCTGGCGGTTTTGCGACGACGTCTCATGCGTTCAATGAGTTCCTTGAACAAAGCGGAGTTAACCAGAAAATTAATGATATTCTGGATACATTGGATGTTGATGATGTTAATGAACTGGCCAAAGTAGGTGCACAGATCAGACAATGGGTTATCGATACCCCATTTCAGCCTGCATTAGAAGTCGCCATTCGTGAAGCATATGAAAAATTGTCGAGCGAAACTAAAGACGCATCATTTGCAGTGCGTTCATCAGCGACCGCTGAAGATATGCCTGACGCATCTTTTGCCGGCCAACAAGAAACATTCTTAAACGTTAAAGGCTATGACGCCGTCATGTTAGCGATTAAGCATGTTTACGCATCATTATTTAATGATCGTGCAATTTCTTATCGTGTCCATCAAGGTTACGAACATCAAGGTGTTGCTTTATCTGCTGGCATACAACGTATGGTACGTTCAGACAAAGCGGCTTCTGGTGTTATGTTCACCATGGACACAGAATCTGGTAACAACGACGTTGTCTTTATCACTTCATCTTTTGGTTTAGGTGAAATGGTTGTACAAGGTGCGGTTAACCCTGATGAATTCTATGTCCACAAACCGATTTTAGCGCAAGGCCATCAAGCTGTTGTGCGTCGTAATATTGGCAGTAAGTTGATTCAAATGGTTTACTCTGATGATAAGGCTCATGGTAAACAAGTTAAAATCGAAGACGTTTCTGCAGAACAACGTCGTATATTCTCTCTTAATGATGCAGAAGTCATGGAACTTGCTAAGCAAGCTGTGATTATTGAAAAGCATTATGGCCGTGCGATGGATATCGAATGGGCTAAAGATGGAAACGATGGCAAACTTTATATTGTTCAAGCTCGTCCTGAAACCGTTCGCAGTCGTGAAGATGTGCAGTTAATTGAACGTTACCATTTAAAAACTAAAGGTGACGTTGTCTGTGAAGGCCGCGCTATTGGTCATAAGATTGGTGCTGGTGTTGCGAAGGTATTAACTTCGATTGACCAGATGGATCAAATTGAGCCTGGTGACGTGTTAGTTACCGACATGACAGACCCAGATTGGGAACCTATCATGAAACGCGCGAGTGCGATTGTGACTAACCGTGGCGGACGTACTTGTCATGCAGCAATTATTGCACGTGAATTAGGCGTACCTGCAGTTGTAGGTTGTGGTGATGTTACTGACCGTATTAAAACGGGCGATATTGTCACAGTATCTTGTGCTGAAGGTGATACTGGTTTGATTTATGCGGGTAAACAAGAGTTCGACGTTGTCACAAACCGCGTAGATACATTACCTCCTTTGCCAATGAAGATTATGATGAACGTCGGTAATCCTGATCGTGCATTCGACTTTGCCCGTTTACCTAACGAAGGTGTCGGTTTAGCGCGTTTAGAGTTCATCATTAACCGTATGATTGGTATTCACCCTAAAGCCTTGCTTGATTTCGACGGTCAAACTGCCGAGTTACAAGCTGAAAT
Source organism: Shewanella polaris (assembly GCF_006385555.1). Taxonomy (NCBI): domain Bacteria; kingdom Pseudomonadati; phylum Pseudomonadota; class Gammaproteobacteria; order Alteromonadales; family Shewanellaceae; genus Shewanella; species Shewanella polaris. The sequence goes on along the minus strand of NZ_CP041036.1, from coordinate 2,634,993 downwards.
CAACGAAATGATATCTGGTTATGATTCTCCTGTTGAGTTTTATATAGCACGTCTAGTTGAAGGTATTGCGACTATTGCTTCAGCGTTTTATCCGAAAAAAGTTATCGTACGTATGTCTGACTTTAAGTCTAACGAATACGCAAACTTAGTCGGTGGTGATCGTTACGAGCCAGATGAAGAAAACCCAATGTTGGGCTTCCGTGGTGCCAGCCGTTATATTTCTGAATCATTCCGCGATTGTTTCGCGCTTGAATGTGAAGCGATTAAACGTGTTCGTAGCCAAATGGGCTTAACCAACGTTGAAGTTATGATCCCATTTGTACGTACGGTAAGCGAAGCATCTAAAGTAATCGAATTACTGAAAGAGCAAGGCTTAGAGCGCGGTAAAGATGGCTTGCGTGTGATTATGATGTGCGAAGTCCCATCGAATGCCTTGCTAGCAGATCAGTTCCTTGAGTATTTTGATGGTTTCTCTATCGGCTCAAATGACTTAACTCAGCTAACGTTAGGGCTTGATCGTGACTCTGGAGTTATCAGCCATTTATTTGATGAGCGTGATGATGCGGTTAAAATATTATTAGCCATGGCCATTAAAGCAGCTAAAGCCAAAGGTGCCTATGTGGGTATTTGTGGTCAAGGTCCATCAGACCATTCTGACTTTGCTGCATGGTTAGTTGAGCAAGGTATTGATTCTGTTTCACTTAACCCTGATACAGTCATCGACACTTGGTTATATTTAGCTGAACAGAATGCATAATCAAGCATAATAATTGCAATTTAATGTAATTTTTAAGTTGAATTTTATCAAAATGTTAGAAAAGCCGCTTTTTAGCGGCTTTTTTTTGTTTATAATGATCTTAATATACCAATAATTAATAAGTCCTCTATGTTACCTTTGCTATCACATAAACAAACATTAGAACCTATCTATCTAGAGTATCTTGACGCGCTAGAACAAAGCGAATTTGAAGGTGAAATAGACAAGCGTTACAGTGCGCGGCTTATTCAGGCAACCGATAATTCGGTATATCAATTCCTACCGCAAGCGGTTATTTATCCACGACATCAACAAGATGTTGAGTTGGTGTTATCACTAGCGGCGCAGCCCAAATACAAACAAGTCACCTTTAGTGCTCGCGGCGGCGGAACAGGCACTAATGGCCAGTCATTGACTCATGGACTGATCCTCGATGTGTCGCGGCACATGAACCAAGTACTTGAGATCAACGCCAAAGAGGGCTGGGCAAGGGTACAGGCTGGGGTGATTAAAGATGCATTAAATGATGCATTGCGTCCTCATGGTTTTTTCTTTAGTCCTGATTTATCTACTTCAAACCGCGCGACCATTGGCGGTATGGTTAATACCGATGCATCTGGTGCTGGTTCATTAGTTTACGGCAAAACGTCTGATCACGTGTTAGGGATCACCAGTGTACTCATTGACGGTAGTGTACTGACCACAACACCAATAGCTCATGACAACGTTGACCAACAACCTTTCGGTGATAATCAGCTTGGTAATACCATTGCTAGCAAGGTGGCAGCAGTATGTTTGCAAAAACGCGACACTATTATTGAGCGTTTTCCAAAGTTGAATCGTTTTCTAACTGGCTATGATTTAAAGCATGTGTGGAATGATGATTTAAGCCAGTTTGATTTATCGCGTATTTTAACGGGCTCAGAAGGTACGCTTGCGGTCATTACCGAAACTAAGCTAAATCTTACTCCGTTACCAAAAACTCGCATGATGGTGAATATTAAGTACGACTCGTTTGAATCAGCATTACGTCATGCACCCTCATTAGTACAAGCCAATGCTACCGTAGTTGAAACCGTTGACTCTAAAGTGCTTAACCTTGCCCGCGAAGACATTATTTGGCACTCAGTTGCCGATCAAATTAAAGCCGTGCCCAATAAGATCATCGAAGGTCTTAATATGGTTGAGTTTGCCGGTGAAGACGATGTCGTAAAACAGAAACTCGCACTGTTAGAAGAGATGCTGACAGGACAACTGAACCAACAGCAGTTCGGTTTAGTTGGTTTTCAAATTATTAGTGAAAGAAGTGATATCGACAGTATTTATGCGATGCGTAAAAAAGCGGTGGGCTTATTAGGTGCCACCAAAGGTAATCGTAAACCGCTAGCATTTGCCGAAGATACCGCCGTGCCACCAGAAAACTTAGCCGACTATATTATGGAGTTTCGTGCGTTACTCGATAGCCATAATTTACAATACGGTATGTTTGGTCATGTTGATGCTGGTGTATTACATGTTCGCCCAGCATTAGATATGTGTGATGTCGCCGATGAGCAATTACTTAAAGTGATATCTGACCAAGTGGCAGCATTAACACTTAAGTATGGCGGTTTAATGTGGGGCGAGCATGGTAAAGGTGTGCGTGGTGAATATGGTCCAGCGGTATTTGGTGACGAACTTTATGGTGTGCTTGAACAGATTAAAGGCTTGTTTGACCCTGATAATCGTTTAAATCCAGGTAAATTAGTCGCTCCGCCTCAATCTGGTCCATTGATGTTTAATGTCGACAGTGCAAAACGTGGCAGTTTTGACAGACAAATTCCGGTGCAAACCCGTGAAGCTTTTCCTGATGTGATGAACTGTAACGGTAATGGGCTGTGTTTTAATTACAGCAGTTATTCTCCTATGTGTCCGTCGTTTAAAGTCACAGGAGATAGAGTTCAGTCACCCAAAGGCCGTGCTGGATTAATGCGTGAATGGTTGCGTTTACTTGAAGCAGAAGGCGTTGATCTTGATGCACTAGCGAAGTCTAAATCATTGGGCTTGATGCAACGAATTCAAAATACCATCAACAACCAACGGGACTATGACTACTCCCATGAAGTCATGGAGTCGCTTAAAGGCTGTTTAGCCTGTAAAGCCTGTTCGGGGCAATGTCCGGTTAAAGTTGATGTGCCAAAGTTTAGAGCACAGTTCTTTAATATTTATTACAAACGCTACTTACGCCCAGCCAAAGATTATTTAGTTGCTGGTATTGAAGACACATTACCGCTGATGGCAGCTATGCCAAAATTAACTAATATAGCTTCGCAAAATCCGCTGAGTAAATGGGTGATTAAAAAAGCCATTGGTTATGTCGATGCGCCGAAGTTATCCGTGCCTACGCTAAAACAGCGTTTAGACGGTCATTCGAGTCGAGGCTATGATTTGGATTGTTTGTCTGCCATCCCAAAAGCGCAGCGCAGTCAATATGTGTTGGTAGTACAAGATCCGTTTAACAGTTTTTATGATGCCGATTTGGTTTATCGGTTTATTCAATTAATCGAAAAGCTTGGCCTTAAGCCGGTATTATTGCCATTTAAACCCAATGGTAAACCGACTCACATTAAAGGCTTCTTAGACAAATTTGCTAAAACTGCGCAAAACAGTGCTGACTTCTTAAACCGAGTGCATGCCCTTGGTATGCCAATGGTGGGAATCGATCCTGCTTTAGTATTATGTTATCGCGATGAGTATAAAGAAGCCCTAGGCCAACGCCGTGGTCCATTTGAGGTGCTGTTGGCCAATGAATGGCTAACTGATGTTGTCGCGAGTCGAAATGAAGCCTCTGCATTATCAGATGATGCGCCGCAATACACTTGGTTTAGTCACTGCACAGAATCAACAGCAAAACCAAATACTGCAAATGAGTGGAAAGCGATTTTTAGTCATTTTGGGGCTAAGTTAAACAGTGTCAATTTAGGCTGTTGCGGCATGGCGGGCACTTATGGCCATGAACTAGAAAACCTTGAACGTTCAAAGCAATTATTTGAAATGTCTTGGCAGTCAAGTATTGAAAAAATGACTGAACAGAGTCAAATATTGGTTTCGGGCTATTCATGTCGAAGCCAGGTGAAACGTTTTTCCGGCTTTAAACCCCAACATCCGATAGAGGCGTTGCTTAAGTTACTGGCATAAGGATAAGCATAATGACAGATGAAACAGCAGCATTAAGTACATTTACTCAACCTGATGGTGTGGCGCTGTGCAGTGATGATGTGCTGTTTCATATACAAGCCAATGGCGATTGGCTGTATCTAGACAGTCCGTTGCCTGCAAAATTTTCGGCCTTGTTCAGTAGTATTTTGCATTGTATTGATGACGAGTATTTCTTAATTACGCCAGTCGAAAAAGTCAAAGTCACCGTTGAGGCATATCCATTATTGTTAGTGGATTATCAAGCTTCGCCTTCGGATACTCATTCAAATGATGAGCTGATATTTACCAGCAGTATAGGTACTCAACTTTCTGCTATTAATGTCGCAGATATTATCATTACAGACAATGGCATATACGCACCTTTAGTGCGGGGCTTGGTGGGACAATTAAATCGAGCCTGTTATTACCGCTACATAAACGAGTATGTATCTTTTGACTCTTAAAATAGCTTCTATTAACGTATAGAGATGGTAATCTAATCCGTGTTCAGGTGTGTTTTACCTAAGTATGGATATTGTGGCTTACTTAAAAGCCGGTAAGGTCTGTACATTGAGAGATAATGACACGGCTGACGATGCAGGAGATATCATTTGGAACGTTTTGAAAGTTTAAGTTATTTGATTTCCCATTTAAATATTGCCTTGCAGCAAGAACTCGATACTCGTTTAAAGCGCTATGAGTTAGACAGTAAAATTTGGCCTGTGCTATTTACGTTATGGCAAGAAGAGGGCATTAGTCAAACTGAGCTATCTAAACGTTGCGACGTAGCCAATTACACCATGACGCGGCTGCTCGATAATCTACAGGTTCAGGGGTTTATTACTCGTCATCAAGAAGCGGACAATCGTCGCTCATTTCAAATCTTTTTAACCGACAATGGTAAAGCGCTCGAACAAGATTTAATTCACGAAGCAGAGTGGGTTAATCAACACTTTTTAACGGCATTAACCGACAGTGAACAAGTTGAATTTATGCGTTTGCTGAATAAAGTGAATCAGTTTAGTCAATAATATTATGGCCAGCGTTCACTTAGGTTGTGACGCTTCGTCTACACCAGACTAAGAGGAAGCCAACAGCTGTTTACTCTTCACTCTTTGTTGAGTAAAAGTTCTTAGATTGCTAGGCCGCAATCCACTCGCCTCGATTAAAACGTTTTTATCTAGAACAAAATTCAAGCCGCTAAGATCAACATACCCTAAGTTTAGAAAAACTATTCCGTGTTAAATCTATCTTTTTAGATCTAAAAATCATCATACAAATCTAGCGTCATCCACGCTGACAAAACCTATATTCATTATCCTAGCAATGCTAGATAAATGGGTACATATTAGTCAGTATGATTTGAAACGTTGACAAAAGCGTTAGGTTTCCAAGTTAACTAAAAACCATAGACACCTCACGACAAATTATTCATGAGGGGTTAAAATATAATCAATAAGACTAAAATTTATAGGACTATTTATTATGGTTAATGTCAAAAGGGTTGTTCTGGATGTACTTAAACCTCATCAACCTAATGCACTTGAGTTTTCTCAAGCTATCGCCGAAGCTGGTGTCGATTATCGAGTTAAATTGATTGTTCTTGAAATGGATGAAAACACTGAAACGGTGCAAATAGAATTGGCTGGTAGTGCAATTGATTTTAATGCCATTCAATCTGTCATTGCCAATATGGGAGGATCTCTTCACAGTATTGATGAGGTTGAAGTTAATAATGAAACGGTTGCTGGTTAACATATTATGAGTCCGTTAAAGCAGGCCAGATTTTTACTCGATATAACCAACTCACGGGGAATTGTACGTCGTTATTTTGTTGTAAATGGCTTTGATGGTGCACTTACCATGCTCGGGTTGATAATGGGTTTTATTGTCAGTAAACCTGCCGATTTATCCATGGTTATTGGTGTCTGTCTCGGAGCAGCGATTGCACTGAGCATGAGTGGTATTAGCAGTGCTTACATCAGTGAATCTGCGGAGCGAAAATATGCCCTGGGAGAACTGGAGAGGGCAATGATTAGTGATCTCCATAATAGTGCGCATGGTGTCGCCTCGCGCTGGGTTCCCTTGTTGGTAGCATTGGTTAATGGCCTAGCACCGCTGGTCATTTCATTGTTAATCTTGTCGCCACTCTGGCTGGCCATGGCAGGCGTTAATCTTCCTCTTTCACCTCTTTATTCTGCCGTCTTTGTGGCATTGCTACTCACTTTTTTATTAGGTGTTTTTCTTGGCCGGATATCAGGGGTGACGTGGTTACGCAGTGGTATACAGGCATTGCTAGTTGCTGTATTAACCGCTTCGATTATTTACTTCTTTGTTGGAAACTAAAATGTCATCACCCAAATGGCACAGTTTACAATCTGCAGATGTTCTACAGCGGCTTGACTCATCGTTAACGGGCCTGACCATAGAACAGGCAAAAAAACGCCTAATTGAATATGGGCATAATGCGATTATCCAAAAAAAACGACGTTCGTTGCTGTTCATTTTACTCGGGCAATTTTCTGATTTCATGATTATTGTGCTGTTGGTCGCGGCAGTGATTTCGGGGTTTTTAGGTGAGCTACAAGATACTATTGCTATTCTGGTAATTGTATTACTAAATGCAATTATTGGCACCGGACAAGAGTATAGGGCTGAACGAGCTGTGGCGGCACTGCGAAAAATGGCAGCGCCAGATGCACATGTATTGCGTGATACTAATGAAGTAACCATTGACACAATAGAGCTAGTACCGGGTGATATTGTCATGCTGGAAGCAGGAAATATTGTGCCTGCTGATTTGCGTTTACTAGAAGAGGAAGATCTACAGGTTGATGAATCAGCACTGACTGGTGAATCGAGTGCAATAGAAAAGCAAACAGAACCGTTAGTTAATACTGAGTTGGCCATTGGAGACCGTTTAAATCTAGTCTTTAAGAGCAGTATGATTACGCGTGGACGAGGCAAAGGGGTCGTGGTTGCCAGTGGTATGGAAACCGAAATAGGCCAGATTGCTGGGTTGCTGCAAGATGAAACGAATGTAAAAACACCCTTGCAAACGCGATTGTCTCGTTTTGGCCGTTATCTTGCTTTGGCTGTGTTGGCAATATGTATAATGGTGTTTGTTGTAGGCTTGCTGCAAGGACAACCAATATTACTGATGTTTTTAACCTCTGTAAGCCTGGGAGTTGCAGCGATACCGGAAGCACTTCCGGCGGTGGTGACCATTTCACTAGCCCTAGGGGCGCGTAAGCTGATTCGACATAATGCGCTAGTGCGTAACTTACCCGCGGTGGAAACCCTAGGTTCAGTTACTTATATCTGTACTGACAAGACCGGCACTCTGACACAAAACCTCATGACTGCTGAGTTATTTTACGCCGCTGGTGAACTGCGAAAAGCAATGCCTGAGTCAGAAGCAAGTATTCCATGGACCGAACTGGGCCAAGCCATGGCACTAAACAATGACATCATGGTTAAAGATGGCAAACCTGCTGGTGAACCGACCGAGCTGGCATTGTTCGAAGCCGCTCACATGGCCGGTTTTGACAAGTCTATCCTTGAGCAAGCAAAGCCACGTATAGCTGTTATTGCATTTGATAGCCAACGAAAACAGATGACAACCTTGCATCAAACATCCGATGTTGTGACTGCGTACATCAAAGGCGCGCCAGAAAAAGTACTACAACAATGTATTCAAGGATTAAATAATGATGGCGCTACAGCGTTTGAAGTAGCGACTGTGTTGGCAGAGGCAACACAGTTAGCGAGTAAAGGTTATCGTGTTCTGGCATTTGCAAAGCGTGAATTTAATCGCTTGCCAGATCCACTAGAAGCAGACGTTGTAGAACGAGAACTCACTTTTTTGGGGCTGGTGGCGCTGATTGATCCGCCGCGGCCGGAAGTACCTAAGGCTGTGAATGATTGCCTTACAGCGAGCATTATTCCAGTAATGATTACTGGAGATCACCCTGGTACCGCGTTTGCGATAGCACAACGTTTGGGTATTATTGATGACGATAGTGCGATGCTAAGTGGTGATCAGCTTGCTAAAATACCGGATGAAGAATTCTCCCGCCTAGTTGACACGATACGGGTGTACGCAAGGGTGACACCTGAACAAAAATTACGTATTGTCAAAGCGTTGCAGGAAAAAGGTGAATTTGTCGCTATGACCGGCGATGGCGTCAACGATGCACCCGCATTGAAGCGTGCGAGTATTGGCGTGGCCATGGGGCTGAAGGGAACCGATGTGGCCCGCGAAGCTTCTGATATGGTATTGCTGGATGATGATTTTTCCTCGATCGTTCGAGCGATACGGTCGGGACGGCGCACCTTCGATAATATTCGCAAATTTATCAAATATACATTGAGTTCCAATTTTGGTGAAATATTAACCTTGTTTCTAGCACCTTTTTTCGGGTTGCCTATTCCTTTATTGCCGATTCATATCCTGTGGATTAACTTAGTAACTGATGGCTTGCCGGGCCTTGCATTAACGACCGAGCCAGCCGAACCGAATATAATGAATCGTGCGCCAACGCCTCCAAAGGAAAGTATTTTTTCTCATGGTATGTGGCAGCATATTATCTGGGTGGGGTTATTTATTGGTGGAATATCCATTGCTACTATGGCTTGGGCTATTTCTCGTGATCTAGTTTACTGGCAAACGATGGTGTTTACCGTATTAACCGTATCGCAGTTGTTTCATGCACTGGCGGTTCGCAGCAATAGTACTTCATTATTGCGTACTGGTTTATTCAGTAATTTACCCATGTTAGGGGCATTTCTGCTGACGTTGTTGTTACAGATGGTGGTGATTTATACACCTGTATTGAACACTATTTTCCATACCCAGCCTTTACCAATGGCCGATCTTGCTGTCTGTATGTTTATATCTTCACTTATTCTGTTTGCCGTCGAAATTGAAAAATGGTTAATACGCCGCGGTGTTATTTACGCATAGTGCTAAAGAGGAATAGTGTTATATAAATAGTGCGTTACCGCTATGGCCTGCGGCCACTCATGTCGTGGCGCTTCACCCACACCAGTTTTTTCAAACTCCGTTTGAATTAACATCGCAAGGTTCCACCCTGCACGGGCCAAAAGGGGATCAACAGCAATCCCCTCTTGGATCACCCCTGCCGTTCCGGCAACATTTTCAAAGAGCGAAAAGGTCGCGACGGAAATTAATCCAGATTTTAACTTAAATTGTATGCTGCTTCGGCCCATCTTATTAATAAAGAGTGAAAATGCTAACGCTTCCGATGGTACATCTGATGTGAATGGATTCACGAATGTCGTGATGGCAGGACGCCAAAGAACGACCTGTACCGCGAAAGCTAAGCTCACATCTGATAGGCAGGATGCCTGAATGCCTTGTAGCACATGGATGTGCGAGAAAGGCCATGTGAGCATCACGCATTCTTGTATAAAGAGCCTTCAACGACCTCAAATTCAGAGTTGAATTTATCCATTTATAGGTTACAGGAACTAACTCTTTTTTGGACATAAACGTTTTAAAAAGCCAGTGTTTAAATTTACTTTTTATAAAAGTTTACCCTGACCCCACTAAATTTTTTAGCAGTCAAATTATCGAGCTCTTAGAAATAAAAGTGGGCAAACACACATAGAGGCTCTCTTAGTGCGATTTACTTTAAAATAAAGAATGCTACCTGACGCTTTTCATTCCTTTGAAATGTCAGGGGCACTACGACTAAATGGATTTAGGAGGTAGAGCGACTCAGGAGGCAAAGCCGAGACATTTATCGGTTAACCCTAAGATGGCACTATTCAAGTCAGAGGTGCTTTGTACACAGTTAGTTTTAGGCTCATTTAAGGTGTAAACGACTTTGTTGATTGCATTTATTAATGCGCACCAATAAGGTGTTATTCTTTGTAAAATCAACAGCAGGCAATGTAGCTTAAATAGCATTTGGCATAGTGATGATGGAAAGAAGTCATTGCTTCATTAGCCACATCATTCACGGTCATGCTCGCTTCTCTTTTTAAGAGTATCTAGTTAGACGTTCAGCTCACCTTATTGCGCGACTTATCCTTTCAAGAATTGTTGTTCATCAAACAGCGTTTTGTTCTTCAGCATGAAATAGACACAGCGGCCAAGCTTATGTGCGAGTGCAGGTCACCATAAAATGGGTGGTATTGTTTATTTGCTTGGTACATAACATCAAAAAGTTAAGGCATAGTCTGAGTTAATAGACTCTAAGAGTCTTTGTCGCTATCTTTCCCTCCGTAACCGTCTGCAACAGTTCATCAAACTCTCCAAAACCCGATTCAATAAATATAATCAAGGAAAACAGCGCTTTCAATTGAATGACTACTGAAAGTCAGTTAATGTTTATTCCAATAATAACTTACTTAATCATGGAAGATTTATGAACATCAAAAAGTGGATGTGGGAGACCGCGACAATATCGGTTGTCTGTGTATTGCTACTTAACCCAGAGTTAGTGTCTTTAGCTTTGTTTGTTGACGCTGTTGGGCTTGATATATTCTTATTACTTGTTGAAGTACAGATAGTGGCTGTAAGTGGGTATTACTTTCATAGTTGGTTTAAGCCCATATTGATGCCTTTCTATAAATGTTTACTTAAAGTTGATCCCTATTTTTTTATCCCAACGAAGGATTCTGTTGGCAAGTATCCGATGATTTTGTGCCATGCAGTCCCTTTTTTGATGTTACTCATTATCGGTGTCACTGTCGCTAAACCAGTGATTGATATGGCGTGACGTAAGTTAACAAGTCTCTGAATTAAGATTTTTTTAAGGCTTTCATGCCATTTTCTGAGCAAATCGCCCGCCAGTACTTGGTTCACTTATTAGGGGGCGTTATGAGTATTAGGGATGATTGAGTTTTTAATATTTCTTCTGCCAATAATCACGGCAGGAATTGGAATATATCAAAAACGATATTAGATGAAGGTTCTGCTATTTCCTTTGTGGACTATGCAAATAAACATGGTGCAAAAGCTAGAACGTTAAAATCACCCCGTTTCTTTTTACAATTGACCGCCTATATTATTTCGCCTTTTTACATCACTTTTGGCTGGGTTTGGATGGCACTAGGCGTTATTTTATTAATTTGGATGGGGGCATATTTTATATTTGGTGATGAAAGAATTATTACACCAAACCTATGCTCTTCTGACTTTGATAAGCTTGTGCTAACAAAAAGAAAGCAAGCATTGGTAAGTTCTGGAATAATGATCTTATGGGTTGTGAGTTGGGTGGTTGAATACTCATAACTAAGGATAGGCCGCGCGAAGCCGCGTCCTTATCCCAAGTGTTGAACAAGCCCGAACTCGTGAGATGTGACTCTTTATTATGTCAATGACAGTTCGAGAAAACGCGCTGTTTGATGTGATTGTTAGCTAGCTACTTTTCAGTAGTCAGCAAGTTCCCTTAGCCTCTTTGCTAATTAGTTAACTCGCTATATTTCAGTATCTTAAATTAATCCTTCACGGTATTCAGTTAAGCCATTATCATTTTCAACGTTAGGTTGTGAGCAATAAGTTTGTCGGTCGCTTCACTTTATAATAGGAAAACCATCATGGCTTTTAATGATTTATTTAGACTCAGTTCTCATGCGGTAATTACTAATGACGATGGGAAAGTGCTGTTGTTAAAAGCCACTTATGGTGACAAACATTGGGGTTTACCGGGTGGTGGACTTGACCCTAATGAAACGATTCATCAGGCATTACAACGTGAATGTTTTGAAGAGTTGGGCTGTGAGGTTGACGTGCAATATCTGTCTGGGGTGTATTTTCACAGTGCGTATCAATCGCAAGCTTTTATCTTTCGCTGTGCGTTACCCCAAGCAGCGACAATACGTTTAAGCGATGAACACAGCGAGTACGCTTACGTTGCTGTTACTGAATTATCTAACATTCAGCAACAGCGAGTAAACGAATGTTTAGCGTTCAGTGGTGTGGTTCGCAGCGCAGCTTTCTAATGCGGCTTTATGCCATGTGGTTAACATTTGCATAATATCAACAGAGTCACTGAGCTGTACCAAAGGTCTAGGTACTGTGTATTGCTTGGTTTCTAATGCGTTAAGCACAGCTTCTACTTGATAGTAAAACCCATTGCCTTTAGTTTCAACATTCACTACTTCAGCTTGTTGCTCATATAATCTCACCGTAAATTGATTACCCTGAGATTCTGGTAACCAAGGATTTGAAGTGAACTCAATACTTCCTAAGCTGCCTAAAATAGTAAAGCCTGCGTGCAGACCATAGTCTTCAGCGGTATGCAGATGACATTGCACGCCGTTGTTATAACTGACAATGGCGGTTGATTCGCAAATATTACCGTCTTGGCCGCGTCTTCCGATTGCTTCAATTTGATAGTGTTGGCTTTGCTCGGTACCAAATTGTTGCTGCATGACTAATTGCATTAATGATGCTGGGTAGCAACCTAAGTTAAATAACGCCCCAAGGCTGGCGGGATTCACAAACTGGCTTATGGCTGCGCAATATTGGCCGCGGATACTTTTTACTTCACCTATCACACCAGTGGCTAATGTTTTGCTTAGCTGTTGCATTAATGGGTGAGCTAAATACATTAAGCCTTCAAGGAAAAACACCTTGTTTTGCGATACAGCATCAAGGCTTTCGATGGTTTTTGGCATATCTACAGACAATGATTTTTCACATAAAATCGCTTTGCCAGCATTAGCCGCTTTGATTATGTATTCATGATGTAAGTGATTTGGCAGAGCAATGTAGATAACATCGACTTCAGGGCTGTTGATTAACGCATCAAAATCCGTAAATTGATGTGGAATTTGATACTGAGTGGCAAACTCTGCCAATGTTATGGTGTTGCGTCCGGCAACACCATAAATTGTACTTTGACCTTGTGCTTTAATCGCATCAGCCATTACCCCAGAGATAAAACTGGTGCCTAATATTGCCCATTTAATCGATCCAGACATTCATTATCCCTCTGTGGTTAATAGTTGATAGTCAAACGCTTGCTTTAGATCGGTTAATGCCGATTTGATAAACGCTTGAGTATGATCGGCTGCAAAGTGGGCTTCAAACGCCGATTGGTCATCATAACGTTCCCAAAACACAAATTGCTTAGGATTGGTTTTATTTTGCAGAGCCATTGCAAGTGAACAACCTGGTTCGCTATTCATATCCACACAGAATTGACGGACAGCTGCGATGCCTTGTGCCAATGGCACCTCATCTTTAATGTGAATTTCGGCAGTGATAAACACGCCTTGTTGATCCAGTTTGTTGTTCATAACGACTCCTAATTAATATCACGTCATCGTAAACCACTTAAGCGTGTCCCTAAATAGTTTAATGGTGTTTACAGAAAACACCATAGGTTTATAATTAACACTGAATTGATAATGCATTAAGGATGTTTGGTGGATAAATTAACCGCGATGAAAGTGTTTAGTCATGTGGCCGAGCAGGGCAACTATGTCGCAGCAGCTCATCGGTTTAACATCAGCCGAACTATGGTGAGTAAGCACATTAATCAGTTAGAGTCTTACCTAGGGGTTAAGTTGATTAACCGTACTACTCGTCAACAAGAATTAACGGAATCGGGCCTCGTTTATTACCAAGAATGCCAGCCAATTTTGATGGCCATTGAGCAAGCTGAAAACACGCTGCAGTCGATGAGTTCGACGCCAAAAGGCACCATTAGAATTAATGCGCCAGTGAGTTTTGGCAATATTGTGCTGGCACCGATAGTGAATCAATTTTTACTGCAGTATCCGCAAATTGATGTGGAATTGCGACTTGATAATAATCTCATCGATCCCATAGTGGATCATGTTGATGTAGTGGTAAGGATTGGCAATCTTGATGACTCTGCGCTAATTGGCAGACATATCATGAATTATGAAATGATATTTTGTGCTTCGCCTCACTATTTAGCTCAACACCCGCCAATAGAGTCAATTGACGATTTACCTCATCATGATTGTTTAGGCTTTAGCTATTCTAAAAGTGCGTCATTATCGGTTGCTCACAGCCAGTTGTTTGGTAAACGCAGCTTTAGATTGTTGTCCAATAGTGGCTTGGTATTAACCCAAGCAGCGATTGATGGATTGGGTATTATTTTACAGCCACAGATTGTGGTGAATGAGGCCATTAAAGCAGGATTATTAACAAATCTCAGTGTATTAACACCTCCAGAAGCAATGCCAATACACTTATTGTATAAAGACAAAAACCTGCCGTTAAAAACACGAACCTTGATTGACTTTATTATTCGCCAGCTCGAATAACGACAGGGGCATATAATGCTAAATGCATATTATGACTTGGCTATCATGCCTTTAAGCACAATATTGTCATAAGTGACAAACCCTAAAATCTCACCCGCTTCAATCACAGGCGCCTTATTAATATTAAAGCGTTCAAAAAGTCGTGCCGTGTAGCGTACGTCCATATCTATAGGCACGGAAAGCACTGGCTTAATCATTATTTCGTAAATATTGGTACGTTCAGGTGATTTATTTTTGGCTAGCACTTTGCGGGCGATATCGCTCATGAGTACCATGCCGTATTCATCATTCTCATTGCGTTTATTCACTACTAGTATATTCACATTATGACTAATGGCTTCCTGGATCGCTTCTGCCACAGTGCGCATGCCGTCAACCATGACGAAATGGTTATTCATTACGTCACGATTACGAATAGGGGTTTTGCTATTCATATTTGATCCTCAATGTCTTTACTCAATTTTTGAACTTGATGGGCCACACCAACAGCATCTTCAACATCAATTTGAATCGCAATACCTTTGCCTGAGTTAGTGTCAAATTCGCCTACGTGAGAAATGGTTTCTAAAATGTGACGGCTCATGTGCTCTTCTACTAACCATAAAATCACATCACGTTGTACCTCTAAGGTTAATCCCATAAAGGTGGTCTTTTTTTCTAATCCTTCACCGCGAGCATGGTTTATGACTGTCGCGCCTGTTGCGCCTGCAATACGCGCTGCATCGAGTACCTTGTCAGTACAGTCATCATCGACAAAGGCGACAATTAGTTTAAAGCGCATAGGTTACTCCTTAATGGTTTTTCGTTTGGATAAATAGTCAACTATTTGGGCATAACCCATCACAGTGATCATCGGAAATAAACTGGCAAAGGCAATTAGCCCAAAGCCATCAATTAACGGATTACGGCCTTCAACATTGGTGGCGAGTCCAAGTCCTAATGCCGCAACTAATGGCACGGTTACCGTTGATGTGGTTACCCCACCAGAGTCATATGCTAAAGGGACAATCATTTTTGGGGCGTAAAAGGTTTGAATAACCACCACCACATAGCCCGCCATAATGTAATAGTGAATGGGATCCCCAACCACAATACGAAAACAGCCTAAAGTAATACCAATCGCTACGCCAAACGCCACTGACATTCGTAAGCCTTGGATACCAATAGTGCCACCCGATACTTGGTTGGCTTTGATTGCTACTGCAATTAATGACGGTTCTGCAATGGTGGTACTAAAACCGATAGCGGCGGCAAACACATAAACCCAGAAATAGTCTTGCCAAATATACGGTTCGTTGCCGCCATCAGGGTGTAAAAACTCGCTGGTGGTCAGTTGATTGGCCATGCTCTCACCGATAGGGAATAGTGCCATTTGTAAACCCACGAGAAAAAAGGTGAGGCCGATAATCACATAAATAAATCCGAGTAATACTTTACGCCACTGGTTAATAGGGCGTTTAAGTACGCCTAGCTGAAAGCCAAACAGAATTATAGCGATAGGAATGACATCTCGAGCGGTCAGTAATAGGGTGCTCATCAGTTCATTAAGCAAACGTATTCCTCGTTTTGTTGGTTATCTCAATCATTTAAGAAACACCATGCCGTACAGTAATACAAAAATCATTGGGCTAAGACTGGCGAATGCTATTAAGCCAAAGCCATCAACCATGGGATTACGGCCTTTAATGACACTTGCTAGACCAACGCCAAGTGCGGTGACTAATGGTACCGTAATGGTCGATGTGGTGACGCCGCCAGAATCATAAGCAATACCTATAATGTTGGCCGGAGCAAAGCTGGTGAGGATCATCACCAACACATAACCACCAATAATGAGGTAATGGATTGGCCATCCCTTAAGAATACGGATCACGCCGACTAAAATGGCCAGACCCACCGAAATGGCAACGGTTAATCGTAAGCCCATTGCATAGGAACTCATGGCTTGTTTGTTTGACTCTATCGCACCGGCATTTGCGGCAACTTGAGCAGCTTCATTCGCCACGGCAGTAAGGGCTGGTTCTGCTAATGTGGTGCCAAAACCTAACGAAAAAGAGAAAATAACTAACCAAAATACACTGCCTTTTCGTGCTAATGCTTCCGCAAGTGATCCGCCAATAGGAAATAAACCCATTTCCAAACCGAATACAAAAAAGGTTAGCCCTAATACAATAAAGATTACGCCTACCAGAATTGAGCCAAGTTCGGCTGGCGCTTGATGTAATACAAAAATCTCAAAAAAACTGACAACTAAAATAATGGGAATAAGGTCTTTGAAACTGCTCAGCATGGCCTGGAGCAATTTTACGATGGCTGACATCTTGGCTCCTGTAATTTGTGGTAATAATTGTTATTGTTGTATCGCCAGTTAGCAATATCACAAGCTGTATATCCAGTTTGGGCTTTGATGATTATTACGCAACATATTATTTACAATAAAAATCATTAAGTTGATGTCGATCATAAAAATGATTTAAACTGAGACTCGCATTGTGCAACTTATATTCGACCAGTATTCTATATAGCCTGAGAAGGGGCAAGGATAAAATAAAAAGGACTTTAATTGTATGAAAACACTTTTACGCTTATCAATAGCAGCAGCGTTTGTGGGTCAATTTGCTTATGCTGAACCCAGCGATATAGATGGTTTTGCTCAAGCTTACCAGCAGTACAATGCTTCTCTTGAAAGTAATAACAACCAAGATATTATTAACTATGCGCAGCAAGCCTATGAGTTAGGTCAAATTAAATTTGGTCAAGACAGCTTTGATAGTGCCAAGTTAGCGATGAATTGGGCTAATGCGTTAATAGATGAGTCAAAAAGAAATAACAATGGACGAATAATTAAAGATGCCGAAACAATGCAGGCACTTTCATTGTTTGATTCAGCGTTGAGTGGATATCGCAATAATGTTGCTGAAAATGATATTACTTTGATTGATCCATTATTAGGGTTAGCTCAAGCCACTACCGATGATAAATTTGCAAAAAAGCTTTTGTTTGAAGCTATCGACATTGCTGAAAAAGCCGATAATGCATTAACGGTGGCCGAAGTTAAACTCGTCGCCTTTCATCGTTTATCGGGCACTGAGTTTTATACGCCTAAAGTGAGAGATTTCCTCATTGATGCCAACGATATCTATGTTGAGAAACTACCGGAAAATTCAATTAAAAGGGTTAATTCAACCTATCTTGTAGCCGTACTCTATTCAGCTATGAATAAACCTGATGCTGCTCCTTTATTACTTGAAGTTATTAAACAATACCAGGCATTACCTTATAGCCACCCATATGAGTTACGTGCACATGCTTTATTAGTTAACATTTATGCACAACAAGACCAAGCTGATAAAGCCACAGAACATTGTGTAGCAATAGGCAAAATGACGCCATGGGATGATCAGCAAGAACAAACCCCGTTATATAGAAAAGCACCTGATTATCCAAGTTCATATGCAAAACATCGCAAAAGTGGTTGGGTGCAAATTGAATTCACAGTTGATGAGAATGGATTTGTTAAATCGCCTGAAATAATCGATTCACAAGGTGGTAGCCAATTTGAAAAAGAATCGATAGAAGCGCTTAGCCAATGGCGTTATGCGCCTAAGTTTGTTGATGGTAAGCCAACAGAAGCAAAGTCGATGGTGAGACTTGATTTCACCATAAGCTAATGATTTATAGTGGGCTAGGCTAACCTAGCCAATACAAACTCAACATACCTACACATATAATGACAAAGCTGGTTTCAATGAGAAACTGGCTTTTTTGTAGCTGTTTTTTACCTTGTTTTAAAATGGTGACCAATTGATTTTGTTTGTAGACCCTGCAAGAAACTAATTCAGTTTGTGGATCGACAACTAATTGAAAACGACATTTTTTACCATTATTAAGCAAAACGTCATGCATGCTTTGCAAGCCAAAATTGAATTTTCGCGACACGACTTTGCCATTAATAAAGACTCGTTCTAGCCCGCACCAATTACTCGCTTGTAACTCAATATTGTCTTGATTGAGGTGGTATGTAAACTTAATCATAATGCTGTCCTTATCACATGATAGCTGCGAGCCTTACCTATAATAAAAGCAGAGTTATGTGACATTTTCCAGCATAGAAATATGAACAATTTACTAAATCAAGCTATCTAATTGGCATGCTTAGTAATATTTATTTTTTTATATGCTATTGCTAAATGGGCTTTTATCGACACTTCAAAACAGGCATTAGGTTATTGGTGTTATTCTATGAAAGGTCTATTTTTTATTGATGTTTTTATCTCTATAACAGAATGAATGATGAGTTAAGCATTAGTGTTTGAATAGGCAAGCAATTGGCTTTAATAAACATTTTAAATAGAGAATAAGTAAACTAGGAAGTTTTTTTGTGGGCTCAAAATACTTATATTAAGGGCAATGATTACCAATAGGGTATGCGATTAGCTGTTCTTTGTACCTCTTAGTCGCTTTTAATCAGGAACAGGGTCAAGTTTATTGCTTGACCCTAATATTGTTATGCTGTTTCGGTAGTCTGAGCATGATGTACTGGATCCAGACTTGCGGCATAGATAGTTCGTAATGCGGTTATAATATCCATCCTCGATACGACACCGACTAAATGACCCTCTTTTAAAACCGGTAGATGTTGCGGTTTGTTATTTTTAATATATTGACCTCTTTGCTCTACTGAATTCGAAGCCTGCTGTGATGCAATATCGTTTTCTGTATTAGGATACAGGTGATCTTTATCAATACATAAAAACTCGAGTAAATTAACCAAAGACTCGGTGTGGTTTACAGCAATAACGTCACGTGACATTAAGTCCATCACTTTTTGACCTTGTGGTGGAATATAATCTTGGCGCCATAAATTGACCATGGTGTCATGTATGGAGAAAAATCCCACGAGTTTACCCTGGGCATCAACCACTGGAGCGCCATGAATTTTTCTGTCGTTAAATGCATCAATAGCCAGTTCGGTTAGCATTTCTGCTGTTAGCGTATAATAATCAGCATTCATAATATCAACTGCCGTAAGGTTGGTTTTCATCACAACCTCTTTTAATGATGCAGGTAGTTGTGTTGATTTAATTAACTGTGATTGAACTGATGTTAACTCTGGGCGAACGTAGATTGACCAATTCGCTAGGCCTACCAGAACCGAGCCTCCAACGATATTCCCAAGCGTTACAGGAATTAAATTAGCGGTAATAAAATGGGATAAAGTTAAGTCTGAAAATTGAGCTGACGTTGCTCCGACTTGTAACCAAAACGATTCTGGCGCAGTTGATTGGATTACAATGCCAAGCGGTACCATAAACATGTTTGCTACGCAGTGTTCAAAACCACTACTTACAAACATTGCCACTGGCAGCATGACCATAAACGCTTTGCCAACGGCATTTTGAGTACTAAATGTTAACCAAACCGCTAAACATACTAATAGATTACACAGAATACCAAGCGCGAAGGCTTCTACGAAGGTGTGGTGCAGTTTATGTTGGGCAATATTGAGTGCATTTAACCCCCATTGGCCGCCATCTAATTTATAAAGGCCTGCTGCGGCAACCAAAATAACCAACAAAATGGCACCAATAAAGTTGCCAACATACACTTTGCCCCATATGACCACCATTCCCTTGAAGCTAATTTGTCGATTAGCCCAGGCAATACTTGATAACACCGAACTGGTAAATAATTCGCCGCCCATCAATACAATAAGAATCAGTCCCATACTGAAAGCGATACCACCAGCAAATCGGGTGATTCCCCAACTGGTTGATGTACTTCCTGTCGTAACCGTAATATAAAATAAAAATGCTAAGCCAATAAATACACCTGCCATTATTGCTAGGCTGATTGTCATGTTGGTGGTTTTCATAATTTTGCTTGTTGCAAACTGTTCCGCTTGGCTCATCATTTCCTTAGGAGACAGTAGCGGTTTCAATTCCGGAGATTGATTTGAAGAGCTCATATCGTGCTCCTAGTTTGTAATCGCATATTTTGGTTCTCTTTAAGCAAATAGAAAATCTACATTTTTTTATGATAATTTATCTACACGTTAGGCCTATATTTGACCTCAAGTGCAATTGGTGAATTTTTATAAAACAATCAAAAAGAGAAGAATAATAACATATAATTTACATGGCAATAGATGGGTAAACTGAAGATGTTGATGTTATGTAATTATAATTGACACAGATCACTTATTTGTATTTAGCCTATTAAGTAGGCTGTTTTAGTCAAAAAAATAGGTATATTTCTGATATATCCAGTTGGTTGTTAGCAAGTTTTTTACTTAGTTAAAAAAGATAATTTAAAATACAAACAATGGCAGCAACACTTATAATTGAATTCGAGAATATTGGTATGACTATGATTAATAACGTTTTAGTTTGTGGGAGGAAATGACAGACTTTAATTGACTCGTGCTAAGCAAAGTCGAGGTTCGAATAGATAGAATGTTGATAATTTATCTAATACAGTAGGCGTTTAATAAATCTTTCCAAGTAATAATACCGACAATGGTGTTGTTATCTAGAACGGGTAAACAACCAATATTATGATCTAAAATCAGTTTACAGGCTTCATTGATGTCGCAATGAGGGGCTATGGTGAATGGGTTTTTAGTCATGACTTGATGAACCCTTTTTTGCAGGGTTTCGGTGTCTCTTATTAATTCAGCAGCGGTGCCAATGTTAGGACTGAGAGCGCGTAAAAAATCCCGATGAGACAATATCCCTTTTAGATGGTCTTCAGTATTGACGACTAATAAGTGATGGAAACTGACATTATCAAAAATTTCTTTGGCAAGTGTCAGCCTGTCATCCATGTCAATGGTAACGACTCGGGTTGTCATGATGTCAGCGACGCACATATGTTTAGTCGCGTTATTCGCTAACGTTTCAGTTGATACATCGGTAGACGTTGTCATAAATGATTCTCCACGTATTTATTCATTTATATCAGATAAATATCAGTGTAACAATCATTTAACGTCTAATGACAATTGCTTTTGCAGGTTAAATTGATTCATCTGGTTAGGATGCAATTTTGTTTTCGGGTAAATGCCCTGCCAAATACTTTTGATATTTGATTGGCTTTAATTGGTGAATGTCGACTAACACTAAACCATCGATACAGTCACCAAACTCTGGATCAATGCCGAAGTCGAGGAACTGTACGCCATTGTTGTCACACAATTCACCATATTGCTTAAATAACGTAGGTACTGATACACCCATATTCGCTAGCGTCCGTTTGAGTATTTTAAAATTCTCAGCATAGGCATCGCCATTGAATAACTGGTGCAATTGATGCTGACGTTCGTCGGTGAATTGATATGAATTAAATGAAGTTGCTAAAACATGTTTTGTGGCGAAGTGGTGTTGGTAAAAAAACACCAGCATTTCTTTGGCGGGGATCGGTAGACTATCGCTTAGTGAAACAGGTCCAAAGAGGTAACGATACTGCGGGTTTTTAATTAAAAACGCACCAATACCTTGCCACAAATATTCTAAACTGCGGCGGCCCCAATATTTAGGTTGTACAAAGCTACGGCCAAGTTCGAGTCCTTGGTCAAAATAGGGGGCAAACGCATCGTGGTATTCAAATAATGATTGGCTATACAGAGCATTTTCACCAATGGTGTCGTGAAGCATTTTGGCACTGGCAAAACGATAGGCACCAACAATCTCTAATTCGTCTTTATCCCATAACACTAAATGAAAATAGTGATTATCATATTTGTCGGTATCACGACGTTTACCGGTACCTTCACCCACGGCTCTGAAGGCGATTTCACGAAGCCGGCCAATCTCACGCATAATTGCACTGCTGTGAGTATGCTTATATAAATAGATTTGTTTATTATCTTGGGTTTTACCTAACAATTCGCATTGTTGTAACGCTTGTTGTAGCTCACTGCGTTTTTCAGGATGAGCAATGGCATTTTGAGTGATAAATAACGGACTGCGATTTTTACCAATGCGGTATAAATGATTTTTAAGCAATTTTACTTTGGTTTTAAGCGGAAAATCTTGAGTGCAGACAACTTCTTTGGCGATCAGTTGGCCAATCCGCACTGGCATCACATGATCCATTTGTTTGAACATTTCCTTTACCAGTAATAGCGTTGCCAATGGTTTGTAAATCATTGATGCACCATAAAAGGTGGCAGAGTTTTTCGCGTCAACGAACATAGGCAAAAGGGGAGCATTGCAGGCGCGAGCCATTTTTAAAAAGCCGCTGTGCCAATGTAAGTCTGTGACGCCAGTTGGACGTAACCGTGACACTTCACCCGAGGGGAAAATCAGTACCGCGCCTTCGTTTTTAAGGTGGTGATGGATTTCATTTAAATGTTGCTTAGGTGTGCCGCCAGTCATATTGCGCACGGGTAATAAAATAGAGTGAAGCGGTTTAATGGCCATTAGTAATTCATTGGCAACTACTTTTATGTCTGGTCTCACTTGGCTAATCAGTTTGATTAATGCCAGCGCATCAAGTGAACCAATAGGGTGATTTGCGTAGATCACCACTCTGCCTTCAATGGGAATATTTTCAATTTCGTTATTGGGGACGCTGTAACTGAAATTTAAACAAGCAAGAATTTGTTCAACAAAATCGACACCGGATAAATGCGCGTGTTCGTTAGCAATATCATTACATTGCTTTTCATGAAGTAAGTAGCGCAACATAACTTTCGTCGGCACGGCTAACCAAGGTTTGTTATGCACATTAGGCAGGTTTTTTTCTACCACATTATCGACAGTAAATATCATATTTTAGCCTTATTTATGCAACATGCTGTTTTTGGGGCGTGATGATTGATTTAGCCACTGAATGACTGAAATCAATTGTTTTTACTGCGGTAGCTTGTAACGTTTGTTCATCCCACTTGAGCAACTGAACATCTCCAGATTTTGTTTCTGCAATGAGAGTACAATTTTCAACCCAATCGCCGTCATTGGCATAAGTAATGGTGTGATTGTTAATTGTGTGCTGGGATAATTCAGGCTGGTGGATATGACCGCAGATGACCATATCCACCTGTTGTTTTATCGAATATCGTAATACAGCATCACGATATTGATTAATGGCTTGTTGGGCTTTATTGACCCTTAACTTGATGTAACTGGCTAGTGACCAATATGGATATCCTAGGCGGCTTCTTACCCTATGTAATTGACGGTTTAGCCACAACAACACATCATATAAATGGTCACCTAATTTTGCGTAGGTACGACTAACACAAACTTGTGAGTCAAATTGATCGCCATGAAGCATTAAAAAACGTTTGCCACTCAGAGACTGATGAATATGCTGTTTAACGAGGGTAATACCTCTGAAATGACTGTCGGCATAATCTTTGAAAGCTTCATCATGATTACCTGGTATGTAAATAACTTGGGTGCCACTACTGGCTAGTTCGAGGATTTTTTGTATTACTTTATTGTGGCTATCAGGCCAATAAATACGTTTTTTTAACGCCCAAATATCGACAATATCGCCAACCAGATACAAATATTGGCATTGACTATGATTAAGGAAATGTAATAAGAATTCGGCCTTACAATCAATGCTGCCTAGATGAACATCAGAAATCCACAGTGCATGAAAGTGCTGAACTTTGTCACTATGAGTTAAGTGAGATAAAGGTTGCCGTTGTTGATTACTTTTTTTGCTGTGTGAGATCATCAGTCATTCACCCTAATACACAGATAACGTCAGTGTTGATATAGAGTAGGGCTGTTATTTGACACTAAGGTGAACGATTTATTGCAACTTGATTAAAGTTGTTGGTTTTTGGAGGGGCATAAAAAAGGGAAATGCGTTAGCATCTCCCTTGAATGTTAAGGCATTAAATAGCCCTAATATAAAACTGATTAACTATCTCGCAGCATCAATAATAGCTTTAGCCATTTCATCGGCTACAGAGCCTGTGGTACGGTCTTCTGCATCTGCACGCTCGAAGATTGTGAGTAGGGTGTTGTAAATCTGCTCAACCTTGGCTGTTGAAGCCGCTGCGTCATAGTTTTTCTCAAATGACACGTTGATAATGCCACCAGCATTAATAACGTAATCTGGCGCATACAGAATACCCATTTGCTTGAGTTTTTCGCCGTGGCGAGTTTCAGCTAACTGGTTATTGGCGCAACCTGCAATGATGTTAGCTTTTAATAATGGTAATGTCGTGTCGTTAAGTGTTGCGCCTAATGCGCACGGTGCATATACATCAACATCCTGGGTGTAGATATCTTGCGGAGCAACGACAGTTGCTCCAAATTCATTGGCAACGCGATCTAGTGAGGCTTGATGAATATCGGTAACGATCAGTTCGGCACCTTCATCGTGCAAATGCTTACACAAGTAATAACCAACATGCCCTACGCCTTGTACAGATACTTTAATGCCTTTAAGGCTATCGATGCCACGTTGATGTTTTACCGCGGCTTTAATGCCTAAATAAGTGCCTAATGCGGTAAGTGGCGAAGGATCACCAGACTTGCCTTCAAGACCTGCTACAAATTCAGTTTCACGGTTGGCAATCATCATATCAGATGTTGAAACACCGACATCTTCGGCTGAATAATATTTACCGCCTAAGCCGTTTACAAAGCGTCCGAATGCAAGAAACAACGCTTCACGATCGGTGGTTTTAGGATCAGCAATAATCACCGCTTTACCGCCACCCATAGTAAGACCGGCTAATGCATTTTTATAAGTCATTCCACGAGAGAGGCGTAATACGTCTGTTAAGGCTTCATCGTCCGATTGATAATTCCACATACGGCAACCGCCTACGGCTGGGCCGAGGTTAGTGTTATGCACGGCAATAATGGCTTTTAAACCAGTTTGCTTGTCATTACAAAAGACCACTTGTTCGTGTTCATCGAACGAAACATGATTAAAAACTGCCACGAGACATCTCCGCTTGCTAGCTAGTTAAAATGAAGTTATTACACCTTGCTAAATTTGATTACATTAAGGTGTAAACGACTGCTTGTTATATTTATTGCAGCACGATAGCATTTAGAGATACTCTCAACAAAGCATGATTTAGTTATTTTTGTGATTAGTGTGGAAATTTAGCTTGCCACTTACGTAAACGTAAAGAAATTTGGCTTAATGTAATTGTTTTTGATTAAAATAGCAGATATTTATTATTCTAATCTGCATTATAACAATAAGATAGGAAGTATTATGACTGAAGAAGTTGCAGAACAGGTTGCACCACCAACACCAGAACAAGAAGCCCAAAGACAAGAATGGGTACGTACTCAGTTTCAAAAAGCGAACCGCTTTTTAGCTGAGAAAGGGGTGATCCCAAGTAAAGTACTTGCTGACGAAAGCCGTTATCTTGCGCCTTATTTAGCCATTTGGAAGATGGAAACAAAGCAACCTAAAAAACAAACTTTTTGGGTGATGTCAGGTGATTTACCATCAGATTATGTCGATGTTAAAGTGGCAGCAACGGCTCGCGATGCAATTAGGCACTTTTCGATGATGTGGCAACTTAAAGCTGAAAACTTGCACAAGTCGGGTGTTACAAAAGATCCAACTCAACAGAAGTTTGCACAACTGTTAGTGTCTCGAGCTGAAAGTTTATATAAAATGCATCAAGATGAGAAACTGTGGGCTTAAGAACCTCTTAAGCTACTGACATAAAAAAGGCACATTAAGTGCCTTTTTTAATGTCAGTAGCTTGATGGACCATGTTGATGAGCTATGTTGAATGCCACCATCAAACTTAGTTATTTATAGTTCACGATTATTCGCTATCGTCTTCGGCTAAGTAGAATAATCCCTGATTGAGTAATTCAGTCAGAACATCCATAACTGCTGCGTTGGCCGTAAATAAACAGGCTTCTTCAGGTGTGATCCTTGCCTTGTTAGCTAATAGTTGTAACATTTCAGAGGTGGCATTAGTAAAGGTGTGCACTTCACCATTGATAAACAAACGTTGCTCACTATCATTTTCTAACTGTAATACTTTCAACCCACCAATACGTTGAATAATCGCGCCTTGTTCAATGGCTTCCAATAACTCATCAGTCGTTAATGGCTCTTCATCTTCACAGATATCAAGCTCAAATCGATTTTGGCTCAGTAGTTTACCTAACATGGTTTGATAGCTGGCCGGATCTTGTGCCAATTGGGTCAATAAATCCATTATCCCTTGTTGATGTGATTGGCTAACCATACCCGGTGTAGCGGGCTCATCCACAGAATTAAAACGTTTGTGGCCTTGGTTGCTGTCGATTAAATTATCTGCGAGCTCAGTTAATAACTCTTGCTGGCTGGGCGCTCTAAAACCAATTGAATACGATAAGGCTAGCGATATTGTTTCGCCGCAATGTGGGTATCCTGGTGGAATGTAGAGTACGTCGCCTTTTTGTAATACCACATCGATAATCGGTTCAAAGTCGTCAACCAATGGTGAGTTCGGGTTATCACCGCGACGTTTATGTTGACCTTTGTCGCCCACTTTCCAACGGCGTTCGCCATCACCTTGAATGATAAACACATCGTAGTTATCGATATGCGGTCCAACACCACCACCAGGGGTGGCAAATGATGCCATTAAGTCGTCAAAGCGCCAGTCTGGTAAGAATCGAAACGCTTCGACTAAAGCCTGTGAGTCAGGGTACCAATGGTTCACTGCTTGAACTAATAGCTGCCAGTTGTCTTCGCCAAATTGGTCGTAGTCTTCAAATGGACCTTGGACTACGTCCCAGTCATCACCTTTTGTAACCACGACGCGTGATGATATTTCTTCTTCACATGCTAGGCCGGCAAGTTCATCTGCGGCGATAGGATCTTCAAAGTCGACAAAAGCCTGTTTGATCACAAGCGGTTTTTGTTGCCAATGCTGTTTAATAAAGGCTTGGGTATCAATATTTAATGTGTACATCATTGACC
The DNA here is from genome assembly GCF_006385555.1 of Shewanella polaris. Taxonomy (NCBI): domain Bacteria; kingdom Pseudomonadati; phylum Pseudomonadota; class Gammaproteobacteria; order Alteromonadales; family Shewanellaceae; genus Shewanella; species Shewanella polaris. The sequence goes on along the minus strand of NZ_CP041036.1, from coordinate 2,607,869 downwards.
TCAGGTCGAGATAATTAACGAATGGTAATACAATAAAAAAGCGGTCACATATGCGACCGCTAATGTTATATATAGGCTTATAGGACTATTTTAGCTCATCAACAAAGGCTTCTGCACGGCCAATGTAGTTTGCTGGAGTCATTTTTTTCAATTCAACTTTAACGTGTTCTGGTAATTCAAGACCATCAATGAATACCGCAAGTTGTGCGGCATCAATACGTTTACCACGTGTCAGTTCTTTTAACTTCTCATACGGTTTTTCAATTCCGTAACGACGCATTACTGTTTGTACTGGCTCTGCCAATACTTCCCAGTTTTTGTCTAGTTCAGCTAAAAGTTGTGCTTCATTCACTTCTAACTTGCTAATGCCTTTCAAGGTCGCTTGATAAGCAATTAACGAGTGAGCCATACCAACACCTAAGTTACGTAATACGGTTGAGTCAGTTAGGTCTCGTTGCCATCTTGATACCGGTAATTTAGCGGCTAAGTGTTGCATTAGCGCGTTAGCAATACCTAAGTTACCTTCAGAGTTTTCAAAATCAATTGGATTGACTTTGTGTGGCATAGTTGATGAACCAATTTCGCCAGCGATAGTGCGCTGCTTAAAGTGGCCTAGTGCAACATAGCCCCAAATATCACGATCAAAATCGATTAGGATAGTGTTGAAACGGGCAATGGCATCGAACAATTCAGCAATGTAATCATGCGGCTCAATTTGAGTGGTATAAGCGTTCCAATTAATGCCAAGACTGGTGACAAAACGTTGTGACAACTCATGCCAGTTCACTTCTGGGTAAGCAGAGATGTGAGCATTATAGTTGCCCACAGCACCGTTAATTTTACCCATAATCTCAACAGCGTTGATTTGGTTTAATTGACGTTCTAAACGTACCGCAACGTTAGCCATTTCTTTACCTAGTGTAGATGGCGATGCTGGTTGGCCGTGGGTGCGTGACATTAACGGCACGCTTTTATTGTCGTGAGCTAATTTTTTGATCGCATCAATGATTTGCTGACAATGCGGCACCAATACTTGTTCGCGTGCTTCAGTTAACATTAAACCATGAGATAAGTTGTTGATGTCTTCTGAGGTACAGGCAAAATGCACAAATTCATCGATGGCAACTAACTCTGCATTATCGGCAATTTGTTCTTTAATAAAGTATTCAACCGCTTTTACGTCGTGATTGGTGGTGCTTTCAATCGCTTTAATACGCAATGCATCTTGTTCGCTAAAATTGTCCTTGATACTGTCTAACAAGGCTAATGCGGTTTCGCTAAAAGGGGGAACTTCTTCAATCTCTGGGCAGCTAGATAAAAGCTTTAACCAGTTAATTTCAACTTGAACACGGTACTTAGTAAGACCGAACTCGCTGAAAATCCCTCTTAATGAGGCGGTTTTACTACCATAACGACCGTCTACCGGAGAAATAGCAGTTAGTGCGGAAAGATCCATTTGAAGCTCCTTGATGAACTTAGTTGTAGGGTGATTCGATTAATTGTTATTTTGGCTTTGTTTTGCTGTATCAAATATTGCTTTACGGGCAAACACTAAATGGCGGCGTTTGCCACCTAATTGACGCCATAATACTGCGCTGCGCATAGCTGCAAGCAGTAACGCACGAATTTTGTGTTGCACCTGAGGCTGCTTTAAGCAATCAGGATTACCTGATATTTGTAATTTAGGGCCTAACTCACTGATGATATCACTGTAAATACTGGCAAAATTGGCAAGGACTTGTTCATCGGTAATTGCAAAATGTGCCAGTTGGCGATGCACTTGATTAATTCGTTCCGCTAGCATGCCTAAACCGTTTGGCGAGCGGGCAAGCTTGCGTTCAAGGGTTAGCACGCCGACTAAGTAACGAGTGGTTTCGACATCTTTATTTTTGCCATCGCCGAGCTGATTTTGAATAAGCTGATAACCTTTATTCAAAATCGCTTTATCTTGATATACGTCAGCTGTTGATTCAGGCTCTGTCACTAAAATAGTGTTGAGTGTAGCGGCTAATGCTTCTTTATCGCTTTCACCGTGGCGAGCTAAATACTGTACCTGGCCTATAGCCTGTAAAATACCGGCAAAGGCCATAGTGCGTTCAAACAAGATGTTGTCTGGTGATTGGCTCACGGATTATCCTCGGATTAAGCTATCAATTATGCCGCCACCTAAACAGAGTTCACCATCGTAAAATACCGCTGATTGCCCTGGAGTAACGGCTGCAACAGGTTGGTCGAACATGACCGTGATGTTGTCTGCATCATCATAGATAAGTGAGCATCCCACATCATGTTGACGATAACGCGTTTTAACTGTGATGTGACTGTTATTCGCTGGCCCTTTACGATCAACCCAATGCAATTGATTAACGGTCATGCCTGTTGACATAAGGCGAGGGTGATTCCCCCCTTGTGCGACAATGAGTACATTACGGATTAAATCTTTTTCGACCACATACCATGGGTCTTCACTGCTGTTTTTCAGCCCACCAATGCCAAGGCCTTTACGTTGACCAAGAGTGTGGTACATCAATCCTTGGTGAGTACCAATCACTTCACCTTCGGCGGTTTCAATCTCACCAGGTTGTGCAGGTAAATAAGTCGCTAAAAAATCGGTGAATTTACGTTCACCAATAAAACAGATGCCAGTGCTGTCTTTCTTGTCGTGAGTAATGAGCCCCAGCTTTTGGGCTATTTCGCGTACTTGGTGTTTTTCAAGTTCACCCACAGGGAATAAACTGCGACTCACTTGTTCGTGGCTTAAGGTATATAAAAAGTAGCTCTGATCTTTATTACCATCAACGCCACGGAGCATTTCTACGCTACCATCGCTATTGTCACGACGACGAACGTAGTGACCCATGGCAATATAATCGGCATCTAAAATGTCGTCGGCAAATTCAAGAAACGCTTTAAATTTAATTTCTTTATTACACATTATATCGGGATTAGGGGTGCGGCCAGCTTTGTATTCTGCTAAAAAGTATTCAAACACGTTATCCCAGTATTCAGCAGCAAAGTTGACAGTATGCATTTTAATGCCTAGCTTGTCGCAAACTGATTGTGCATCTTTTAAATCATCAGCCGCCGCGCAATATTCATCGGTATCATCTTCTTCCCAGTTCTTCATAAACAGCCCTTCAACCTGATAGCCTTGCTGCATTAACAAGTAGGCTGATACTGAAGAATCTACACCGCCAGACATGCCGACAATGACTTTTTTACCGTTTGAAGTTGGGTTGATTGATGTCATAAATCCTAAAAACCTTGAAGATAGATAATGTGTATATTGTACCGAAACGCCATTGTTTCAAGGCATTGTGCTAGTTTTTTGCTAGTCGGAATCCTGGACGTTGTTACGTGCGCATATTAGACAAATTAATTTACATAATGCTGAATAAATATGATATTTGTGCGGCGCGTATTCTATCATGCATTCGCTTAATGGGCTATCTTGAGGCTCATAGAAATAGCCTAAACCAAGCCATTAAAAGTAATCAACATTTAACAGTGTTAATGGGGTGTGCTGTGGCGGGAGCTTTTTTTCTATTTGCTGTAAATAATCTTCAATACTTTTTAACACTAGTGGGCTGCGAAGTTTGTTACCAAGCGCTTTGATTTCAGTAAGACTAAGCCAGTGTGTATCAGTAATGACATTATCACGCGGTGTTGCATATTGTTGTGTGGCTAATTCGCTGCAAAATGTATAGCGTATAAAGGCGAGATCTGCGGATGCACTAAATTGATAAATTCCCACTAAGGCTTGTGGGGTTAATTCAAGCCCTGTTTCTTCGGTTATTTCTCGAGCACACGCATCAATAAGTGATTCATTAGCCTCTAAATGCCCAGCAGGTTGATTAAATTTGGTTTCACCATTAATACATTCTTCCACTAATAAGAATTTACCTTGGCAGTGGATCACGCAAGCGACAGTCGTATTAGGTTTATAACGTTCGGTCATCCTTTTCTCCTGCTTTAAGCCAATTCTTGATGATTATTTTCTAGTACTGAGCACTTTATATTCGCCATTGGGTAAATCATCTAGACACCATTGACCTATTTTATAACGGATTAATCTTAGGGTTGGATGGCCAACATGAGCCGTCATTCTTCTCACTTGACGGTTTCTACCTTCGCAAATTTGAACTTCAAGCCAAGTTGTTGGAATTAATTTCCGTTCACGCACCGGTGGATTTCTAGGCCAAATATCAGGGGGTGTCATTACGCGAACTTTTGCTGGTAAGGTCATTCCGTCCTTTAACATTACACCATTAGAAAGGGCCTCAATGGCTTCAGTTGATGGCTCACCTTCAACTTGCACCCAATAAGTTTTAAAGGTTTTTTTATTCGGTTGAGTTATTTGAGCTTGTAATTGCCCGTCATTAGTCAGTAATAACAAGCCTTCACTGTCGCGGTCTAATCGTCCTGCGGCATATACATCGGCTACTGGAATAAAGTCTTTCAATGTTTGCCGGCCAGCTTCGTCGGTAAATTGGCATAACACATCAAAAGGTTTGTTGAATAATACGATGACGGGGTTTTCTGGTCGTGGTTTTTGTGGGGGGCGCGACTTTGCCTTGTTTCGATAGGCTGGTTTTGTCGGCGTATCAACTCTATTTGTAGTTGATTTTTTCGTGAATGAGTTGAATTTACCAATTTTTGACATAAAGGTGTGGTTAACATCCCTTGTTAATAAGAGTGAGTGATAAGTGAACGAATATAAATCATTTTGTGATAGTTTACTGCGTATTCGCCCTTAGTGGAATTTGAAAATTATTAAGAATGATCTATGATGTCCGCCTAAAAATTGTGATCTGTACCTAATTTATCATTCAGGGATAGTGGGTATTTCCACCAAATCTCACAGTTTTGAGAACAAAATATAATAATAAATGGGACCGGGGATTTTATATACTTGGCTTACAAATTAAGTGCTTTGGTGACAAATCAAGGTACATTAATGCGAGTGTTATCCACCTAAGCCTGCAATATGCTTACACAATTTATTCTAATAAATTATTAATTTACAATAATGTAGGAAATAAAATGAAAGATAAGACTCCAACGATCATCTATACCGAAACCGACGAAGCGCCGGCGCTGGCCACGCTGTCTTTATTACCTATAATCCGTACTTTCACTAACGCAGCCGGCGTAGCAGTGGAAACCCGTGATATTTCTTTATCAGGTCGTATAATCGCTAACTTCCCTGAAAAACTAACCGCAGAGCAAAAAATTGCTGATGCATTAACAGAATTAGGCGAATTGGCTAATCAGCCAGAAGCCAACATTATCAAATTACCAAACATCAGTGCATCTCTTCCACAGTTAAAAGCCTGTATTGCTGAACTTCAAGCAAAAGGTTATGACATCCCCAATTATCCTGATGAACCTAAAAATGATGCTGAAATCGAAGCTCAATCACGCTACGACAAAATCAAAGGTAGCGCAGTAAACCCGGTATTACGTGAAGGTAACTCAGATCGTCGCGCACCGACTTCAGTTAAAAACTATGCTAAGAAAAACCCACATTCAATGGGGAAATGGGCCAGCGATTCTCAGTCTCATGTGGCGCACATGGACGAAGGGGACTTTTATGGCAGCGAACTGTCTGTCACTTTACCATCAGCTGATAAAGTCAATATCGTGCTGACGCAACTAGACGGTAAAGACGTTGTGTTGAAAAGTGGTTTGACGCTATTGGCTGACGAAGTCATTGATTCATCTGTGATGAGTAAAAAAGCGTTGGTTGCTTTTTATACTCGTGAAATTGAAGCGGCAAAATCTGAAGATATTTTATTATCTTTGCACCTTAAAGCCACCATGATGAAAGTGTCTGACCCAATATTATTTGGTCTTGCAGTAAAAGTGTTCTTTAAAGAAGTTTTTGACAAGCACGATGTTTTATTTGCTGAGCTTGGCGTAGATGTTAACAATGGCTTTGGTGATGTGTATGCCAAAATCAGTACGTTACCAGAGGCCAAGCAAAATGAAATTGAAGCTGATATCGCTGCGGTTTATGCCGCACGTCCAGCGCTTGCAATGGTTGATTCAGACAAAGGAATCACTAATTTACATGTACCTAGTGACATCATTATTGATGCATCTATGCCTGCTGCAATTCGTTCTTCAGGTCAAATGTGGGGTCCTGATGGTCAGTTACATGATACTAAAGCCATGATCCCCGATCGTAGTTACGCTGGTGTTTACCAAGAAACGATTTCGTTCTGTAAAAAGCACGGTGCATTTGACCCAACTACGATGGGCAGCGTGCCTAACGTAGGCTTAATGGCTCAAAAAGCAGAAGAATACGGTAGCCACGATAAAACCTTTGAAATTCAAGCCGCTGGTACGGTTAATGTGATTAACCAAGCTGGTGATGTGTTAATGAGTCATAAGGTTGAAGCTGGCGATATTTACCGTATGTGCCAAGTAAAAGATGCGCCGATCCGCGACTGGGTTAAACTGGCCGTTAAGCGTGCTCGTTTAAGTAACACGCCAGCGGTATTCTGGTTAGACAGTAATCGAGCTCACGATGCTGAGTTAATTAAAAAAGTGACTCAGTATCTAGCAGAGCAAGATACTGCAGGTTTAGACATTCAAATCATGACTCCTGAAGACGCGACTCGTTTTACGTTAGAGCGCATCATCAAAGGTGAAGACACTATTTCAGTAACGGGTAACGTATTACGTGACTATTTAACGGACTTATTCCCAATTCTTGAACTGGGTACAAGTGCTAAGATGTTGTCTATTGTACCGTTAATGAGTGGCGGTGGTTTATTTGAAACGGGTGCCGGTGGTTCAGCGCCTAAGCATGTTCAACAAATGCAAAAAGAGGGTCACTTACGTTGGGATTCATTAGGTGAGTTTTTGGCGTTAGCAGCTTCTTTAGAGCATTTAAGTCAAACGACTAACACGCCTAAAGCACAAGTATTAGCTGATACGTTAGATGTTGCTATTGGTGAGTTCCTTGACTGTAATAAATCACCTTCTCGACGTGTAGGTGAACTTGATAACCGTGGAAGTCATTATTATTTAGCGATGTATTGGGCACAAGCATTGGCTCAACAGACTGTTGATCCTGAGCTGGCCGCACACTTTGTGCCATTAGCTCAAGCATTGGCGACCAATGAAGCTGTGATTTTAGCTGAATTGAATGGTTCGCAAGGCCCTGCAGTGGATTTAGGCGGTTATTACCGTTTAGATGCCGCTAAAGCTGAACATGCAATGCGTCCAAGTGCAACGTTAAACCAATTTATTGTTGGTTAATTGGGTGAGTGTTCTCTGCTCATTAAGCGAAGCGTGAGCGATTGAATGAATACACCTTCACCTGAAGGTGTATTAAATTGACCTAATTGACGCTTTTTTAGGTAAAAAAAAAGACAGGGATTAAAATCTCTGTCTTTTTGTTTTATAATCTCCCCAATTACTTTGTTGGCGAGATGGCCGAAGCATGCATTCCTTTAGGGCCTTCTTCAATCTCGAAGCATACAGGTTGACCTGCTTTTAAGGTACGATAACCTTCCATTTCGATAGTTGAATAGTGCGCAAATACATCTTCGCCACCCTGATCAGGGCAAATAAACCCGAATCCTTTGGCGTTGTTGAACCATTTAACAGTTCCGTTTGCCATACTTCCACTTCCTTCTGTTGTCTACTTACCAGTAAGATAGTAAAACTTATTATCCAGCGGTCTAGTATTTGCCGCCTAGCAAACAGAATGAAATTTGTACGAAAAGATGTCAAGCGGTAATTAACAAAAAGCTAACATTTAATTAATTTAATAACATCAAGTGGTCGGGAACCAAACGAGAGGCTAGTATTAAACTATGGCTAAATTAGGTAGTGTAGAGAATATTAAAGAAAAGGTTGAATCTGAACTACAACCACCCAATATGTATAAGGTGGTGCTAAACAATGATGATTACACCCCGATGGACTTTGTGGTAGAAGTATTACAACGTTTCTTTGAGAAAAATGAAGAGCAAGCTGTAGAGATTATGTTAGCGATCCATAATCAAGGTAAAGGGTTATGTGGTGTGTTTCCATTTGGAATAGCTGAGACAAAAGTTTTTCAAGTAAATCAGTTTGCAAGAGAAAACCAACATCCGTTACTGTGTCTATTAGAGAAAGCATAATATCGATTTCTCACAGTCAGTGGCAAAATTAAAGGGGTGCTTATGCTGAACAAAGATCTGGAAGTCACCTTGAACCTAGCGTTTCAGCAAGCTAGAGATTCACGTCATGAGTACATGACGGTAGAACATTTATTATTAGCGCTGATTGATAATCCCGCTGCATACGAGGCGTTAGTGGCTTGTGGTGCGGATGTTAATCGTTTACGAGAAGAAGTGGCTAATTTTATTCAACAAACCACGCCCATTATTGCCGAATCAACTGAAGAACGTGAAACTCAACCAACCTTGGGATTTCAACGAGTTTTGCAACGTGCCGTTTTTCATGTGCAGTCGTCTGGTCGTAACGAAGTTTCTGGCGCAAATGTGCTAGTGGCTATTTTTAGTGAACAAGAATCGCAAGCGGTTTATTTACTCCGTCGTTGTGATATTTCTCGCTTAGATGTCGTTAATTACATTTCTCATGGCATGGCTAAAGAAGACGATTCTGGTGAAGCACATGATCATGAGCGTAGTGACGATCAAGCTGAAAACTCAGAAGACCGTAGTATGTTGGCGCAATTTGCCGCTAATTTAAATCAATTAGCCCAAGACGGTATTATCGATCCATTAATTGGTCGAGATGCTGAAATTGAACGTGCTATTCAAACTCTCTGTCGTCGCCGTAAAAATAATCCTTTGCTAGTGGGTGAAGCTGGTGTAGGTAAAACGGCTATAGCAGAAGGTTTGGCTTATCGAATAGTCAATAAACAAGTCCCTGATGTCATGGCTAATGCGACTGTGTATTCGTTAGATTTAGGTGCGTTATTAGCGGGTACTAAATACCGTGGTGATTTTGAGAAACGCTTTAAAAGCTTACTAAAAGAATTGGCTGCGGACGAACATGCTATTTTGTTTATTGATGAAATTCATACCATTATTGGTGCTGGTGCCGCATCTGGTGGCGTGATGGATGCGTCTAATTTACTGAAACCATTATTGTCCAGCGGTAAATTACGTTGTATGGGGTCAACCACGTTCCAAGAATATCAAAGTATTTTTGAAAAAGATCGTGCCTTAGCGCGTCGCTTCCAGAAAATTGATATCAATGAACCATCGGTAGCCGAAACCACCAAGATTTTGATGGGACTTAAGTCTAAGTACGAAGAATATCATGGTGTACGCTATACCCAAGCAGCCATTAGTAGTGCCGCTATTTTATCGGCCAAACACATTAATGATCGTCATTTACCTGACAAAGCTATTGATGTGATTGACGAAGCGGGCGCTCGTATGGTGATGATGCCGCAAAGCAAACGTAAAAAAACCATTGGTCAAGCCGAAATTGAGGCCATCATTGCTAAGTTAGCTCGTATTCCTGAGAAGTCGGTATCGTCGACTGACAAGGATATGCTGCGCAACCTAGAACGTAACCTTAAGATGGTTGTCTTTGGCCAAGACAAAGCGATTGAGAGCCTTAGTGCTGCCATACGCTTGTCTCGTAGTGGTTTAGGTTCTGAGAAAAAGCCTGTTGGTAGCTTTATGTTTGCTGGTCCTACTGGTGTGGGTAAAACAGAAGTCACCAACCAATTGGCCAATTGTCTCAATCTTAAACTGATCCGCTTTGATATGTCTGAATACATGGAACGTCATACCGTGTCACGTTTGATTGGTGCTCCTCCTGGTTATGTCGGTTACGATCAAGGTGGGTTGCTAACGGATGCTGTGCTTAAAAATCCACATTGTGTGGTGCTACTTGATGAAATTGAAAAGGCGCACCCTGATGTATTTAACTTGCTTCTGCAAGTGATGGATCACGGTACCTTGACCGACAATAATGGTCGCAAAGCTGACTTTAGAAATGTGACTTTAGTCATGACAACTAATGCCGGTGTACAAGAAACTATTCGTAAATCGATTGGTTTTAGACAACAAGACCATACTCAAGATGCGTTGGCTGAAATTAATAAAGTCTTTTCACCAGAATTCCGTAATCGATTAGATTCAATCGTATGGTTTAATCATTTGGATATGACGGTAATCGCAAAAGTGGTTGATAAGTTCTTAGTTGAGTTACAGGCACAACTTGACGATAAACGAGTCACCTTAGATGTTAGTGATGAAGCGCGGACCTTGCTTGCTGAGAAGGGTTATGACAAGTCGATGGGGGCTCGTCCAATGGCGCGTGTAGTGACTGAATTGATTAAACGTCCGTTAGCAGATGAAATCTTGTTTGGTGTACTTGAGCGAGGTGGTATTGCGCATATTGATGTTAAAGACGGTGAGATCAATATTGATTGCGAGTCGTTAGAAAAAGTCTCGTAAATCGTTTAACTCGCATAAAAAAGATGACCTATGGGTCATCTTTTTTTATGTGTGTTAATTGCGCCTAACCAGACTTCAAAATTAAATTATCAACTCAAAGCATTTCTTACTGTTCAATTCAATGGATATTGATGGAAAATGGGCATGCCCTTTTTTATCAATACAACATAGTAGTGGACCGTATGACGAGCTTCTGCAAAACGGATTACAACCATTACTGTATTTGGTTGAATGTTCTGATAAGGGGATACCCATTACGTTGAACACACGTCTTGTATCATGCGTGTAGCTTTGCGTTGAATAGCTTTATATGCAGTTTGGTATAACAACAAAAAAACCGACAGGCAGTCGGTTTTTACATTGTTGAGGCTAGCGATTAACGTGCGCGGAAGACGATACGACCTTTTGACAAGTCATAAGGAGTCAACTGTACAGTGACTTTGTCACCCGTTAAAATACGGATGTAGTTTTTGCGCATTTTGCCAGAGATGTGGGCTATCACCACATGTCCATTTTCAAGCTCTACGCGGAACATTGTGTTTGGCAAGGTCTCAAGGATAGTGCCCTGCATTTCAATGTTGTCTTCTTTCGCCATTAAGTTATCCCATTAGCCTTCAAATATGAAAAAATCGGGCGTATCATGCCCCAAAAATGCCGAACTGTAAAGGGCGTTAAACAGAAATAGGTGTAAGATTTTCACCTATTTGCCAACCTTGTACCGTTAAAATTTGATATGGACGGTATTGGCGTTTGTAGCACATTTTCCGATTCTGATCAATTTGATAGCCCAAATACAAAAAATGCTTACCTAAAGATTTCGCTAATTGACATTGGATTAAAATCATCAATGACCCCAATGAACGCTCAGCATAATCAGGGTCGAAATAACTGTAAATCGCTGAGAAACTCAGTGCCATTTCATCGGTTACTGCCACCCCAATTAATTGGTCTTGATCAAATAATTCAATAAACATTGGTGGTAACCAGTCAGATAATAAAAAATCATCATATTGGGTTTGTGATGCTGGAAACATTGGCCCATCGTTGTGACGTTCGTTGATGTAACGCTCATACAAGTCATAATGCTCAGGTCGTGATATATGACTGACTTTCCAATGCAAATCTTGATTGTTTTTCAAGGTTCTTTTTTGACGTTTTGATAGGGTAAAATCATTTACATTCAATCGAATAGGTTGACATTCTTGGCAACTTGGACAACGAGGTTTATAAATGGCACTTCCGTTACGACGAAATCCCATTGCAAGAAGTTGTTCAAACAGTGCGGCATCTATTTGAGGTTCTTGGATGACCAATAATTGTTCTTTGTTGCCTTCGATATAGTTGCAATCAAAAAGTTGGCTTATCCCTACACTGACAGATTTAGAATTCAATAAACACCTCTTGTTTAGACCACATTAACGGCGACATGGTTTGATCTCGAGAGCGATGGAGCCTCGACAGAAATTCGCTTCTCGGTATTGCGCTAGCGCCAAGACTGTCTAAATGTGGATTCATCACTTGAGCATCAATTAATTGAAAATCATGTTTCACCAAGTGTTGGTTAAGTATAGCGAATGCAGCTTTTGATGCATTGGTTTGTTTATGAAACATTGATTCACCGCAAAAAACACCTCCTACTGGAACGCCGTACAAACCTCCGACTAACATTTCACCGTCCCATACTTCAATGGAATGAGCACGACCTTGGAGATGAAGTTCATAATAAGCCATTTGAATTTCAGGCGAAATCCAAGTTCCATCTTGTGCATCACGGGGTTGTGCGCAAGCTGTGATCACATCCAAAAATGCATGATTAATGGTATATCGCCATGTGGATTTTTTAAGACTTTTTCTTAAGCTTTTACTGCCAAAAGGATGGCTGAGTGTGAATACGGCTCGAGGATTGGGTGACCACCACAAAATAGGGTCATCGGCATTAAACCAAGGGAATATACCTTGATAATAAGCTTCCGCTAAGCGAACAGGGCGTAAGTCACCTCCAATCGCTAATAAGCCATTAGGACTAGTGAGGGCTTCTTCTGGAGAAGGAAAGCCGATGGATTGATTTAAATAAGACAGTGAGTTCAAATTGGGTATATTATTTATTATATCTTGTGGTTAATTTAGCGGAAAAAAGCCATGTTTAAAATGATAACGGTAAGTTTAAAGGTATTTTTTGCAATATTGTTGAGTCTTTGTCTGTTTTGTGGGCAAAGCCAAGCTGCTTATGAGCGCAACCAGGCTGTTCCTGTTGAGAAAGTCGTTTATGGTCAGATTGAATCAGTTAAGCATGTCACCCAAAAACAGCTTGTTGAAGATAGTCATAGTGGTTGGAAAACCTTTGGTGGCGCATTAATAGGTGGTGTTATAGGTCATCAGTTTGGTGGCGGTTCAGGGCAAGATGTTGCAACAGTGCTTGGTGCATTAATTGGCGGTGGCATTGGTAGTCAGCACGGAAATCAACAATATTATCTTGAAAACAAGTTAGTTGAATTGATGATAAAACAAGATGATGGAACTGAAGTCATGGTGATTCAGGATGTTGATCCTGGTATGAGTTTTAATGCTGGTGATGAAGTTAGGGTGGTTTACTTAACGGGTTATGTCAGAGTTGATCTGGCGATGTAATATTAGATATAAAACAACAGGAGACTGGGCTCCTGTTGTTTTATATCGCAGTTTGTATCTTTATTAAACTAACCGCGCTAGCTATGATTAAAGATAATTAAAACCCTCGAGGTAACGTTTGCTTACCTGTTGTATTTTCGAGTTTTTGACGCCATAACTGCTTAGGTGTTAATCCGCCTGAGGTTGATTCAACTTTGTTAACTGCTACTTTTTTTGCTGTCTTTACCGCAGGTTTACTGGTCGTTTTCACTGGCACTTTTTTAGCTGACGATGCCGTTAACTCAGCATGCATCGATTCAAGTTCGCTAAAGCGTACTGACTTGCCACCGTCGATTTTGTACCAGCTCCCAGCTTGCTCAATAGAAACAGCTTTGCCAGACTGCTGTTCAAGTGCTGTTTGTAGCTGGCTGATGACTTCTTCTTTAGTCAATATTGTCATAGTTAATAACCTATTTGTGATCATGTTAAATTAAGGTTGCTATTAATTTTAAAGTGTTAATACAACAAAAGTCCAATTCAATGCAAAAAAATGGGATTTTTCACAACAAAACGGCTCAAACTTGTGATTTTTTTACGATGTATTGGTAATCATTGACGTTAATTATGTTGCAGGCTTTTGTACGTTATTTATTGTGTTAATTTTGTTGTTTTAAATAATTATATTGAGTTAGATAAACTTCGCGAAGGCTCAAATAATTGAGTAAACTAATATTGTTGTCACTCAACAACGAGTGATAATATAATTATTATTATCAATAACCTTATGTTGTCTTCCATTTAGGTTTAGTTCTTTTTTAGGATTTATTATGTCCACAAGTCATCAACATTCATCGATTATTTTACGTCAAGAATTGGCAACGTATCTTGATACTTTTTTAAATGTTCATGCTTTTAAAGATTATGCGCCAAATGGCTTACAAGTCGAAGGTAAGTCGAACATTCGCACTATTGTTACTGGTGTTACAGCTTGTCAGGCGTTAATTGATGCAGCGGTAAAGGTTAATGCCGATGCAATTTTAGTCCATCATGGTTTTTTTTGGAAAAATGAACCAGAAATTATCACTGGGATGAAATATCGCCGAATCAAAGCATTAATGGATCACGATATTAGTTTATTTGGCTATCATTTACCCTTAGATGCCCATCATGGTGTGGGTAATAATGCTCAATTGGCTCAAAAATTAGGCATTATCAGCCCAAGAGTTTATGAGCCTGTACCACAAGATTTGTTATGGCAAGGCCATTTAGAGCATTCATTAACGGTTGCCGAATTTAGCGACTTACTCAACAAAGTGTTAAAACGTAAACCGTTGCACATAGGCGATGATACTAAAATGATCTCGACTTTGGCATGGTGTACTGGTGGTGCGCAAGATTACATCGACTATGCTGCACAAATGGGGGTTGATGCATTTATTAGTGGCGAAGTGTCAGAACGCACCTTCCATGCTGCAATTGAACAAGGGTTACATTACTTTGCTGCCGGCCATCATGCTACGGAGCAATTTGGCATCCAAGCTTTAGGTGAGCATTTAGCGGAAAAATATAATATCGAACATCATTTTATTGATATTGTTAATCCAGTGTAATCATCCAGTAATATACTGATGTTTTGTGTTTTTGTCGTTCAGGCAAGCCGAGATAGCCGATATCTAAAGTACCAGATGTCTAAATTTAATAGATGTCAAAAGTGACGATGAGCTTTTATTGTTTGGGATAAATAAATGACCGAGTATTTTTTACAAGCTTTTATCTATTTGACAGCTGCGGTAATTGCTGTGCCTTTAGCCAAAAAGCTGGGATTAGGTTCTGTATTAGGCTATCTCATTGCTGGTGTGGTTATTGGGCCTATTATTGGTCTAGTCGGCAGTGAAACCAATACAATTCAACACTTCGCCGAATTTGGTGTGGTGATGATGTTATTTTTAGTGGGCTTAGAACTCGAACCCAAAATGCTATGGGCGATGAGAAACCGCTTGTTAGGGTTAGGTGGCTTACAAGTTTTAGGATCTGTATCGGCGGTATTGGCGTGTGCTATTTATGCTGGTTACGGTTTTAGTACCGCACTGACAATTGGATTGATTTTTTCATTATCATCCACAGCAATCGTGTTGCAAACCTTATCCGAAAAACGATTGAATAAAACCAGTGCCGGTAAAAATGCATTTTCGGTGTTGTTGTTTCAAGATATAGCCGTTATCCCTATGCTAGCTTTTATTCCATTATTAGCGTTGCCGGAATTGGTTGAAAAGGCGCAAGGGGCGATGGCTGTTGCTAATGAGCAGCATGACTCATTATCTTTGGTGGCTAATATGCCTGGATGGGCTTATGCCATTGTGTTACTGCTTGCCATCGGGGTGGTTGTATTAGGCGGACATTATCTCAGCCGGCCATTATTTAAAATGGTCGCTGATTCAGGTGTAAAAGAGATTTCTACTGCGGCAGCGCTTATGTTAGTTATTGGTATTGCTGCCTTAATGAGTTTAGTTGGGATTTCACCTGCTCTAGGCACTTTTTTAGCAGGTGTAGTGCTTGCCAATAGTGAATTTAAACATGAACTTGAAGCCAATATTGGTCCTTTTAAAGGATTATTATTAGGGTTGTTCTTTATAACCGTTGGCGCAGGTATTGATTTTACAGTGTTATTTGCCAATTTCGCTGAGATTATATTAATGACCTTAGGTGTCATGTTAATTAAAGGCATTGTACTTTATCTGTTGGCATTGATTTTTCGAATTAAAGGCAGTGATCGATGGTTGTTTACGCTAAGTCTTGCTCAAGCTGGTGAATTCGGATTTGTATTATTAAATTTCAGCGTGCAGCAGCACGTGTTGCCAACAGCAATGGCGCAAACATTATCAATAGTGGTTGCGCTGTCGATGTTTTTAACTCCTGGTTTGTTTATTTTATTCGACAAGGTCATTTCTCCCCGATTTCAGAATAAAACCAATCAACGCACCCAAGATGATATTGAAGAAGTGGGTAGTGTGATCATTGCCGGTATTGGTCGTTTTGGCCAAATTGTTAATCGATTATTGATTTCTAATGGCATCAAAACGGTAGTGCTTGATCATCAAGCTTCACAAATTGACTCAATTCGACGTATTAACACTAAAGCTTACTATGGTGATGCGACTCGTCCTGATTTGTTAAAAATGGCAGGTGTTGCCGAAGCTTCTTTGTTTGTGGTTGCAATCGATAATCGTGAAAGCAGTGTGGAGTTGGTTAAATATTTAACTCATACTTATCCAAAGCTTAAAATAGCGGCCAGAGCCTTTGACCGTGGGCACGGACATTTATTGCGTGCAGCGGGTGCCGATATTGTTGAGTTTGAAACGTACCATTCTGCTTTAGAGGTGGGGGCCGAATCGCTGCAATTATTGGGGTATTCAGACGCTTCAGTGGCGAGAAGAAAAGCGACTTATCAACGTATTGAAAAAGAAGCTTCAAAACGTTTATATGAAAATTGGCTAAGTGAATCGGGCGGTAAAAGTTTTAGTAATGATTTTATTAAACTTTTCCTGCAATATGAGGAACGGTTAAAACAGGCGATGGATGAAGATACTGATGAAAACGAATTGAAGCTTCCAGAATCATTTGATGCTAACAATGAAGCAATAGATAAAGTGTAAAGACTGAAATGATGATTACTTATTTTATCTATTTATCTGAGTTGAAGGCCGTTAAGTGTTAAATACCAAGATTAATAAAAAAGACTGCCTAGGCAGTCTTTTTTTATGTGGGCAAAAGAGAGTAGATTATTTAACTCTCATGCCAGGCTCTGCACCTTCATGAGGTTCGAGTATGAACAAGTCTTTACCGCCAGGACCTGCAGCTAATACCATGCCTTCAGAATCACCAAACTTCATTGTACGTGGGGCAAGGTTTGCCACCATGACGGTGAGTTTACCTACTAAGTCTTCAGGCGCATAAGCCGATTTTATACCTGCAAATACCTGTTTAGTTTCGCCACCTAAATCTAATTCAAGGCGAAGTAACTTTTTGGCTTTTTCGATATGTTCAGCTTTGCTGATGCGTGCAATACGTAAGTCAATTTTAGCAAAATCTTCAAAACTGATTTCAGGGCTAATAGGGTCTTGCTCTAATTGATTAACAGTTTGCTTTGGTGCATCGGTGATAGGCGCATCCGTATTAGTTGCTTGTAAGTTCTCTTTAGATGCATCGATGATAGCTTCAATACTCTTAGGTTCGATACGTTGCATTAATGCTTTAAATGTCGCTATTTCATGACCAGCCAGATCTTGATCTAAATTGTCCCACGTTAAAGTTAACTGTAAAAAACCTTCAACATTTTCGGCAAGTTTGGGTAATACTGGCTTAAGGTATGTCACCAAAATTCTGAACAAGTTTAATGCATTACTGCAAACCTGATGGGCTTCATCTTGCTTGTCTTCTTGCTTGACTAATTGCCATGGTGCAGCGTCAGCAACATAAGCGTTAGCAATATCTGCTAATGCCATAATTTCACGCATCGCTTTGCCGTATTCGCGAGTTTCATATAATTCGGCAATCACTTCGCTTTTGGCTAAGAATATTTCGGTCAAGTTGCTGTCTGTCACTTTGGCTAATTTACCATCAAAACGTTTGCTGATAAAACCAGCTGTACGTGAGGCGAGGTTAACCAATTTGCCGACTAAGTCTGAGTTAACTCGTTGGGCGAAATCTTCTAAGTTTAAATCTAAATCATCAATACGGCTGTTTAATTTAGCAGCGTAATAATAACGTAGATATTCAGGATCTAAATTATCTAAATAGGTGCGCGCTTTAATAAACGTCCCTTTTGATTTAGACATTTTTGCACCGTTTACGGTGACATAGCCATGGGCATAAACACTGGTCGGTTTGCGAATGCCGGCGCCTTCAAGCATTGCTGGCCAAAATAAACTGTGGAAATAAACAATGTCTTTACCGATGAAGTGATATACCTCGGCGGTAGAATCTAAGCTCCAAAAATCGTCAAAGTTTATATCATCGCGCTTGTCACATAGGTTTTTAAATGATCCCATATAACCAATCGGCGCATCTAACCATACATAGAAAAATTTACCAGGTGCGTCGGGGATTTCAAAGCCAAAGTAAGGGGCATCGCGTGAGATATCCCATTGTTTTAGACCTTGTTCAAACCATTCGGTAAGTTTGTTGGCCATTTCTTGTTGCAAGGAGCCTGATTGAATCCACTCTTTTAGCATGCCTTCAAACGCAGGCAGGTCAAAAAAGAAGTGTTCGGTGTCTTTCATTATTGGTGTTGCGCCAGATACCGCGGATTTAGGGTTTATTAGGTCGGTTGTACTATAGGTTGCACCACAGTTGTCACAGTTATCACCGTACTGATCTTCAGACTTACATTTAGGGCATGTGCCTTTAACAAAGCGGTCTGGCAAGAACATTAACTTTTCTGGGTCATATAATTGTGAAATGGTTTTGGTTTTGATGTAACCACCATCACGAAGTTTTAAATAAATATCACAGGCTAAAGTGCGGTTTTCTTCACTGTGTGTACTATGAAAATTATCAAACTGGATGTTGAAATCGGCGAAATCTTGCTGATGTTCTTTTTGAACTTGGGCAATCATTTCTTCTGGTGTAATACCTATTTGCTGTGCTTTAAGCATAATAGGTGTGCCGTGAGCATCATCTGCACAAATGTAATAGCACTCATTGCCACGTAATTTTTGAAAACGTGACCAAATATCCGTTTGGATATATTCAAGCATATGGCCTAGATGAATTGGTCCATTGGCATAAGGAAGGGCACTTGTGACCAGTATTTTACGCTGTGATTTTGTCATTTTATCTCGATATCAAATTACACCAAAAATATTGCCTGATACTAACTGATTAGGAGATTTTTTTCATCAAAACATGACCTAAAAAGGCTTATTAGTCGCTATTTTTTTACTAAGTTCTGATACACTTGTACAAATTTCTTGTTCGGAGACGCCGTTTTGGTTAATACGCATACAGATTATGAATTAAATGATGAATTATTGTCACCAGTGTTAGATATTTTAGAGGCATTTGTTGATCCTTATTTGCAAAAAGGTCTGGTCAGTGCAGGATGTGTGACAGCATTATCGATGGAAGGAAAACGTCTACAGTTAGGATTAGTTTATCCTTATCCGTGTATGACCCAATACCGTGATACCGTGATGGCCATAACGAACAAGCTTGCAGTGCTTGATGCCATAGATGAAGTTGAATGTGAAATTGATTTCCAGCCTCGTGTATATTCTGCGCTTCCTGCTATTGCTCCACTGCCTAATGTAAAGCAAGTCATTGCTGTTGCTTCTGGTAAAGGTGGGGTGGGTAAATCAACGACAGCAGTAAACCTTGCGTTAGCGTTAAAAGCTGAAGGTGCTGAAGTGGGTATTTTAGATGCTGATATTTATGGGCCGTCTATTCCATTGATGTTAGGTATCCCTAATTTTCGTCCGCAATCGCCAGATGGCAAACACATGACACCAGCGTTGGTTCATGGTATTTCTGCACAATCTATCGGCTTTATGCTCAGTGGCGATGAAGCTGCTGTGTGGCGTGGTCCTATGGCAGCCGGTGCATTAGCTCAACTACTGAATGAAACCCAATGGCCTGAACTGGATTATTTGATCATCGATATGCCACCAGGAACCGGTGATATTCAACTAACCTTGTCACAAAAGGTACCTGTGAGTGGGGCTGTGATTGTTACAACACCACAAGATATTGCTTTAGCCGATGCTAAAAAAGGTATCACCATGTTCAATAAAGTGAATATTCCTGTATTGGGTATTATCGAGAACATGAGTTTTCATCTTTGTCCTGAATGTGGTCATAAAGAACATCCATTTGGTACTCATGGTGGAAGTAAGATCGCCGAGCGTTATAACGTGCCGCTACTAGGCGCACTGCCATTACATATCAATATTCGTGAGTCTATGGACAATGGTACGCCGAGCGTGATGAGCGAACCAGAAAGTGAAGTCTCAGGTATTTATCGTGAAATTGCTCGTAAACTTGGCGCTGAGTTGGCACTCCAACAAGTACAATCGACCGTAAAAATTAGCATATCAGACGACGAGTAAGGTTTAAGAGATGAATTCTCAGCAGTGTGTCATTATTGGGATCGCCGGTGCGTCGGCTTCAGGTAAAAGTTTAATTGCTAAGACAATTTTTGAAGAATTATGTCGAGACTTAGGTACCAATCAAATTGGTGTGATTAACGAAGATGCCTATTATCACGATCAAAACCATTTAAGTATGGAGGAACGTGTAAAAGCCAATTACGACCACCCAAAAGCGTTAGACCATCAGTTGTTAGCTGTTCATTTAACTCAGCTAAAAAGGGGTGAATCTGTTGACATCCCTTGTTATAGCTATACAGAGCATACTCGCACCAGCGAGACGCTTACTATGCAACCGAAAAAAGTGATAATCCTAGAAGGTATTCTATTATTAACAAATCCTAAATTGCGTGAGTTAATGGATGCGAGTGTGTTTATGGATACACCGTTGGATATTTGTTTTTTACGCAGATTGACCCGTGATGTTGCTGAACGTGGCAGAACGATGGAGTCTGTGATTTCGCAGTATAAAAGAACGGTACGGCCTATGTTCTTACAATTTATTGAGCCATCAAAACAATATGCAGATATTATCGTTCCTAAGGGCGGGAAAAATCGCATCGCGACTGATATTTTAAAAGCTAGAATTCAGCATTTATTGGCTAAATAACTTTATCTTGGAGAGAGTGCAGCATGCGTTTAACCGATATTGAAATTGAGCAATGTTTAGATAATGGCACCATTATCATCGATCCTCGTCCTGGTATTGAAGCCATTTCGGGCGTGAGTGTGGATGTGCGTTTAGGCAGCCAATTTCGAGTATTTAAAGACCATACTGCACCTTATATCGATTTAAGTGGTCCCAGTGCAGAAATGCAAATAGCACTTGATCGAATAATGAGTGACAAAATTGAAATTGCTGATAATGATGCTTTTTTCCTGCATCCTGGTGAATTAGCCTTAGCAGTAACCTATGAAAGCGTGACCTTACCAGCAGATATAGTGGGTTGGTTAGATGGTCGCTCATCTCTTGCTCGTTTAGGGTTGATGGTGCATGTTACTGCGCATCGAATTGATCCCGGTTGGCAAGGTAAAATTGTGCTTGAGTTCTTTAACAGTGGTAAATTGCCATTGGCACTTCGTCCTGGTATGACAATCGGTGCGCTTAATTTTGAACGCTTAAACTCCGCTGTTGCTCGTCCTTATAACACCCGTAAAAGCTCGAAGTACAAAGATCAACAAGAGGCTGTTGCAAGTCGGATTAGTCAGGACAAATAATGGCACCGGTTTGGGTTAACTACGTTGAAAACGGACTAATAAATCCACTTGATCGTGGTGTTGCTTATGGTGATGGTGTGTTTGCGACAATGCGCACTGCATCAGCTGATATGCTCGCAGAGGTGCTATTCCTTGCCGAGCATATTGCTCGTGTGCAACAAAGCTGCGAGCGTTTGGGGATTGAGTGGCATGCCAGTAACCAATTATTACAGCAGTTGAACCAGCTCGCTCAACAATATCCACAACATTGTATAAAGCTTTTGCTGACGCGTGGCGTAGGCGGTCGCGGTTATCAGGCTCCTTTAAGCGCAAACGTGACTGAAGTCTTGTCAGTGCATCCCATTCCTGAGCATTACCTTGACTGGCAGCAAACTGGTATTTCGCTAGCATCATCACCTATATTTCTTGGTAGACAACCTCTTCTAGCGGGAATAAAACACCTTAACCGATTAGAACAGGTGCTTATAAAGTCTCAACCGCTATCTAGTCACCATCAAGATTGGTTAGTATTTGACTGTGATGGTAATGTGATAGAGTCATCTATTGCCAATATCTTTATCGTCAAAAATGATCAGGTATTTACCCCGGCTATTACCCATGCTGGTGTGAGTGGTGTGATGCGTGAAGTAATGATTGATAGTTTGCTTGGTCATGATATAGCGGTTATGGCAACACAACTCACAATTGGAGATATTCAAACAGCTGACCATATATTTATAACGAACAGTTTATTTGGCATTATCGATGTAGCCGCCATAGACGATTTTCAATTTAGCCGTTGGACGCAAACATCGCGATTCAGGCACGTTCTGAGTGTAAATTTATCATCATGATTAAAATAATAAAAACATTTCTATTAGCCAGCATTATACCTTTATTTGCCGTTGTGTGCCTCAGTGGGTATTGGCTTGTATCAGGTTTAATTAGTTACCAAAAACAACCATTACAGTTAACTGAAATCCAAACTTTGACGGTTGAACCTGGTACTACGGTAATAAAGCTTGCGCAACAACTTGAGCAACAATCATTAATTACAGATAGTTGGAAAGTTAAATATCTCGTAAAACTTGAACCTAAACTTGCCAATATAAAGACAGGCTTATATCAAGTGATCCCCGGTGATACTTTAGAGACATTATTAACTCGCTTATATTTAGCCCAGCAAATAGTTTTCAGTGTCACGCTAATTGAGGGTAAAACGATTGCGGAGTGGCAGAAAACATTAGCTAGCACTGAGTATCTAGTACAACATACTGATGATTTTAACCAAGTGTTATTAAATAATGGTGATACTTCTGGTTTGCCTGAAGGTAAATTTTATCCTGAAACTTTTCATTTTCATGCAGATGATAGTTTACAGACAATTTTGAATCGAAGTTACAACATGATGCAGGAGAGCTTGGCACAAGCATGGGAAGGAAGAGACCCTGACTTAGCATTATCATCGCCATATGAATTGCTAATTATTGCCTCGATTATTGAAAAAGAAACCGGTAAACCTGAAGAGCGTGATTGGGTGTCGGCAGTCTTTAATAATCGATTGAAAAAGGGCATGCGCCTACAAACAGACCCGACAGTAATTTACGGTATGGGTGATCGTTATAAAGGCAATATTACTCGTAAGGACCTACGTGAAGCAACGGCATTTAATACTTATAAGATTGATGGTTTACCTCCAACGCCAATTGCTGCACCTAGTCGGGCATCATTATTTGCGGCAGCCAATCCAGCTAAAGTAAATTACTTATATTTTGTGTCTCGTAATGATGGTAGTCATGTGTTCTCATCCACATTGAAGGCTCATAATAATGCTGTAAACGAATTCCAGAGAAAAAGAAAATGAGTCAACAAAAAGGCAAGTTTATTGTCATTGAAGGATTAGAAGGTGCTGGTAAATCGAGTGCGATTGCGCTAATTAACGATATTATTAGCCAATACATTGGCCAGTCACCTGTGTGTACACGTGAACCAGGTGGCACTCCATTAGCAGAAAAAATACGTGACTTAGTTAAAATTGCCGATGAGTCAGATCCGTTATGCGACGAAGCAGAATGCTTGCTTATTTATGCTGCCCGATCACAGTTAATTGCCAATGTTATCAAACCTGCTTTGTCTTCAGGTAAATGGGTTCTCGGTGATAGGCATAATCTGTCATCTTTAGCTTATCAAGGTGGTGGTCGTGGTTTAATGCCATTAGTGAAAGCGGTAAGCGATGCATGCCTACATGGGTTTAAGCCTGATCTCACCTTGTATTTGGATATTGATCCTACACTAGGATTAAGCCGTGCAGCGAGTCGTGGCAAGCTTGATAGAATTGAACAACAAGCCATTGATTTTTTTGAACGAGCTAGAAAAACCTACTTAAAGTTAGCCCATGAAGATGACAGTATTATCGTTATTGATGCCAGCCAATCAATGGAACAAGTTCATGATGATATTCGGCTTCAGTTGCAGCGTCTATTACCCGCTCTTATGGGTGAGCAGTGATGGGCATCAAGAGGATAATGTCGCGACATGAGTGATTATCAGATTGACCAATTACCGTGGTTAGCGGATCCGCATCAGAGGTTTGTCGATCAACATTATCGTGGTAAAAGCAGCCATGCACATTTGTTTAATATTGATAAAGCACTGGGTGGAGATAAGATAGCGAAGGCTGCTGCTCAGGCAGTGCTTTGCCAACACCTCACGCCAGTGGGCGCTTGTGGACAATGTAAAAGCTGTTTGTTATTGGCTGCTGGTAACCACCCTGATTTATATGTTGTCGAGCCAGATGGTAACCAAATTAAAGTTGATCAAATTCGTCAGTTATGCAAAGCGTTAACTCAAACGGCCCAACAAGGCGGGGCGCGTGTCGCAATCATTATTAATGCTGAGCGATTAAATTTAGCCGCAGCTAATGCACTACTGAAAACTCTTGAAGAACCTGGCGATGATGTCGTACTCATCCTGCAAACGAATACATCAGCGCAGTTATTAGCGACCATTACCAGTCGCTGTCAAACGCTTAAATTTGTTGCCCCTACTAAGTTAGAAATCCATCATTGGTTAGCGGTACAGCAACTGTTACCAGCAGCTAACTCGGAGGGTAAAACCCATGATGTTACTTGGTGTCTTAGTGTCGTCGGTGGGCCTTTGGCATTAGCCAATAGTTTAACCTCTCAACATTATCAACAACTGCTGACATTTCGCCAAGATTGGGCTCAAAGTTTAAAAACGGGTCATTTAAGTAATAGTTTATTGAAAGTGTCAGATCAACAAATTGTTGATGCACTTAATGTTTTGTATTTGTACTTACGCCAATATGTGTTAAAAAGTAATAAGATAAAAACTGATAATGCTGACAATCAAACATTAAACCCATTGGTTCAAGCTAAAATAATTGAGCTGGCAGGGCGCGTAATGAATATGTGTCACAAGCTTGAAACAATGCCAAGTGTCAATACTCAAGCATTGTGTCAACAATATGTACTCGCATTCAGACAGTTAACTCATTAAATTCATTTTTTGTTATACATATTTTAACCTGTTAATGGGAAGATAAGAATCATTTATGGTCGATCTTGTTGCCAACTACGATACATTACATAAGCTTTATCGTGCTTACATGCCGTTTATTAAGCCAGCAGGCTTATTTATTGCGACTACCGAAAGTCATTTCTTAGGCCAAGAGCTTACTATTGCTTATCGATTACCCGATGCCACCCAAACCAACGAATTTAAAGGTGCTGTTGTTTGGATTAATCCATTAGGTGCATCCGGCGGGCGACCTGCGGGTATTGGGGTTAAAATCAAAACCGATGTTGAAAGTCATAAACATCATATTGAAAAGTTATTATCAAGTGAACTCGCCTCTAGTGATTTGACCTGTACCATGTAGCTAGGTATTCTTGCACACCTGTTTATTTGTTAATGTAGTTGCGAAAGAATTCCCATGCTAATTGATTCACATTGCCACCTTGATCGCTTAAAAGCGGCCCCAGACTCTGCCAGTTTACAGACTATTATGAACAATGCTAAAGCCCAAGGCGTTGATTACTTATTATGCGTCAATGTCCGTCAGCAGGGCTTTGAAGCTATGCGCGATAAAGTGGCAGCATTTAATAATGTATTTTTGTCTTCTGGTGTGCATCCTCTTGATGTACAAGAAGGTTTAAACATCGAAGACATTAAACGTTTTGCTGAAGATCCGCGTGTGGTTGCTATCGGCGAGACAGGCTTAGATTACTTTTATTCAAATGACACTAAAATATTACAACAGCAGTGTTTTGAACAACAAATTGCGTTAGCTGTAGAGGTGAACAAGCCATTAATTGTTCACACTCGTGATGCCCGTGAAGACACCATTAATATGCTTAAAGCCGGTAATGCTGACAAAGTGGGCGGTGTATTACATTGTTTTACTGAAAACTGGGAAATGGCTAAAGCGGCTATCGACTTAGGTTTTTATATATCGGTTTCTGGTATCGTTACTTTCAAGAATGCTGGTGAGCTGCGTAGTGTGATCCGGCAAGTGCCTAAAGATAGGTTATTAGTAGAAACAGATTCTCCTTATTTAGCGCCAGTACCGCATAGAGGTCAAGAAAATCAACCTGCATATGTGCGTGATGTAGCTGAGTTTGTCGCTGAATTACGCGGTGAAAAATTTGAAGAGTTAGCTCAGTACACCACAGATAATTTCTTTAACTTATTTAACGATGCAGCTAAATTAGTTGGGCGTTAGTCACTTAACCTTTTCTCCTGATTCTATTATGTTTATTGAGTCAAACTTAAAAAATAGATAAAAAAAGACCCAAAACTATCCAATTGTTTTGGGCCTAGGGAAAGGGCTCAGTTAAGAGCCTTGCGCTACTGTTGCGGCATTTTAATTTGAATTAAGATGCCAAAGACTGAATAAACTGTTAAATGAACTATGAACTATGAACTATGAACTATGAACTGAATTATAGTCAGACATTTTTTGTTTGCACAAAAAATATCAAAAAGTTGATCAATATCTCGCTTTTAAATCTTACCTTATTTCATGTAATCATAAATGTTACTGTTTTCATAAACTTAAGTTTACTTTGTCACGAACAAGATCCCGCGGTAAATTGTTTTTCAAACGATGACCTAAGTGTTTAACTACACCTAATACCACTCCGTGATAGCTGACTAACATTTCCCCTTGTGCCAGTTTTGCTAAATATTGCTGTGCAGCTTCTTCAAAAGACTGTGTTGCAATGTCTCGACCCATTAAAAAGTCTTGAGCTTGTGCAGCCTTTAATTCAATGGTTCTAGGCGCACCACTTGCTGTCGACAATGCAATAATAGCTTCATGCTTGGCTTTATAGCCTTTTTTCATGGCATCGGCCAGTTTGATCCCAATGCGTTGAAAACGCATTTTGCCAATAAAAGTCATAAATTGCGCCGGGAATAACCAATATTCATCGTCTCGTAACATAATGACATCGTCATGTGGTAGTTCGATTGAGAAAGTCTCTTTAAAATATTGTCGTAGTTCGTTTTGCTGTTTTTCACCCGCAACGGCGAAAGGAAAGTTCTTTTGCTGTTTTGGTTGATTTTTATTACGTTCTACTGAAGCTGTTTTGCGGATCTTGGCAACAAAAAAACCTTCGCTGTCATAAATCTGTGGCCATACGTGTAAAAAACCTTCTTCAGTACAAGCTTTATCTGCACCATTAAATAAATCGGCGAGGGACACAAACTCGACGGCATCAGGATAAACTTGTTGTAAATGTTTACAGATATGCTGATTTTCAAGCTGACTGAGTGTGCATGTTGAATACACTAACGTACCACCGGGTTTTAGTGCTAAAAAAGCTGATTCGATGAGATCTTTTTGAGTTTCAGCAATGGCAGTGACATCTTCAATGTCCCAGTGCTTTAAAGCCAATGGATCTTTGCGCACTGTGCCTTCGCCGCCACAAGGGGCATCTAACAAAATGGCGTCAAAAGACTCAAACAAATATTCACCAAATACACGGCCATCAAAATGGGTTAGTGCTGTATGGCTAGCGCCCATTCTGGACACGTTGGCGTGCAACACCTTAACCCGGCTGGCAGAATACTCATTGGCTACCAGCAGACCACTATTATTCATTAATGCCGCTATTTGAGTCGTTTTAGAACCTGGCGCAGAAGCAACATCTAGTACTGTTTCTGGTATGGTGCTATCAGCAAACAATGCTGTTGGCGGCAACATAGAGCTCGCCTCTTGGATATAAAATAATCCTTGTATATGTTCAATCGCATTACCTAATTGAATATCCTCATTACCTTCAATCCAGAAACCATCATCACACCACGGGATCACCGATAATTGCCAACCAGCTTGTGTCATGATATCGACAAAATTTGGAGTAGTAATTTTTAAGGTGTTGACCCTAATCGACTTTCGAAGCGGTTGATTGCAATAATCAATAAAGTCAGTTAATGACAGGTGTGAAGGGAGTTCATTTTGAATGTGACTAATAAAGTTTGGATGTAATGGGATCATAATAAGGAGAATCATTTCTTATTTAGCTGAATTAGCATGATCATAACACGGAATTGTTACCCCAGAACGTCAATGATTACTGTATATTAACGGGAATATTGAGACAGTGTAATGGAGCGGCGCGTGTTAAACAGAGTATGGCTGTTATTTTTTATTGTGGCTGCAATTTCTATTATTATCCAATTGATAGGTGGTAATGCAGATGTGCTTAGTGGATCTGTTACTGCATTGTTTGCCAGTGCAAAATTAGCCGCAGACATATCATTAGGACTCATCGGTGTATTGGCATTATGGATGGGCCTAATGCAAGTGGGTGAAAAAGCGGGAGTAGTTGGATTATTTGCTCGTGCTTTTGAGCCATTATTGTCTAAATTGATGCCCGATGTTCCACGCGGGCATGTTGCCTATGGCAGCATTAGCATGAACCTAACTGCCAATATTTTGGGATTAGACAATGCTGCGACTCCTTTGGGCTTAAAAGCTATGCATGACTTGCAGAGCCTTAATCCTGTTCAAACGGTCGCGACCAATGCTCAAATTCTATTTTTAGTATTGAATACATCGTCTGTCACTTTAGTACCCGTCACCGTGTTTTTATACCGTGCACAACAAGGTGCAGCAAACCCTGCTGATGTTTTTTTACCTATTTTACTTGCGACCAGTGCATCGACTGTTGTCGGTCTGTTGGTGGTTGCTTTAGTACAGAGGATCTCATTATTTAACAGTGTTATTCTAGCTTACGCTGCATTGATTATTGGCACGCTTATGGCTGGGGTTGCTTACTTATTGACGCTATCGGCACAAGCGATAGGGCAAGTATCAATGGTTTTGGGTAACGGAATTTTATTAATACTGATTTTAAGCTTTATTTTGGTAGCGGGTTATCGCAAAGTCGCTGTATATGATGAGTTTGTCGAAGGGGCGAAACAAGGTTTTGGCCAAGCTATTACATTGATACCATATTTACTTGCCATGTTATTAGCAATTGGTTTTTTAAGGGCATCTGGCGCATTAGATTATGCTTTGCAGCTATTAGCTTCAGGCATTAGTGCTCTTGGTTTCGATACACGCTTTATTGACGCTATGCCAACGGCATTTATGAAACCCTTTAGCGGCTCCGGTGCTCGAGCTATGATGTTAGAAACCATGGACCATAATGGTGTAGATTCATTTGCCGGCCGACTTGCTGCTATATTACAAGGTAGTACTGAAACAACATTCTATGTGTTAGCCGTTTACTTTGGTTCGGTAGGGATCCGCAATGGTCGTCATGCATTAGGTTGTGGTTTAGCGGCAGATTTTGCCGGCATTACAGCCGCTATAGGTGTGTGTTATTGGTTTTATGGTTAGTTACATTTACCCTCTATACCTTCATTGTGAGTGTCGCAGTTATTTTTTGGTTTGCTTGTTTGTAATTATCAATTCATTCGCCGAGTCTGTTTGATTAATACCATGATTAAAAGGATGCAATCTGTTGGATAACAAAAATCGAATAACGCCCATATATATTTTAATGGTTATTGCATTAGTGTATTTGCCATTTATCGATAGTTGGTTTAGTGGGATTTTTTCGAGTTTAAATTGGCAATCTCCAATATTGATGGATCAGTTAAGTGACCATTTTAGAGTTATCAAACTCATTTTTGTATGTCTAGGTGGATTACTTCTATACAAAAAAAGTGGCAAAATAAGGAAAAAAATTGGCAGTGTATTGAGCAGTAACTGTTTTATATATTCTGGCTATTTGCTTATATTACTTCAAGTACCCTTTCTCTACTTAGGCATATGGCTTGAAGGGGCTTCATCATCAGACCTTAATTATATGCATAAAGAAAAGACATTTGATGACCGTACCATTTATGTGTATACAGCCGATCCTGGTGCAATGGGAAAGGCTTACCACTATTTTTACTTGAAATGTCGGTTACCGTTTGATCGATATGAACTGAAGATCATTACTAAAATGGATTGGATGCATGAATATAGCTTTGAAGTAAAGGATAACGAACTAGTAGTTATAAATAAAAATGAACAAGGTAAAATAGAAGGGATTAATTTAAGTGATATTAATTGCGACCTGTAAGTATATCGGTGATTAACGGTTAAAGTGCATGAGTGTTTTATATTTGCAAATTCATATTAAGTAAAAGGCCGATAATGATATCGGCCTTATGTTTTTACAGAACCAAATAACCACAATTGAGGTTATTTAGTTTGTGTTGGTTGCCACTGTGCCCATTCATCTTGCATATTCTCATGCAATGGGAAACGTTCGGTGGTATTGATACGGTTACTGTCTGATGTTGTTTCTTGGGTCGCAAATGCGATACCACCGGCGAGTATCGTTTCTAATGATCCGGTTTCTAATTGTGCGCCCGAAAATAAACCGACGTCTAATTTTATACCCGAAGCATCCCAAAACTGACTTGTTTGGTTAACTAAGTGACTATATTCAGCATTAACATGGGCAAACAAGCTAATTTCGGTACCTGAGTCATCCAATTGATATCCATCTATTTGTCCGACTTTAATTCCGCGGAAAAACAGTGGTGTACCGACCTTAATTGAACCTAGTTGATCATCAACTAATTGGAATGCTAATGCATCTTTCGGTACGGTAGCCTCAAAGCTTGAGTGTGGTTGAGAAACAAAGTTATCAACAATCTCTTTGCTATTGCCTGGGATAACACCAATGTATGGACCTGTTAACAGCGTTTCGGGGGCATTAATGCCCGCTAAAGAAATTTGTGCATCGACAATGAAGTATTCACTGTCACTAGTACTAAAATGGTTGGCATATTTACCAAAGATATATGCTTGTGCATTAAGAGTATTTAAATCTTGATTTAGCTTCACATGTGAGACTTCACCAATTTTATGACCTTGATAGCGAATAGCGGCTTTATCGGCTACTTTTGTGCTAACAGGAAGGGTGAGATTGATGACTTTAGCCTGCATCAGCGCCAGTTGTTTGGTGTCATACAAACGAAGATTAGTTTGATCGCTGTGCTCATCAACTATGTCGTCTATATGTCCAAGGGTAATACTACCTTTTATTGCGCCTTTGAGAGGCGCTACATTAATGTCGACTCCGGCAAGACTGGCATTGATAGCAACAGCATCATTTCGCCAAAACACAGTCTTAGGATTTACTAAGGGAGCAAATTTATTATCGATATTAATATCAATACTAAATTTATCCGTTTTAGCAAACCAATTAACTTTATTCACCGCACCAATTTGCATTTTCTTGTAATAAATAGGTGAACCTTCAGCTAGGTCAGCACCATCAATACTGGTTAGTGAAAAGTGCGTCATTTGTTGTTGGGCATAAAGTGTCTGGGCTGATTCAATTGATTCATGCAGTGTTAATTTACTGTTGGCTGGAATCAATGTTTTGTTGTTACCAGGAATTAAGCTAATTGCCCCTTCAAGCATAGTGGTCACGTCACGAGTGTTAACGCTTATTCCATCTAATGAAGCATTAATGGCTAAGGCACTTTCTGGAATAAAGAAACTGCCTTTTGTGAGTAGATTTTTAAATTCGGGAAGAATTTCAATATGATATTCGACCGCAGAAAAATCTTGGCTTAAATTGATGCTGGTAATACTTCCTATAGGTAGCTGTTTATATCGCACTTGTGCGCCATTGCTGATACCTGTATGGGTATTGGCAACCACTGTCAGGCTAAGTTTATCTTGCGTGAGCAAATCGGGAGCTTGTGATGCTAAATTAAACTGCATCGTCTCCGCCTCCGCAGAGTCCTGAGTCCCGGGTAATACATTAATGACACTCCCAGTCACCAAACGCCCAAGGTGCTTGACACCTTTTAACGATAATTCAGCGCCGCTTAGCCAAAATTGGCTGTCATTGGTGATTAAGGCTTGGTACTGATGTTCTACTCGAGCGAGAAATTCGACACCAGTCTCGGTTAACGTTACTTTTTCAATTTCACCTATAATGACACCACGGTAAATGATGGCTGTACCTTCATTAACATCTTCACTGTCAGCAGCGGTTAACCTAAAATGAACCCCACCAATAGCGGTGACTTCATCATCATAGAGGGTGTAAACATCACCATTTTCGGCTTTTAAAGTGTTGCTTCCGGTATCAAAGCTGATGCCGCCGGCCAGAATAGACGCGATACTTTCAGTACTGACTTTTACCCCAGATAAAGAAGCATCTATTTTTAAGCCTGACACGTTCCAAAAGTGGGAGTCTTTATTGACTAAATGAGCATATTGCTCTTGAACAAATGCGCTGATAATAATTTGTTTATTTCCATCTAGACGATAGCTAACAACACTTCCTACAGGAGCTTGACGGAAAAATACTGGCGAGCCGACATCAATCGATCCTAGTTTGGGGGATTTCAGTTCAATCATTATTCCTTCACTGCCGGGAAGAATCGCTGGGGCTTCACGTTGTGCTTCAAAAATAGTGGCAGAACGTCCATCTCCAGGTTGGATTGCAATGTAATTTCCCGAAAATAAGGTATCTAATCCTTCAACCCCGGTGATACTGGCTTTAGGTTTAACTAACCAAAAAAGGGTATTTTTATTCAAAAATGGGTCAGCGCGGTAATCCATGACTACTTTTACGTTAACGCCTTTAAGATCATCATCAATGCCTATATCGGTTACTTTACCTACCGACAAACCTTGGTATTTTACCAAGGTTTTACCGATATCAATTCCAGCGGCACTGGGAAAGTGGATCAAAATTTCAATGCCTGACTCTTTAATGCTTTTTACACCTAACCAAGCGCCTAATATCAAGGCGACAACAGGTAATAACCATATTGGCGAGAATAATTTTTTCTTCACAATTTTCGGCGATTCAATTTCTGTCATTTGTTTGTTCCAAGCGGTCCCAGAGTAAACGAGTATCTAACACTTTTGCCGCGAGTTGCGTTAGTAATATAACTAATGCAAATGCTGTTGCGGCGGGTGCAGGTTTGGCGTCTAAAAGTTGCCCCATATTCACTAAGGCAACCGTTAATGAAATCACGAATAAGTCGAGCATTGACCAACGGCCAATCCATTCAATGATGTGAAAACCAACCATTAACTTTCTTTTTGATATTGGTAGGTTAAAACTGATAGCAGACAAATAAGTAGCTAAGCCAATAATTTTTAGCCAAGGTACTAAAATACTCGCTGTAAAAACGATAATGGCAATCGGGAACATGCCGGTTTTGACTAAATGGCTAATACCACTGAAAATAGTGTCATTGGTAACTACACCACGGTTAGTTAATAACGTGATGGGATAAATATTGGCGACCACAAGTAAAATAGTTGCCGTGATCAATAAAGCCCAGCTTTGCTGGATACTGGCATAATTACGGCTGCTTAATTGGCTAAAACAACGTCTACAATGACCATTACTAAGCAGATTAAGTTTACGACACACAGGGCATAGACATAAGCCCATTTGTTTTCCTTGAAAATTCGATGGGGTCTTTTTTGTTGTATCGTCGTTCGTATTCTCAACGGTCTCTGCACTGCATTTTGTGATTTCACCTGCAATGGTGGTTGGATGATTAGGCATCAACATAGCTCCACATGTGTTCTAGGTTATATTCACGTTGTAAGAATAAAATTATGATAAACAACATGGTAAAACACAAGGTGCCCATTCCGAAATAAACATCGGAAAAATCAGAAAGTTGAAATGCGGACACTAAAAAACTGATGACGTAAATTTCTAACATGGTCATTTGTGATATCAAACCATGATTTTTTAAAAGTGTACTGTAAGTTCTTTGCCAAAATGAACTATGAAGCTTTAATTTTACAATGACCACTTGGGTTAGAATCGACAATATTAAGAGTCCAGGTGCGATAACCGCCGCGACCATTACCGCTAAGCCTACAACCCAATATCCTTCTAACCACACTGTAATAGCAGCCTGCAATACGGTTGTCGTTCGCACGCTACCAAGAAAATGAATTTCAAGTACAGGTAATAAATTAGCGGGAATAAAAATAATCAGCGCCGCGATACACAATGCCAACATGCCATTAATTGAGCAATAAGGAGCGTCATATAATGCAGTGTGACAGCGTGGGCACAACGCTCTAGCACTTGAAGGCAAAGCTCGTCTCCTCACTACCAAATCACATGATTGGCATAAAATTATTGAATCATGGTCATCAAGTTCATGCATGTAGAATTAATCTAATCCATATTGAAACGCATTATTGGGGGAGCGAAGAGTTAAGCCTCTCTGCTTTGCCTTATATTGGTAAATAAATGTATCAATTGTTAAAAAGTCTCAATTTTCTTCACTTGATAATATCAGAATAACCAGAACACTTGCATCATAAGTTAACTATGTGAGATTCTATACACTGTATATAAAAACAGTGAGGATTACATCATGGCAGTGATAACCCAGTTTGTCGTGGTCAGAGAAGGGGTGGAAAAGATGACATTTATATCGAAGAAAGAGGCAGATGCCTACGATAAGATGCTTGATATTTCCGATAATCTAGTGCCTTTTATCGCTAAGGCAGACCTCGGACTTGATGAAAATAAATGCGAACAGTTGGCATTTTACCTAGCAAACCATAAAGATGAGCTTTCTAACTTGCTAAAAGGTATCGTACAGGTTAAAAACGCTCCTGCGGCAAAAAGCAAGAAAGTGACCGCTAAAAATACATCAGCCGAATAGGCACGTTAATAGCTCACTCTTTTTGTGAGTGTTCAGCTTAAGGAATGGAAATGAAAACCGAATTTTACCAAACGTTAAATCGTCAAGCACAAGCTTTACTCGAAGGCGAAGATGATTTAATTGCGGCAATGGCTAATTTTTCAGCGTTGTTGAATGACAACCTGGAAGACCTTAACTGGGCTGGTTTTTATATCAAGCGCGGTGAGCAATTAGTCCTTGGTCCATTCCAAGGTAAAGTCGCTTGTACCCGTATCAATATGGGTAAAGGTGTTTGTGGGACTGCTGCTGCAGAAAATAAAACCCAGCGAATTGCTGACGTTCATGATTTTGATGGTCATATAGCATGCGATTCGGCGAGTAATTCTGAAATTGTAATTCCTGTTAGACAGGACAATAAGGTTGTGGCAGTGTTAGATATTGACAGTCCATTATTGAATCGTTTTGATCAAGATGATCAAATCGGCCTAGAAAACATGGTAAAAAGTCTAGAAACTTGCCTATTTGGTTAAATAGCGAACAAATTAGATTAAATCATGGTCGCATTCGCTGCCGTGGGCTTTATAATATGCCGCTATACGCATTTGTGCTGGATTTACTGATGAGCGATGATTAAGCTGAGAGTAAGTTTGGTTAAATTGTTAAGGTTTGTTTCAATGACTTTAGCTAACTGGCGGATAGTGATATTTTGTACGTTGAGCCTTAACGGTTAAGGTTTAACGAAAGATGAACGACTGCATGGCAAATTTTAAGCCGCATAATCAGTCCCTTTATTAACGTGGAAGTAAAAATGGAATCAACAGACAAGTTGACCGACACCAACGCAATATTAGCGTATTTATATGAAACCTTTCCTTTATGCTTTATTGCAGAAGGTGAAACTAAGCCATTAAAAATTGGTTTGTTTCAAGATTTGGCTGAACGGTTAGCTGATGATTCTAAAGTCAGTAAAACACAATTACGTGTAGCGCTTCGTCGTTACACAAGCAGCTGGCGTTATTTGAAAGGCGTTAAAGCGGGTGCTAAACGTATTGATCTTGACGGTAATGAATGTGCTGAATTAGAACAAGAGCACATCGACCATGCTATTTTGACGCTTAAAGAAAGCCAAGATAAAGCTAAAGCCAAACGTCAAGCTTTGGCTCCTAAAAAGCCTGCTAAGAAAGTTGCACCGAAACGTGCTCCTGCTGTTAAAAAAGAACGTCCAGCACCTGTAGCGGCTCCGGTCATTAAACTTGTACCGGCTAAACTTGAAGATTTGAAACCCAAACAACGTGTTAATGTTAAGTTAGGCGCCACACCTGTACCTGGAGTCGTGACTGATATTAATAAAGAAGATGTGCATGTTCAGCTAGACACTGGCCTATCCATCAAAGTACGTGCTGAGCACATATTGTTATAGAAATTTAAGGAGTACTTGTTGATGCGAAAACTTACTTTGGCCGCGTCAATTGCCAGTTTATTTGTCGGCTTTTCGGCATGGGCAATTTCACCAACGATTCAAATCAGCGAGTTACCTAAACTAGCACAAGAGCCACAGCATAAAGTGGCTAGCAAGCGAGTAACAACTTTGTTTACTCGCTCGCATTATCATCGTTTTAACCTTGATGATGCCTTTTCTGAAAAGATTTATGCCCGCTTTCTTGAACAACTGGATTATCGTCGTAATGTGCTGACTATGGCAGACATTGCAAACTTCGATCAGTACCAAAAACAGTTTGATGACATGGTTGAAACAGGCGATATTAGCCCTGCATTTGCTATGTACGATTTGGTGCAAAAGCGTCGTTATGAACGTTTTGCTTATGCCTTGTCTTTGCTTGATAAAGAGTTTGATTTTACTAAAGCAGGCGATGTTTATGAGTTTGATCGTAAAGATGCGCAATGGCCAAAGGATGAAGCAGAAGTTAATGAGCTTTGGCGTCAACGTGTTAAATACGATGCATTAAACTTGAAACTAACGGGTAAAAAGTGGCCTGAAATTGTTGAAGTGCTCGAGAAGCGTTATAACAATGCTATTAAGCGCTTAAGCCAAACTCAAAGTGAAGATGTATTTCAAACTGTAATGAATGCGTTTGCTCGCAGTGTTGAACCTCATACAAGCTATTTATCTCCTCGCAATGCCGAACGTTTCCAAATGGAAATGAACCTAAGTCTTGAAGGTATTGGCGCCGTGTTGCAGATGGATGATGACTACACTGTTATCAAAAGTTTAGTGGCTGGAGGGCCTGCTGCCAACAGTGAAAAACTATCGCCTGAAGATAGAATTGTCGGCGTAGGTCAAAAAGATGGTGACATAGTTGATGTGATTGGTTGGCGTTTAGATGATGTTGTTGATTTGATCAAAGGGCCAAAAGGCAGTGAAGTTGTCTTGCAGATTTTGCCTAAAAAGGGAGGGGCGAATGCCAAACCTTTTGAATTAGTGATTACTCGAGATAAAATCCGTTTAGAAGACCGTGCAGCAACATCAAAAGTTATCGAACCTACAGAAGGCCAATATGCCAATCGTAAAGTCGGGGTCATTCAGATACCTGGGTTTTATATGAATTTGTCGCAAGATGTGGCTAAAGAAATCACTAAACTCGAAAAAGACAAGGTTGAAGGCATTATTATTGATCTTCGCGGAAACGGTGGCGGGGCATTAACTGAAGCTACATTGTTGACTGGTTTGTTTATTGATATGGGCCCAGTGGTTCAAATTCGTGATGCAAATGGTGGTATCAATCAAAATCGCGATAATGATGGCGTTAGTGCTTATAGTGGCCCATTAACTGTGATGGTTGATCGTTATAGCGCATCAGCATCAGAGATTTTTGCTGCGGCTTTACAAGATTATGATCGTGCACTTATCGTTGGTGAGTCAACCTACGGTAAAGGGACTGTTCAGCAGCATAAAAGTTTAGGTCGCATCTATGATATGTACGAAAAGCCAATCGGACATGTGCAATACACCATTGCTAAGTTTTATCGTATCAACGGCGGTAGTACTCAACTAAAAGGTGTTACACCTGATATTCGTTTACCTAGTGCGTTAGAGCCTGGCGAATACGGTGAGTCAGAAGAGAAAAATGCTCTTCCATGGGATAAGGTACCTGTAGCTCAGTACACTACATTGGGGAATATTACTCCTGCGTTAATTGAAAACTTGGATGTAAAACATAAACAACGCATCAGTAAAGATGTTGAATTTAGTTATATTTACCAAGATATTAAAGAATTTAAAAAACATCATAAAGACAAAACTATCTCTCTTGTTGAGAGTGAGCGCATTGCTTCTCGTGAAGACGATGATAAGCGTGCTCTAGACCGAACGAATGCTCGTCGTGTTCATGAAGGTTTAGCTGCCGTGAAATCTTTAGATGATATTGAAGATACCGATGACAGTAAGCTACCTGATGCATTTTTGGATGAAACCGCCGATATCACTTTAGATATGGCTGATGCAGAAAAATTGGCTAAAACAACGTCTAAGTAATGAGTTGTTCTGTTAAAAAACGCGCTTAAGGCGCGTTTTTTCTTAATCACAATACTTAAAAATAATACCGATTAGTTAAAGCTTATTACTTTATTTACATTGGTATTAGTACCGCTCAAAGGATCCTGTATGAACCAAGCGCAAGAAAAACATCTTAAAGATTATACCAAACCAGCATTTACCATTACCCATGTTGATTTAAACGTTATTCTTGATGGTAAAAATACTAAAGTGACAGCTGTCAGTACAGTGCGTCGTAATGGTGAACATCAGCATGAGCTGGTTCTTGATGGTGAACAACTTTCGCTTAGTTCAGTTAAGCTTAATGGTGTGGCGGCTAACTATCGTCAACATGATAATCAATTGCTCATTAATACAGACCAAAATAATTTTGAATTAGAAATAGTGACCCTGCTTGACCCTGAAGCTAACTCTAGTCTTGAAGGTCTTTACATGTCTGATGGTGCTTATTGCACTCAGTGTGAAGCTGAAGGATTTCGCGGCATCACTTATTTCCTTGATAGACCTGATGTTCTGGCTGTTTATACCGTGCGGATTGAAGCAGAGAAGCAAGCTTTTCCTTTCTTGTTAAGTAACGGTAATTTGGTTGATAAAGGCGAGATGCCTCGTTCTGGTCGTCATTTTGTAAAATGGCATGATCCGTTTCCAAAGCCGAGCTATTTGTTTGCACTCGTCGCGGGTGATTTTGATTTACTTAGCGATACATTTACCACCATGTCAGACCGTGAAGTTAAACTGCAGGTTTTTGTTGATAAAGGTAACTTACACAAAGCTGAACATGCGATGGCATCATTGAAAAAGGCGATGAAGTGGGATGAAACGCGTTTCGGTCTTGAATATGATCTTGATGTTTACATGATAGTTGCTGTCGACTTTTTTAATATGGGCGCGATGGAAAATAAAGGCTTGAATGTGTTTAATACCAAATACGTTCTTGCAGATAAAGCCAGTGCCACAGATGATGATTATCACGGTATTGAATCAGTAGTCGGTCATGAGTACTTTCATAACTGGACGGGTAACCGAGTAACATGTCGAGATTGGTTTCAGTTAAGTTTAAAAGAAGGCTTAACCGTTTTTCGCGATCAAGAATTTAGCTCAGATGTAGGGTCTCGCGCGGTAAATCGCATTCATGCTATTCGTGTGATGAAAAACCAACAGTTTGCTGAAGATGCAGGACCAATGTCTCATCCAATTCGCCCTGAAAGCGTGATTGAAATGAACAACTTTTACACAGTAACTGTCTACGACAAGGGTGCGGAAGTGATCCGTATGATGCACACCATTTTAGGTGAAGATGGTTTCCAAGCTGGTATGAAGTGCTATTTTGAACGTCATGATGGTCAAGCTGTGACTTGTGACGATTTTGTCAATGCAATGCAAGATGCGAGCGGTAAGGATTTAACCTTATTCCGCCGTTGGTATAGCCAAGCTGGAACCCCCGTCGTGACAGTCAGTGACCGATTTGATGCAGACAAAGGTGAGTATCATCTCACTATCGCTCAGCAGGTAGTATCAAAGGGTGTTAAAGGCCAAGTATTACACATTCCATTTAGCATTGAATTACTCGGCATTACAGGGCAATCCATTGTTAATAAAGTGCTTGATATAACGAAAAGTATTCAAACCTTTGTGTTTGATGGGCTTGAAAATGCGCCTATTCCATCGTTATTACAAGATTTCTCCGCTCCTGTAAAACTGGTATATGATTTCAACATAGATCAACTTGTGCACCTTATGCGTTATGCCTCTAGTGAAGTGGCTCGTTGGGAAGCATCGGTGCAGTTAGTGAGTCAAACCATATGGAACAATGTTGCTCAGTTGCAGCAGCAACAGGTAATGGTGGTTGATTCTCGTGTTGTAGAAGCATTCAGAGGTATCATTTTAGATGCCAATATTGATCAAGCCTTAGTGGCTGAAATTCTGTCTATTCCTTCGGCATCGGCGTTAATTGAACAGGTAGATAAAGTTGATTTAGATGCATTAGCAAAAGCCAGAGAGTTTGTTGTTGAAGAGTTAGCCTCTGCTTGTGAAGATGAGTTACTGGCCCGTTATCGTGAACTTATTCTGGTTAATAATGCCGGAGCACGAGCATTTAAAAACGTTACTTTATCGTTATTATGTTTAGTGACGGATGCTCATGAGTCATTGGTACAAAAACAATACTATTCAGCAAAAAATATGACCGACAGCTTAGGCGCACTGAAAGCAGCTGCAACTGGACAATTAAGTTGTTTACCAATGTTATTGAGTGATTTTGAGTCTATGTGGGAATCAACGCCATTAGTGATGGATAAATGGCTTACTTTGCAAGCTTTAGTGGATAATGATGATGTAATAGATCAAGTTAAAGCATTAACTAAGCATCCAAGTTTTAGTTTTTCAAACCCAAACCGGATTAGATCATTAATAGGGGCTTTTGTTGCGGCTAATACCTATCAATTTCACCGTGCTGATGGTGAAGGTTATCGTTATTTGACCAAAATTTTGATTAAATTGAATAAGACTAACCCACAAGTTGCTTCGCGAATGATTACGCCATTAATTCAATTTTCAAAATTTGATCAACAACGTCAGCAATTAATGAAACAGTGTTTAGTAGAGCTAAAGTCTCTGCCTGATTTATCAAAAGATTTATATGAAAAAGTCACTAAATCTTTAGCTGAATGATGATTTAATTAGTGGCGTATTCAACGTCATTAATTGGTTTATATAACATGTTAAAAAGGAGAGCTTGCTCTCCTTTTTATGGAATAATTTATGGAAATATTTTTCTCTCTTAATGTTAGTTATGAAGCATTTCTACCTTATTACCAAGGGTTTGCAGAGAAAGTGCAAGTAAGAGACCATCATGGTCGAATATTGCACATCAATGGTAAGTATTTTAGACCGTATTTAACCCCTCAAGGCATTAACGGACAGTTTAAATTAGTGTTAAATTCAGAGGGTAATTTTAAATCACTTAATAAATTATAGAGTATTTACTTCAAACGTTCGATTGATTAGTTACGTGTAAATTAACAATTAATGAACATATATAAGTCTATGAAAATAAACTTCTTTCATTAATGGAGTAATGATTGTAATTTCCCCGCCAGTATTAATTCAAATATCAGTCCATTTTATTTTATCTAACTTAGCTCGATACCGTTAATTTTCTTAAACATTTTCTTTTTTTTGACCTTGCTCAATATAGTTAAATGCTGTAACAATAGTGTTGCCTGTGGGCTAACAAGATGTTGGTTTAAATTCTTATAACAACTAATCCAACAGGCTACGGAGATGAACTAAAATGAATATTGTTAAAAATAGATTTAACAAGTCGGCTCTCGCTTTGGGGGTGGTGTCGGCACTAAGTTTGGGGATGAGCACTTCAGCCTCAGCAGTTTCTTTTAATTGGGGAGATGTGCGAGGCACATTTGATTCAACTTGGACTGCAGGTGCGAGTTGGCGTGTAGCTGATCGTGATTGGAATGATCAGATCGGTAAAGTCAACCAACCACAGTTTGATTGGTCTGGTTATTCTGCATTTGGTGGTGCATTTGGCTCAACCAAATACACATCTGCAGAAATTTGGGCTCAACCGGGTTCTTATTCAAGCAACAATGATTTAAGTAATTTATTGTATGCGCAGGGTGATACGACGTCTGAGATTGTTAAGGGGCTGCACGAGTTATCACTGAAATATGAAAACTACGGTGTCTTCATGCGCGGTATGTATTTCTATGACCGTAAACTCAATGACGGTGATTACGGTTTTAATGATCCATTAACGGGTAATGAATTTGATCCTTGTCAAGATGACAAAGCGTCAGAAGTACAATGTAAAGACATTCGCTTATTAGATGCGTTCGTTTATGGTCACTGGGATTTAAACGACGGCAGCAATCCATTAAGTGTTCGCGTGGGTAATCAAGTGGTTTCTTGGGGAGAAAGTACTCTCATATCTCATGGTATTGCTGTCATTAATTCTGTTGACTTAAATATTCTTAATGCTCCGGGTGCTGAACTTAAAGAAGCATTCCGTCCG
Organism: Shewanella polaris; assembly: GCF_006385555.1. Classification (NCBI taxonomy): domain Bacteria; kingdom Pseudomonadati; phylum Pseudomonadota; class Gammaproteobacteria; order Alteromonadales; family Shewanellaceae; genus Shewanella; species Shewanella polaris. Next base: position 2,565,758 of record NZ_CP041036.1, on the reverse strand, counting down.
CAAGGTATGGTTTGGGCATCGTTAGGGTTAACTGAAAACCTAAATGTTGAAGCATTTTACCAATATGATTGGCAACCAATTTGGGTCCCTACACCGGGTTCTAACTTTGCTACCAATGATTTTGCGGGTTACGGTGGTTACAACCAAAATGCTCAATTGGGTTTCAACTCTAATCCAGACATCAATCAAGATTTCCTTATTTCAGAATATTCACGTCTATACGATGCCGCAGCTGCAAGCGGATTTAATTCTGATTATGCAGCTTATATGCTGTCATATTCTACTAAGGTGGCTTTAGTTCAAGATGCAGCAGATCCTAGTGATGATGGCCAATTTGGTGTGAAGTTAGGTTATTACTCACCAGAATTAGGTGAAACTGAGTTTGGTTTCTATTATATGAACTATCACAGTCGTAGACCTATCATCAGCGGAACCGCTTCAAACTTTACAGCAGAAGCAATTGGTCGTGATTATGGACGTTTAGCGCAAAGTGGTGGGGTTATTGATCGCGATTTGTTATTAAGTATGGAAACCTTTACTAAATCGCAAATTGTATATCCTGAAGATATTCAGTTATATGGTTTTAGTTTTAACACTTTAGTGGGTGACACCTCAGTTGCCGGCGAAATATCTCACCGTGTTGATGAACCATTGCAAATCGATGACGTTGAGTTGTTGTTTGCTGCAATGCCACAACAATTAGCTAATGCAGGTCTTCGACCAGATCTTGATGGCATTTCGCAGATGGATGTTGCTGATCCTGGTGAAACGGTAGATGGTTTCATTCTTACTGATACTACTCAAGCCCAGATGACATTTACTCACTTATTTGGTCCAACGCTTGGTTTAGATAACTTAACCATGCTTGCTGAAGTGGGGGGTGTGTGGATCCACGATATGCCAGGGTTTGACGAATTGCGCTTAAGTGGTCCCGGTACGGCTCGTTCTGGTGGTAATCCAGAGATGACCGGCATTATTGAAGCGTTGCATAATGGTCCAGAAACAAATCCATTTCCAACTGATTTCGCTTGGGGTTATCGTTTAGTGGCTAAAGCTGACTTTAACAATGTGTTTGCTGGGGTAAACATGTATCCACGAGTGATTTTCTCACATGACGTTGATGGTATTACACCGGATCCTATGTTTTTGTTTACCGAGGGCAGAAAGTCTGTTGCCTTGGGTGTAAACTTTGATTATCAAAGTCGTTGGGGCGCTGATATTTCTTACAACAGCTTCTTTGGTGGCGTAGGAACAACAAATGCTATGGCGGACCGAGATTACATCTCTTTTAACGTCAAGTATTCGATTTAAAAGGATAATAATAATGAAAAAACTGACGATATTATCGGCAGCAGTGATTATCGCACTAGGTGCACCTGCTGCGCTGGCGAAAGTATCACAAGCTGATGCAGATAAATTAGGCACAACATTAACGCCTTTAGGGGCGGAAAAAGCGGCCAATGCTGATGGTTCTATCCCTGCTTGGAGTGGTGGGATTAGTGAGCCGATTGCGGGTTACACTAAAGGCATGCATCACCCAGATCCTTTCCCTAGCGATAAAGTGTTATTTACGATCACTAACGCTAATAAAGCACAATATGCTGATTTCTTAACGCCGGGGCAAAATAAGCTATTTGAAATATACCCAGACACTTACAAAATGAATGTCTATGAAAGTCGCAGAACAGCTGCAGTGCCTCAGTATGTCTATGATGCAACTAAAGCCAATGCTGTTAGAGCTGAATTAGTTTCGGAAGGTAACGGTATTTCTGGTGCGACAATTGGGGTTCCATTTCCTATTCCTAATAATGGTTTAGAAGTCATTTGGAATCATATTTTACGTTATCGCGGAGTGGATGTAGAAACCTACCGTAGCCAAGCCGCGCCTATGTCTAATGGTTCATACACTTTGGTTGAGAATTCTGAAGCTATTCGCTTTGAATATTCTCGTCCAGAGGTGACTTTAGAAAAGCTTAAAGAAACAAATACTTTGTTTTATTTTAAACAAGTAGTAACTCAGCCAGCACGATTAGCGGGTACTGCACTTCTTGTAAAAGAAACCATGGATCAAGAGGCGCTTCCACGCCAAGCATGGACCTACAACACTGGACAGCGTCGTGTTCGTAAAGCACCTAACGTTGCTTTTGATACACCTGGTACAGTGTCTGATGGTTTACGAACTACCGATGATTTTGATATGTTTAACGGTTCTCCAATGCGTTATAACTGGGAATTAGTAGGCAAAAAAGAAATTTACATTCCTTACAATGATTATCGCTTGCATTCAGATTCATTAAAGTATGATCAGATTTTAAAACCTGGTCATATTAACCCTGAATATGCTCGTTACGAAAAACATCGTGTATGGGAAGTTAAAGCAACGTTAAAAGAAGGCATGCGTCATACCTATAAAACGCGTGTGTTTTATATTGATGAAGATTCTTGGCAAATAGCGGTAACTGATATTTATGATAATCGCGATGAGCTTTATCGTGTCGGTGTTGCGCATCTTATCAATTACTATGAAGTGCCTGCTCTATGGAGTACGTTAGAAGTATTCCATGATCTTCAATCTCGCCGTTATTTAGCGATGGGTCTAGACAATGAAGGCCGGATGTATAATTTTGATGCATCACTTTCTGAGTCTAACTTTACGCCAGACGCATTAAGACGTGCTGGTATTCGCTAATAAGCCATAAATAAAATGGGGCGCTTAGCGCCCCTATATTGTAAAGGAAGTTTGTATGACGTTTAGCATGCTTCGCAGTGCGGTGGCGATTGGGATTAGTGCATGTTTATATACTGCTTCAGTAGATGCTCAACTCGATCCACTTTCTGTTCAAATTCAACCCTTGGCTCAATCCTCTTTATTGCTTGATATCACCAATGTGGGTGACAAACTGATTGCGGTAGGCCAACGTGGTGATGTGCTTCTGCTAGAAAATAATCAATGGCATCAAGTTGCAACCCCTGTTATTTCTCAATTAACCAAGGTATTTTTTTTCGACGATAAACAAGGTTGGGCTGTCGGACATGATGCAACCATAATTCACACTCAAGACGGTGGATTAACTTGGTCGATACAAATGCAATCACCTGAAATTGAAAAGCCTTTTTTTGATGTACGTTTTTACACAGCTGTTGATGGCATTGCGGTAGGTGCGTATGGTTTATTTTATCGCACTGCTGATGGTGGTAAAACATGGCAAACAGAGTTTCACCAAGAGTTACTTTTTGAAGAAGACATATCATATTTAAATGAGCTTAAAGGAGAAGATGAAGCCTTATATTTATCCGAACGAGCGTCATTGTTACCCCATTTTAATCGTTTAATTCGTCTTAAAGATAAAAGACTATTGCTTGTGGGAGAACTTGGTATGGTGGCGGTATCAGATGATAATGGCCACACATTCTCAAAAACAAACTTTGACTATGACGGATCAATGTTCAATGCCATTTCTGTTGCTGATGATGTTTATGTTATGGGGCTTCGTGGTCATGTCTTTAAGTCAGACTTAAGTCTTTCTGCATGGGAAGAAGTAGAACTACCTGTTGAATCATCAATCAATAGCGCACTTATTACACCTAATAATGACCTTTATCTCGTTGGAAACGCGGGTATTGTGTTGTCAGTTGATAATGATAAAGCAACCATTGTTGCAAGACGTCAAGGTGAAAATATAGTCGCAATTGCTCAAGACAGTAAAGGCCAGTTATGGTTCGCCGGTTCCAAGGGACTGTTCCAGCTTGATTAGCCTTCGGGTTAGATTGGAAAATTAAAACAACAATAATAGGGCCGAAAAGATGTTAGAAAAACTGGTCAATGGATTTGAATCTCATTTATTCCGTAATCGTAAATGGGTCATCATTTCGTTTATTTTTATCACAATTTTTTTAGGGTACCAAGCCAGCCAATTAAAAATGGATGCGGCTTTTAGTAAAAATATTCCACTTAACCACTCTTACATGCAAACGTATACTAAACATCAAAAAGATTTTGGTGGTGCAAACAGTATTATGGTGGCAGTAGAAGATACCAGTGGCAGTATATTTAATCCGGTATTTTTTGATGCATTGAAAAATGTACACGATCAATTATTTTTTATTCCCGGAGTTGAACGCTCACAGGTTAAATCGCTTTTTTCTCCTTCTACACGCTTCACTGAAGTTGTTGAAGACGGTTTTGCTGGCGGACCTGTTATCCCTGCTGATTTTCGTAATGATGATTACGGGCTTAAAATTGTTCGCGATAATATTGAAAAAGCGGGCATAGTCGGTCGGCTGATTGGTAACGATTATACCTCTGCCATGGTGTCAGCACAGTTAATGGAGTTTGACCCGCAGACTGGTGAAGCTATTGATACTATTGCGTTTGCTAATCAGTTAGAGCAAGAGCTGCGCGGTAAATTCGAAAACGATCAAATTAAGATTCATATTATTGGCTTTGCCAAAATGGCAGGGGATGTTGCAGAGGGGGCTAAAGGCGTCCTGTTGTTCTTCTTGATAGCTATCGCCATTACCACCGTGATGGTGTACCTGTTTTCAAAATCGATAATATTAACTGTATTGCCATTAATGTGCAGTTTAGTGGCGGTATGTTGGCAATTAGGTTTACTCACAGTAATCGGTTTTGGTTTGGATCCCATGTCGATTCTGGTACCATTTTTGGTGTTTGCCATTGGTGTCAGTCACGGGGTACAGATGATCAATGCTGTACGGCGTCGTGTCCTTGATGGACAAACCACCAAAGCAGCAGCGGCTTCAGCTTTTCGCAGTTTATTAGTGCCTGGTGGTGTTGCTTTACTGTCTGATACGGTAGGTTTCTTAACCTTACTGTCAATAGACATTGGTATCATTCGTGAATTAGCTATTTCGGCATCTTTAGGTGTTGCAGTCATTATTTTGACCAACCTTATATTGCTGCCACTGGTGATTTCTTATTTTGAATTACCGAATAAACAAGACAATCCTGAGAAGCGCCAAAAGATTGAAAACCTTTGGCGAAGTTTGTCTAAATTCGCCACGCCAAAGTATGCCGTAGTGGTGTTAGTTTCGACTGCCGTTCTTTATGTGGCTGGGTTTCAACAAGCTTCTAAAATGAAAATTGGTGATTTACAGGGTGGAGCACCAGCACTGCATCAAGATTCTCGCTATAACCAAGACACTTTCTTTATTACCGATCACTTTTCTATTACGACAGACGTGATGACAGTGATTGTAGAAGCCACCCCCGAAGCTTGTACTTATCATTCTGTGTTATCACAAATAGATCAGTTCGAATGGATGATGGCCAATACACCAGGTGTTGAGTCAACAGCGAGTTTGGCTTCCATTGCAAAAAAAGTGAATGCTGGTTTTAACGAAGGTAACCCTAAATGGGAAGTTTTACCGCGTAATACAGCGAGCTTGGTACAAGCTGTTGGCCAAGTACCGACAACCTCTGGTTTGCTAAATAGCAATTGTTCTGTGATGCCAGTGTATCTATTCTTAAAAGATCACAAAGCCGAAACAATAGAAGTGGTGGTTGATAAAGTTAAATCAATGGCTGCTCAATTTAATTCAGACACACTACAATTTAAGTTAGCTTCTGGCCCCGTAGGTGTTATGGCTGCAACAAATGAAGCGGTTAGTGAAGCACAACTGCCTATGATGTTGTATGTTTATGGGGCAGTATTTGTATTGTGTTTGATTAGCTTTAAATCCTTTAAAGCGACAGTTGCGGTGATTATACCTCTATATGTGGTATCAACTTTAGCTCAAGCATTAATGACTTTATTAGATATAGGTCTAGCAGTGAGTACCTTACCCGTTATTGCTTTGGGTGTTGGTATCGGTGTTGACTATGGTATTTATATCTTGTCGACAATGTCCAATAAACTCAGTAACGGTATGCCTGTACAACAAGCGTATTTTGAAGCATTGGTTGAACGTGGTAGTGCCGTTATCTTTACTGGATTGACTTTGGCCATTGGTGTGAGCACATGGTTCTTCTCTGCCCTTAAGTTCCAAATGGACATGGGAATATTGCTCACCTTTATGTTTTTAGTAAATATGTTAGGTGCAATTATTATTCTACCGGCTCTTTCCGCTATGTTCTGGCGAAAAAAGTAGATAAAACATGTAATTAAACAAAAAAGGGAGCTGAGCTCCCTTTTTTGTTTTGCATAGTTAATCTATACAAACGACTTAAATGTCATTTTAAACACTTAACTATGCTGTTGACTGGATTTAGAGAGGATGTACCACTAAAATTTTCCTCGATATAGCAGCAGTTTAGTAATAAACTTTGGCCCAGATCTCAAATATGAGTTTCTTTTGTTAAACGCAACGTAGTTATTTACGTGATAGACACAAATGACTCGGACCTACTGAATCGACAAGCCGAAGCATCCATATAATGATAAGAGCGCTGCTTAGACGCTTAAGGAATCTGCAACATGGCCTTGAAAGATGCAATGCCTTCTGTACTACTGGAAAACGTAGTCAATTTAATTCACACAAAAATCCCTCATTCTCAAGCTAAACAAGTTGAGCAATTTTCCCATTGTCTCTATGCCAATATGTCAAAAGACGACCTCAATGCGCGTAATGACAGTGACTTGTATGGTGCGGTCGTCAGCCTTTGGAATGCCCTAAATAAAACGGCCCCGGACGAAACTCACATTCGGGTATTTAATCCAAGCCAAGCAAAACATGGCTGGCAGTCAACACATAGTATTATTGAAGTCATTCAACCTGATATGCCTTTTTTGGTTGATTCGTTATCAATGTCCTTAAATCGGATGGGGATTACTGCTCATGTAATGCTACATACGCCATTAGCTGTGATCCGCGAAAACAACAATGTAACAGATGTATCATTTTTGAATGATGCCACTACTGATAGTGACAATGTTGCCGTGTTCTTGATTGAAATTGACAAGCAAAACAGCGATACCGATATAAAAACGATTGAAAAAGAAATTCAGTCGGTACTTGCAGATGTTGCCGCCTCAGTAAATGATTGGCAAGCTATGTCAGATACACTGACTAACACCATTTCACAATTACCATCACGTCCATTCCCAGGCGAAAAAACAGAGTTACAAGAATCTATAGCTTACTTGAACTACTTAAACAATCATCACTTTACGTTATTAGGTTATCGTTATTACGATCTAATACGGGTAGAAGGTGATGTTGAATTAGTGCCTAATATAGACTCCAGCCTTGGTTTGATGAATCGTTCCAAAACGTCCCATGCAGAACGTGGTCTATTACTGTCGAGTTTATCGCATTCAGCTCGTAAAGAAGCATTAGATGAAAGTTTATTAGTTCTGACAAAAAGTTCAGCTAAAAGCCGTGTACATCGTCCAGCTTACGTCGATTATGTAGGTGTTAAGCGTTTTGATAAAAAAGGTAATGTCATTGGTGAAGACCGTTTCATCGGTTTATATGCCTCTAACTTGTATAACCGCAGCCCTCGTGAAATTCCGCTATTGGGTGAAAAAGTTCAGCGCCTTCTTGATAATTCAGGTTTTACACCGCGATCTCATGATTACAAAGCGTTAATGAATATCCTTGAGAACTTACCTCGTGATGAGCTGATCCAAGCAAAAGACCATGAGTTGTCTAACATTGCTCACGGTGTCTTGGAAATACAAGATCGTGATAAGTTAAAATTGTTTGTGCGTAAAGATGGTTATGGTCGTTTCTTATCGTGTTTAGTTTATGTGTCTAAAGATCGCTATAACACTAAGTTGCGTCAAGATACTCAACGCATTCTGGCACAACATTTCCAGAGTAATGAAGATGTTGAGTTCACCACCTATTTTTCTGAGTCTACTTTGGCTCGAACTCATTATTTTATCAAAGTTGATAATAACGATATGGATGTTGATGTGGCCGCTATTGAAAAAAATCTTATTGAAGCAGCCCGTTCGTGGGATGATAAATTGCACACAGCGTTAAATAATACTGTTGGCGAACAAGCCGGGACTGGTTTAACTAAACGTTATTTAAATGCATTTCCACCTAGCTACAAAGATGATGTACTTCCTAGTTCTGCAGTTGTTGATATGCAGCACTTAGAAGCATTGGATGACGATCATAAGTTAGGCATGTTGTTTTATCAGCCACAAGAGTCGGCGTTAAACGACAATAAAGTTCGCTTAAAACTGTTTCATAAAGACGAACCCATTCACTTGTCTGATGTATTGCCAATGCTTGAAAACTTTGGTTTACGTGTTATTAACGAGCGCCCATATGAAGTCAAAACTAATGATGGTGCAACGTTCTGGATTTTAGACTTCTTAATGACAGTGCAAGGAGCTGCAACTGAGAATCTTGCTGATAGCCAAGACCGCTTTCAAACAGCGCTCCTGCAGGTGTGGCAAAAGAAGTTAGAAGATGATGGCTTTAATCGCATCGTGCTTTCTACTGGTTTAAGCGGGCGTGAAGTTTCAATTTTACGTGCATATGCTAAGTATATGCGCCAAATTGATGCTACTTTCAGTCAATCTTATATCGAAGAAACGTTTAGCCGATATCCTAAGTTGGCTGACTTATTGGTTAAGATGTTCATCCGTAAGTTTAATCCTAAGCTTAAAACTCGAACCTTAAGTAAGTTCCTTGAACAAGTGGACATACAACTTGATGATGTTTCAAGCTTAGATGATGACCGTATCATTCGTCGTTACTTAGATCTAATCAACGCCACGTTACGCACTAACTTTTATCAAACTGCTATTGATGGCCAAGCAAAAGATTATATATCGTTTAAATTTGCGCCCAGCTTAATTCCTGAAATGCCTAAGCCAATGCCTAAGTTTGAAATCTTTGTGTATTCTCCTCGTGTTGAAGGTGTACATCTACGCGGCGGTAAAGTAGCTCGTGGTGGTTTGCGATGGTCAGATCGTCGTGAAGACTTCCGAACTGAAGTACTAGGCCTAGTAAAAGCACAACAAGTTAAAAATACTGTGATTGTACCTGTAGGTGCAAAAGGCGGCTTTGTGTGTAAGCAGCTGCCGACAGAAGGTGGCCGTGAAGCTTTATTTACAGAAGGTCAACAATGCTACCGTCTGTTCATCCGTGCGTTATTAGATATCTCGGACAACATTATAAATGGTGAAGTGGTTCCACCAAAGGATGTTGTACGTCATGACGAAGATGACCCATATTTAGTGGTTGCTGCCGATAAAGGCACCGCAACTTTCTCCGATATCGCTAATGAGATTGCGATTGAATACAACTTCTGGTTAGGTGATGCGTTTGCTTCTGGTGGTAGTAACGGATATGACCACAAAAAAATGGGTATTACAGCACGCGGTGCATGGGAATCAGTTAAACGTCATTTCCGTGAATTTGGTGTTGATTGCCAAACAACCCCATTTAGCTGTGTTGCTATTGGTGATATGGCTGGTGACGTATTTGGTAATGGTATGTTGTTGTCTGAACAAACCCAATTGGTTGCTGCATTTAACCACATGCATATCTTTATCGACCCAACGCCAAAGATTGCTGAAAGTTATGCTGAGCGGCAGCGTTTGTTTGTATTACCACGGTCTAGCTGGGAAGACTATAACGCGAAACTGATTTCTAAAGGCGGCGGGATATTCCTACGTTCAGCCAAGTCAATTAAATTGACGCCAGAAATTAAGCAGATGCTAGACACTGATAAAGACAGCATGACTCCAACAGAACTGATGAAAGAGCTACTGAAAATGCCAGTAGACCTAATTTGGAATGGTGGTATTGGGACTTATGTTAAGTCGAGCAAAGAATCTCATGTTGAAGTAGGCGATCGTGCAAATGACACCTTACGTGTTAATGGTAACGAAGTGCGTGCCAAAATAATCGGTGAAGGCGGTAATTTAGGTTGTACCCAACTCGGTCGTATCGAATACTGTGCTAATGGTGGCCGCATGAATACTGACTTCGTTGATAACGTAGGCGGTGTAGATTGCTCTGATAACGAAGTGAACATCAAGATTTTCTTGAATACCTTAGTTGCAGAAGGGGAGTTAACGGTTAAACAACGCAATCGTTTGCTAGAAGACATGACTGATGAAGTCAGCGAGATAGTGATTCAAGATTGTATAGATCAAACTCGAACCATTTCGGTCACCCAAGTACATGGTATATCACAGCTTAAAGATCAGATTCGGTTTATTCAATATCTTGAAAAAGACGGTAAGCTCGATCGCGCATTGGAATTTCTACCGACAGACGATGATCTCGCTGAACGTTTAGCCAATGGCCGTGCATTAACCCGCCCTGAATTATCTGTATTGGTTGCCTATGCGAAGATGGTACTTAAAGAGCAATTGGTCACGCCTGAAATCACTGAAGATCCATTTTTAAGTAAATTGCTAGTGGCTTATTTCCCTAAAAAGTTACAAGCCAAATATGCTGATAAAATGACTGCACATCCGCTACGGGGTGAAATTATTGCAACGTCATTAGCCAATGAATTGGTTAATGACATGGGCTTTAATTTTGTACAACGTATGCAAGATGAGACCGGTGCAACAATTGCTGAAGCTGCTATTTGTTACACTATGGCACGAGAAGTCTTTGGCCTTGATGAGTTAACCACTTCAATTACTGATTTAAATGGTGTAACCCCTGCAGTGGTACAAGGGGAGATGTTACATTTATTACGTCGTAATATGCGCCGCGCTTGTCGTTGGTTTATTCGCCATCGCAACCGCGCTCATGATATTGACCAAACTGTTGCGTTCTTTAAGCCTGTGTTTGAGCAACTTAAAGCCAATGTTGATCAATACATGATTGCTGCCGAAGTGGACGTCATTTCTGCTGAAATTACCGCGCTAACCGAAGAAAATGTACCGAAAGCTGTCGCACAAGTTGTGGCTAAAATGAGTACATTATTCTCTGCGTTAGACATAGCACAAATTGCACAAATCGAGAATAAGTCAGTTGAGCTAGTATCTGAAACTTACTTCAAACTCGGTGCCAAAGTTGAGCTACATTGGTTCTTAGCACAAATTAGTGCGCAACCTGTTGCGAATCACTGGCAAGCACTTGCCCGTGCCGCATTCAGAGAAGAACTGGATTGGCAACAACGTGCATTAAGTTCTGCAGTATTACGTATTTGTACTGATACATGCGATGCAGATAGTGTGATAAATCAATGGATTGAACAGAATAAGCCTTTACTTGAAAGATGGTATCACATGCTGGCGGATTTCAAGGTTTCTCAAACCCATGAATTTGCTAAGTTCTCAGTCGCCCTACGGGAACTTAACTTACTGATTTTGCATTGCGAAGGTCAGAAGTAATTCTTATAATATAAACAAACCCCGGCGATTGCTGGGGTTTTTTTTAGGTCTAGGAGAAAACATGTTTTACACACTCGCGCAAAAAGTAATGTTTCAGATGGACCCAGAGTTAGCACATCATTTAGCTATTGGCAGTTTGAAAATGACAGGAAATACTCCATTAAATTATTTCTACCGTCAGCAGGTAAAATCTGCACCAGTTAATTGTATGGGGCTAACTTTTCCTAATCCTGTTGGTCTTGCAGCCGGAATGGATAAAGATGGCGAATCAATGGATGCTTTTCATGCAATGGGTTTTGGCCATATTGAAGTTGGAACTGTTACTCCACGCCCGCAAGCTGGTAATGACCAACCTCGTTTATTTAGATTAAAGCCTGCTAAAGGGATTATTAATCGCATGGGTTTTAACAATAAAGGTGTTGATAATCTAGTTCGTAATTTGATGGCCAAAAAGTCTGACATTATGGTTGGTGTAAATATAGGTAAAAATAAAGATACACCAATAGAGCAGGGCAAAGATGACTATTTAATTTGCATGGAAAAAGTATATCAACATTGCAGTTATATTGCGGTTAACATCTCTTCTCCTAACACTCCTGGTTTACGTTCAATGCAATACGGTGAGCTACTCGATGATTTACTTAGTTCAATTAAGGCTAAGCAAACTGAGCTAGCTGCTAAATATGGAAAATACGTTCCTGTTGCATTAAAGATTGCGCCTGATTTAAGCAATGACGAAATTAGAGCCATTGCTGATTCAGTAATCAGTAATCAGTTTGATGGCGTGATAGCAACTAACACCACATTAAGTCGTGATAACGTGGTGGGCTTAAAGAATGCTGAGGAAACGGGCGGACTAAGTGGTAAACCTTTGGCCGATTTATCAACTAAAGTGATCAAACAATTAGCGATCTGTTTGCAAGGTAAGATCCCGATCATTGGTGTTGGTGGGATCAATAGTGCTGCGGATGCGATGGCTAAATTTGATGCAGGCTCAACCATGGTGCAGATATATTCAGGTTTTATTTATCAAGGACCTAAATTGATCGATCAGATAGTCAATGCGTATTGCGCAAAATAACCACTAAAACACTAAGTTATTGATCAAAAATCATGCCGCGATCGAACACTCGATCATTCGATCGCGCTAACACTTTGAAATTTATGTTATAATTTATAATTAAATTTTGATATTGAGTGAAAAATAATCTATCATATCAAGGTGTATAGATTTTAGGTGTAAACAGCTATGTTATTGATGCCAAATAAGGACTGGCAATGGGAATATAATGAAAACTTAAAGTTATTGAGTATTTCGTTAGGTTCCGAGATGGAGTTCTTAACTCCATACAAACCAAAGTTTTTAATTCCAGATGCATTGAGTGCAGCTGAATTTACACTTGAACACGCAAAATTCTATATTAAAATGTTAGAAACATTACCTAAAATACTACATATTTCAGATGCAGGTATTGTTCAAACCGCCCTCAATGCCACAGCGGCCCATTTCCTATTGCAATCGCAAATGCCGAAATCTTGGTTTTTTGATGTCAGTGATGAGTGTGTTTATTGCGATGTAGGCAAACTATTTCAACTTAACTGTGGTTACTCTAAAGTATTAGCTTTAGTGATTGACAATGGCTTACAAGCTGCCACAGTAATGATCTTGTCGCAATATTGTCAATTAACTGAAAGTAAATCATTAGCACAATTTGACACGATTAAAGTAATGCATAATCGATTACATCCTCTGCGTAAAGCTAAACAAGTTGTAGCAGCGTAATTAATCTACAGCCAAAAGTGTAATCTTCAATAACTTAAAAGCTTACTCTTGTCGCTCTAAGCAATATTGCCCTTTCTATTTATTCCATATTGTTATTTTATAAACATTAATATAGCCGAATTGATTGCGTGCTGCGCTTTGGAGTTTAATCTGGAGTTAGTTATTTTCGCATGCAGGATTCTGACTCGTTTATTTCATAATGCACTGAGATAGAGACATTCTGAAGGCTCGGTAGTATAAGCTCAGAAGTTCTATTATACCTTATTGCAACCACCGAGCTTTTGTATTTACTCGATTAACTGCTTAATTGGTAAATAGTCGCACTTCGAATTTGAATTCAGGAATATAGCTTTATCAATCAAAATTATTTATGAGATAACTGAGCCATAATATTGATGACATCTTGGTATGAGATATTATATTTACGAGATAAATTAATAATTTTTGTTTTGTAAGTTTGTATATGTTCTTGCTTAACAAGATCGAGTTGTTTTTGTTCTACAATGTCGTTAACCGACTCTTGTAAAATCTTTAAACGGCGTATACTAAAATCTAATGAATTGATGTATGCCGTCATTTGCTGTTTATTACGGGCATTTTCTAGGTTTGTGGTGGTGCGTTGTTCAAAATCTAACTCATCAAACGCATTCATCATTTTCTGTAAATTTAAATCGTTGTTCATAAGTATGATTATCTACATTATTTTTTGAAATTATATTCATATTAAATGATTAAGTCACCCTTAAACGTGTTGTTCGTTTTTTATGTAATCATTAAGTAAATGAAAAGGCTGAGGTTAATCATGTCGAGTGAAACAATGGTATATTATAACAAAACTTGTCGGATTACCTAATTATTAGTAACCTAAGATTCTGATTTACAAGGAGGACTTATGTTAGATTTATTACCTGATTTATTCGATCATTATCCTGATCAATTGACGTTATTGCTAAATCCATGGCAATCGTTTGGTGCAAAGTCGATATTTTATGGTGAGGTGGTGACTGTTAAATGTTTTGAAGATAATTCTAAGGTAAAGTCAGAATTAGCCAAAAAAGGCCATGGGAAGGTATTGGTTGTAGATGGCGGTGGATCATGTCGGCGTGCGTTACTGGGTGACATGATAGCGCTTAACGCTTATAAAAATGGCTGGGAAGGCATCATTATTAATGGTTGCATCCGTGATGCTGGAACCATCAACACCATGCAAATTGGCGTGCAAGCTTTAGGCACTAATCCAATTAAAACAGACAAAAAAGACGTAGGTGAAGTCAATGTGATTATTGAGATTGCTGGCGTCAGTATTCACCCCGGAATGATGATCTATGCAGATCTCAATGGTATTGCTGTAAGCAAACAATCATTAGACCTGTCTATTTTACAGTAGAATAAATACAGACAAGGAAGCGACAATGAAAGTAGTAAAGTGGATATTAGCAATTGGGCTAACCTTAGTAGTGGGCGTGACGGTCTACTTAACAATGTTTTTCGACCTTAATAATTTTAAACCGCAGATAGTTGATGCCGTCAAAAAACAAACGGGTCGAGACTTACAAATAACTCAAGATCTGAGTTGGAGCATTTTTCCTTCATTAGGGATTAAATTGGGTGGGATTTCACTCTCTAACCCAGATGGTTTCACCCCAGTATCAATGCTGGATGTTAATGAAGCAGTGGCTAATGTGGCACTTATGCCTTTATTTAGCCAACAAATTGAAGTTGACTTATTAAAGCTTGATGGGCTTACACTTAATTTAGTGACTCAAAAAGACGGTGAGACTAGTTTTGATGGTTTAACTGCTGAAAAATCGATTGAAACACCACAATCAGCCACAAGCAACTCAGAAGCAGTGTCTTTACAGACTCTAGATATTGGTGGTATCGAACTCACAAATACTAATATCAATTTAATTGATATGGCGAGCAATACTACTCAAACATTTAGTTTGAAAAGTTTTACTCTTGGTCAGTTTAGCCTAGGTCAATTTGCTGATTTTGCTTATGAGTTTTCAGCGACACTACCTGATATGCAGCTTGCATCATCTGGACAAGGCAAAATAAAGGTAGACCAAGCTTTAAATAACATCACTATTAATGACTTTGCTATGGTACATAAAGCCAGCGGTGACAGTTTGCCTGGTAAAGCGGTTACTGCAGAGCTCACGACACAAATGACTATGGCATTAGATGCCAAAACATTAGAGCTGCAATTAACTAAAATGTCAGCGATGACGTTAGCGGCAACTGGCGATATTAAGGTTAACTATGGCAACAGTATTCCTAAAATTGTGATGAATCTTGATGTTGGCGATATTGATGTCGATGCATTACTGCCAAAGCAAGAAGGTGATGCGAAAGAAACTGAGGGTACTCCCGAAACTGCGCCAAGCCAAGAACCTGATTTATCAGCATTGAAAAGTGTCGACTTAACACTTAACTTAACGGCTAAATCAATTAAAGTCAGTAATATGCTAACGCAAAATTGGCAAATGAAAATGGCTATTAATAAAGGCATATTGAACTTGTCGTCGCTTACAGCTGATTTATATGAAGGTAAATTAGCGCTTAGCGCAAAATTAGATGGTCGCAAAGCGGTGCCCACATATCAATTCGATAAAAAACTCACTGGTGTTAATATTCGTCCGTTATTAATTGATGCGGCTGAAGTTGATTTGATTTCTGGTACTGCTAGCTTTGAAGTTAACGGTAGTGGTTCGAGTTTACTTCCAGACAATCTTAAAAAGAATCTTGATGCAGTAGGCAAGTTTGAAGTGGCTGATGGCTCGCTTTATGGGGTTAACATTCCACAAATGATCCGCAGTGCTCAGCAAAAATTAAAAGGTGATTTGTCTGCTGACAATAAAGAAGAGTTGAAAACGGACTTTACCAGTTTGACAGGTAGTTTCACGATGAAAGATGCTGTTGTGACTAATCCTGATTTAGCGATGGCTTCACCGTTAATTCGTTTAAGCGGTAAGGGCACAGCAAACATTGCTTCTGAAGCGTTGGATTACACCTTGACTACCAGTGTAGTGGGATCTTTATCAGGTCAAGGTGATGCTGATGAGTCACTAAAAGGTGTTAATATTCCTTTAACTATCAAAGGTACATTCCAAGAACCTAAGTTTGGCATTGATACAAAAGCATTGTTAGAAGGCCAGTTTAAAGATGAAGCCGATAAAGCCAAAGAAAAGTTAAAAGATGGATTGTTCAAGAAGCTTGGACTGTAATTAATAGATTATTAATGTTTAGGGCTGTCGATCATTCTTTATGAATACTTCAGCCTTTTTTAACGTATATAGTATTTTTGATATTAAGATTATTAAATACGACTGTTGATTTAACTAAGTCAATGTCACAGTACAAGTGTGATAATGGTTTGTTTACGGTATTAAACACGGCTAAACCATTAGCGTTTATTTACGATAAAATTACAGAATAAAAAACGGACAAGTGATTCACTTGTCCGTTTTTATGCGTTGAATATAGCGCTATGGCTAATCACCAGTATTAATACAAATTATTATCATAATTATAATTGCATGAAGGTGATTAGCTATTGGTCACAATTAGCTTTAGTATTTGCCCAGGCTGGATCAAGGTACTTTTTTCTAGACTGTTCCATTCAATGAGTTCGGCCACCGTAACTTTGTATTTCAGTGCTATACGCGCTAGCGAATCGCCAGATTGCACTCGATAGTTAACCGTTTTCTCATTGCCTGCAGTATTAATAGAAACTTCATTAGGATAGATAACTAACGATTTACCAACGCTTAAGGTAGATTGTTTTTTAAGGTTATTCCACTTACTTAATTGCGCTACACTGACTTGATGAGTTTGGGCAATTTTCCATAATGAATCACCGGACTTAACGGTATAGGTTTGTTTATTTACGCTAGATTTGATCACCGTTTTACGAGCTAGAACTTGGTCTGCAATCATAGTGACTAAGTCTGGATCTTTTGCTGCAACAGGAATAATTAAAAACCTACCAGCAATAATATTATTTCCTTTAATACCGTTGCTGCTTCGTATTAAGGTGGCTGTTGTTTCAAATTGATCGGCAATTTCACTAATACTGTCGCCAGATTTTATTTTATAACGAACCCAATTAATCCTAGAGTCTGGTTCGATAGTCGCTAATGCTCGTTTGAAGGTTGAAGCTTTTTCGCTAGGCACAATTAAGTGATGTGGACCTTGCGGGGCTGTTGCCCAGCGCTTTAAACCTGGATTAATCGCTTTTAAATCACTTATGTCTATTTGAGCGAGATCTGCTGCTAAGTTTATGTCTAATTGGCTTTCAATATTGACGACTTCAATTTGAGGTAAGTTATCAATTGCCGCTAAATTGATACCGTATTTATCAGCATGTTTAATGACATCTGCCAACGCTAACAGTTGGGGGACATAGTGAGTCGTTTCTCTTGGAAGAGATAAAGACCAAAAATCTGTGGACTTTCCTCTGGCTTGGTTATGTTTAATCGCATTGAATACCCTGCCTTCACCTGAATTATAAGCAGCAATGGTGTATAACCAGTTTTGCCCCATTTTGGCGTATAGGTATTCCATTAAATCTAACGCGGCTTTTGTTGATGAGGCAACATCACGTCGTCCGTCATACCACCAATTGGTTTTTACACCAAATGACAACGCAGTAGGTGCGGTTAATTGCCATAAACCAGAAGCATTACTCGTTGAATAGGCTAGTGGATCAAAACCACTTTCAACAATAGGTAATAAAGCAAGTTCTATGGGTAAATTACGTTGTTCAAGCTGCTCTACGATGTAATATAGATATGGCTTAGCACGTTGAGTGACAATTTCTAAATGTTGTGGATTATCGATATACCATTGTCGGTATTGGTTTACTAATACATTATCAACAACCGGAAAATGCATTTGATTGTCGATCCTGAACCATAAATCATTTACCTCGGCGACTTGTTCTTCAATTTGCTCAAGGGTTACCGTAGACGATTTTTTATTTTTAACATTAGTGTTAACGGTCTTATTTGAACTATCAGAACTTGGCTCTGCAGTATGGAGTGTCTGGCACCCTGTTACAGCCAGCATACAGCCAGCTATAATAATAAAGTTAGCTTTCATTTGAAGATACATTACCCCAAGTTCTCAGGCTTACATAAAATGGAACATACCAAATGCCATTGAGACTCTTTTGGTCATGCTAATTCAATTTTGCATTGTAGATTAAATCTTTTAGCTTGTCTTATTAAACTGTTTTCATGTTAAATCAAAAACTATCCTTCCATAACCTTAGTTTAGTAAATGTTTGAATAGTATCTATTTTGTTTAATTTAAAATGAGCTGAAATTGCGAGCTGAGTCTCATTTATATGGCAACGTAAAAATGGATTGATAGCTTTTTCAATGCCTATTGAACTCGGAATACTCGGTATATTTTGTGCTCTTAAGCGTTTAACCTTATCAGCATACTCAATCAATTGCTGATTTTTGGGTGTGACATGTAATGCAAAATCAATGTTTGCCTGGGTGTATTCATGCGCACAGTACACCTTGGTGTCATCGGGAAGTTGTGCAAGCATTGACAGTGATTTAAGCATTTGTTCTGGAGTACCTTCAAATAATCGTCCGCAACCAGCACTAAACAAGGTGTCACCGCAAAATAAGCTTTGCTGCATATAATATGCAATATGTCCTAAGGTGTGGCCTGGAACGGCCATTACAGTTGTTGCTCCTAAATGGGGAATGTCGAGCGTTGTTTTCGATTCAATACTAAGAGGATATGTTAACCCTGCGATCTTCTCATTACTTGGACCATATACCTTCAGAGTATGGTTAAAATGTTGTTGAAGCAGTGTAATACCGCCAGTATGATCTGCATGATGATGGGTGATTAATATCCCGACTAACTCAAGATCGGTGGTCGCGATATAATCAATAACACTTTGACCACAGCCAGGGTCAACAACATAAGCAAAATGGCTGCTTTCTTGATGAATCAACCAAATGTAATTGTCGTTGAACGCTGGGATTGTATGAACGTTAAGCATAATCTAACTCGAGTGGTGATTGACTATCTGTTAGGGTAACGGATATCGTTAAATAACGCCAAGTGAAGTGATACTTCAAAGTATTATTAATGGTTAGCTTAAAATTAAATAAGCTGTGGTAAAGTTTGTTTAGTGAATATGATATTTTTTAAAGCGAAAGTTGGCGGGCTCAATGTTAAAACCCCTTATTTGGCAAGATTTACCTTATGGAGAATTGTTGCAAGCCGAGATAGACGCTAAGCTAGCGCCTTGGTGGCCACGGATATTCGGCTATCATTTACTAAAAGTGGGGGCGTTAAGCAGCCATCTAAACAGCTTACAATGCAATATTGCACGCCATTTTTCTGTTTATGACGGCGTCGGTGCTAGTATTCAGGCCGATACCCATTATTTACCGATACAACAAAACTCAATTGACGCAGTTTTAAGTTGCTTTTTACTTGAATTTGAATCAGATCCGTATCAGATTTTGCGTGAATTCGATCGGGTGTTAATCAAAAGTGGTTATATTTTCATTATTGGTTTTAATCCAATAAGCCCCGCTTTTATTGGTAAAATTCTGCCTAAATATCAAACTCAACTACCTTGGGATGGACAGTTTTTTATGCCATCAAGAGTTAAAGATTGGCTTGGACTATTGGGTTATCAAGTATTGGCCGACGAACGTTTTATGTACCATTCGTTATTAGGACAACGTGGCGCTAATATGTCTTATCAAGCCAACGAACCTTATCAATCTTCATGGTGGCAAAAAAGTATTGCTACCTGGTTGCCGAGTACCGGCAGTGTCTATTTAATTGTCGCTCGGAAAATGACGATTCCGCTCACTCCAATCAAAGATAAAGCAAAATTAAAAGCGCCTAACTGGTCTGCCGCACCATCAGCAGGCAGAAGTGGTTTGACTCAAAATGAGCATGTTAAAACACCTATATTGAAATCTGCAAAATCATAAACAAGCGCAACAAATAAGCAATATACGTAAGTGTTTATTAAGAGGCGTTAGTTATTCTGGCTGATAACCTTTATCGGGTTGTTGTGGTTTAGCTTCAGCGGCTTTTCTTGCCAACACGTCACAGCGTTCATTTTCAACATGGCCGGCATGACCTTTTACCCAACGCCAGTCAATTTTGTGTAATTGGCTGACCGCGTCTAAACGTTTCCATAAATCAACATTCTTCACAGGTTGTTTGGTTGAGGTTATCCAGCCTTTTTTCTTCCAACCATGGATCCACGTCATAATACCTTGTCGCATATATTGACTGTCGCTAGTTAAAATGATGTTGCATGGCTCATATAACGTCTCTAGCGCGATTATCGGCGCTAAAAGCTCCATACGATTATTGGTTGTTAATGAGAAGCCATCGGCCATTTCATGGTGCTGATGTTTATATTTCATGACCACACCATAGCCACCGGGTCCGGGATTTCCTAAGCAAGAGCCATCAGTAAAAATATACAGCTGTTTGAGTTCGGCCATCAAGTTGTTACCATAGCGAAATATTCGCGTCAGTATACTTAATTTATACGAAGGTGAGGGCTGAAAGAGTAAAAAATATGAACATTATTTCTAGTGCAAGTCGTCAAGTGATTCTTGATACCGAAACCACAGGTATGAATCAAGCGGGTGGACCGATTTATGTTGGTCATCGCATTATTGAAATTGGTTGTGTTGAAGTGATTAATCGTCGCTTAACGGGTAGAACGTATCATCAATATATCAATCCTGGTCAGGCAATTGATGAAGAAGCCATTCAAGTTCATGGGATCACTAATGACCGCGTAGCTAATGAGCCGCGTTTTCATCAAATAGCCAAAGATTTTATTGATTTTATCGATGGTGCGGAAATTGTCGCCCACAACGCTAACTTCGACGTGAGTTTCATGGACCATGAGTTTTCAAAACTCAATCCCATAGGACCGAAAACTAAAGAAATTTGCAGTATTTTAGATAGCTTGGCAATTGCAAAGCGTCTGCATCCAGGGCAAAAGAATAACCTAGATGCACTGTGTAGGCGTTATGGTATTGATAATGGCCGCCGTACTTATCACGGGGCGTTACTCGATGCGGAAATTCTCGCTGATGTTTATTTAATTATGACGGGTGGACAAATTAAGTTTAATTTGTCCAATGAAAAAGCGGGTCAAGAAGGCGGCGGAATAAAAAAAATCGATCCTGCGGCGTTTAATCTTAAAGTCGTTGGTGCATCTGCCGATGAAATACTATTACACGAACAACGACTTGACCTCATTGCGAAGTCAGGTAAATGTCTCTGGAGAGGGTAAACCAATCTTTATGAGTGCCACTCGCGCCGGTTATTTTGCTATTCCTTGTTTATTGTTGCTAAGTCTTATCTTAGTTTGGCAGCCTAATGCCCAAGCTTCTATGGTTAGCGCTTCAAAAGCTGTAGAACTTAAAAATCGTTTTCGAATCGATCATATGGTCGATAATTTAACGTTAGTGATTCAACGTAGCTATGGTTCTGCACCTGTGGTGGTGATTTTACCTGACGGTAGCAAATGGTATTCAGATCGCTACCCGCAAACCGTAAAGTGGGTCGATGGTATTGCTGGTGATATGATTTACATTGAAAATCCGATGCCTGGTCCATGGCAGCTATTAGGCAGTGTGGTTGAAGGATCTACAATTCAAAAAATTTCCAAATTAGATATTGAAGTACAACCTTTACCACAACCCCTTTATCAAGGGGAAAGGCTGAAAGTAACAGCAAAGCTTTTGGGTGATGATTTAACCATGAGAATGCCTGGGTTAGATTATATGGTGGAATGGACTGCACGTTTTGCCAGTGAACATCTTGTTAGTGATGATAATTTCGCTACGGGCACCATTATTGTTGGAGCATATAAAGATAATGGTGAATTGATGGACGAAGCACCAGACGATGGTATTTTTACCGGAAGTCATAATCTACAACAACCAACTGGCCATTATATCCTTAATATCACAGCACGCAATAATGTCTTTGAGCGTGAATATGAGATGCCCTTTGAGCTTTCTGCACAACCGATAAAAGCAACAATGGTAGCCAATAATGATCTATCAAAAGGCATATGGAAAATACAATTATCGGTCAATGAATCAGCATTAATGTTAGAACAAACTCATTTTGAGTTTGAGTTAGTTGGACCTGCAGGGTTGATTTTACCAGTTACATTACAAGCGGTGACGAGTGCGGAACAAATTTTATATTTACCTAAAGTCACTGAGTTTGGTAGTTATCGAGTCAAGGGAACTGCAGTATCAACCACAGTTGATGGCCGTGAAATAGTGCTCTACCTACCTGAAATGTTTTTTAATTTTATTGAGCCTCCCGTTTCAATTACAGCAGAAACAATTAAAGTGATCGCTGAAAAAGCGGCAATTCAAGCTGAAATGGAAGAAGAAGCCGCTAAAGATAATGCAATGTTCTGGATAATTATCATTAACGGCATACTGCTGTTATTTGGCATTATGAGTTTAATCGTGTGGCGTAAGAGACAAACACTCGCTAAAGCGATGGCGGCAGCTGAGTTAAGGTTACAACAAGAATCACAGCAACCAGAACAATCAATTGATACACTTTTAGACACTGTTGATTTGGATGACATTGATTTGAGTATACCCGATGATAAAATCGAATAAGTTGAAGTGGATGAGTTTTGTGCTAAAAAGTGTGGTTTGCGTGATTTTTAGCCAAACAAATAGGCAAAATAAAAAATAAGTTGACGATAAATAAGCACAACATTATTATTCATCGCACTTGTATGGAATGGTAGTTCAGTTGGTTATATTACCGGCCTGTCATGCTAGGGGACGCGGGTTCACTGTTTTAATATCAACGTCCGTTCCGCTATTCAAGTATCTGTTTGCATTTAATAAAATAGGTAATATTCATTCTATTTTCGTTTTTATTAAGTGTATACAAACCGTTTTGGAGCGGTAGTTCAGTTGGTTAGAATACCGGCCTGTCACGCCGGGGGTCGCGGGTTCGAGTCCCGTCCGCTCCGCCAAATAAGAAAAAAAGCCTCTACAGCAATGTAGGGGCTTTTTTCTGTCTAAAAATCAATAGAATTGGTTATTCAGCCTAGAATGCAGTACCTGCTAGATTATCAAATGTCAGCGCATTAATGTTATTCCATCGCAGATCAATAGAAACTGGCCTGGCCTGTCATGTCGGAGGTCGCGGGTTGACTGTTTCAACATCAGCGTCCGCTCCGCCAAATAAGATGAAAGCCTCTACAGCAATATAGAGGTTTTTTTCTGTTCAAAAATTACCAGAATTGGTGTTTTAGCCTAGCTAATAATGTGGTACACATTACTGGCCATATGTTTTATTACTTATGGCTGGTTAACTAGAACGCGTAACTGACATTCAATTCGAGTGAGCGACCCGCACCGGCTATTTGTTGAAAACCGTTACTGTTGTCAGCCTTATATTCAGCGATACTGACACCGCCTAGTGGCAGTTGATAATACTCATCAAGTAGATTTTTCACTGCAATAGTCATTGTCGCATCTTGCCATTTGATACTGCTGCTTAAGTTAAGCAGTGAGTAACTGTCAGTTGTATTTTCTAAACGCTGCTCATCCACGCGATCTTTATTTGCAACCCATTGCCAACTGATTCTATTTTGCCAATCCCCTAGCTGTTGTTGTAAAGCTAGCTCGGTTTGCAAAGGTTTTATTTGATACAGCGGCTGGTCGTTGTCATCTCTTTCGCCGCGTGTTGCGTTGATGTTAGCGTTAAAGAGCCATTTACCAGTGTCGTTGTCTGCTAGTTGATATTCAGCATCTATGCGTGCACCAAACAAGGTCGCGTTCACATTTGCAAACTGTAAAATATTACGACTATTACTATCGATGCTTGTGCGATTAAAGCTGCTGACCACATTGGCATCAATAAAATCGTTAATGCTGCTGTACCAAGCTGTTGCGCTAAACGCTAAATCATCTTGTACTAGCTTGTAAGCCATACTTAATGTGTGTGCCGTTTCTGCACCAAGGTCAGGATTGCCTATGTAGCCGTTTGCATCGCCGTACCAGCCAATCATAGTCGTCGCCATGGTGCTTTGGCCCCAACTGTATCGCTCATATAAATTTGGGGCGCGGTTCTTTCGGGCTAAACCAAGTTCTATCACTTCAGTATCACTGAGTTGATAGCGAGCTAGAAGGGTGGCATCGATGTTATTGTCATTGCGCTTTCGATATAGGCTATTAAATTCATCTGCGGCCATGGTATTAACATTGGTCATGCCCATCATGCTCATGGTGTTATAAGGCTGAACCTCACCCGTGCTTGTCGATACGTATTCATAACGAACACCTGCAGACAGCCACCAATCTGTATTCATTGTGTGTTGCCACTCGCCATAGAGTGCAGCACGTTGACGTTCGCCATCATTAATATTGACGTAATCATTTGGGCCCATCATGGCTGAACCTTCAATCGCTGGCCATGTATCATCAAGTTGATAAACATAATATTCTTGGCCAATTAATAAGGTGCTGTCTGAGCTCATTGGCAGCTGCCAATGCAGTTGGTAACTGTAATCTTTACCCTTAGTTTTCATTGGCATCATGCCGGTTTTCTCATCGGTAAAGAAGCCCATTTCATGCTCTACATTGTGCCAGTTTGCTTGGGCTGTGAATTCGCCTTCGTTTTCAAGCGTTCGTTGATAACGTACTAATGCGCCATAACTGTCATTATTCGTCATGTCCATATACTGGTTTGCAAAACCTTGAAAGGGGATATGTTGATGAGTCAGTTTGACTGCAACTTGTTGAATGTCATCTTGCCAAGCAGCGGTTAATGCATGATTTTGTGATTGGTACAAAGTGTCTAGTACTTTATCGCCATGGCCATCTGTATAGCTGTTTGCATCTTCAAATGATCCTTGGTAACTAAAGCTTAATGTTTTACTTGCTACAGTGGCATTTACACCTGCGAGAATGGCGTCATTAGTGCTTCGATAACCGCTAGATATGTTACCACTTTGCCATGTCACTGTATCGCTATCGGTAAATACAGGGGTTAAGCTAGTGACGTTAATTACGCCAGCAATGTTATCGCCACCGGCGCTCACCGGAGAGACTCCAGCAACAACTTGAGTCGAACTAATTTGATTGGCTGACACATATGAAAGTGGCGGGTTCATCTGGTTTGCACATGATGACGTAATGTCGCTGCCATCAATGAGCACTTTGATCCGATCGCCCATCATGCCATTTAAAATCGGTAATGCAGAAACGCCACCCGCTTCAGAAAAATCTACACCTTGTTTATTTAATAAGTTTTGGGCAGAACCGAGTAAATCGTTATTGGCCGCTTGTCCATGTACTTCAACCCGCTCAATGCCTTCACTATTTTGCTTATCGTACTGCTCAGCCATTACTGGTTGTGTAATAGCAAACATTACAGCCAATGAAATTGATGAGTAAACCCATGGGTAATTTGTATTTAATTTAATGGTTTGGATTGCTTTATTTGCCAACGTCATCACCTTTATTGTTATTTTATCAACCTTTGATGAATATATTTCAAAGGTGTTTATCAGTCTGTTAAATTATAACTTGCTAATAAATATGATGAATGCGACATAGTGTCGCACCTTGATAAATACCTGTCTGTGGTGATAAATGAATCATGGAGATATCAATGACACTGCATCAGTTTCTGACATGTGGATTGATTACTTTTGTATGAAATGATTATTTTAGTGCTTGTTATTTAGCAACAAGCTTGCTTATACTGCGTGACATCTTGTCGGAGTGCCATTATGGCTGAGACCGTTTATTCGGGATCCGTTGAACCTGATCAGGCTAGAACCTGCGAAGGAAACAAGCGTAATAATCATGATTATTGGGAAGATAAATAACGTATTAACACGATTGTAATTGGACGTTTACCTCCGAGTTTTTTATCGGTTTATATTCCAGTTACGTTATTACATTAGTATGTTCTATGTGATTATTGACGTAGGCAATAGCATTTTTTATTGTTTACTGCTGCTATCAACACCTCTCCAGACAAGCAACTCTACTCTTAATATTGAGGTTGCTAATGTCAAATCAAAACCGTCGTCAAACTCGAGCTAACGCTCAACAATTTATTGATACCCTTAAACCGTTACAACATCCTAACTCGGAAAAAGTCTATTTAACGGGTAGTCGTGCTGATATCAACGTCGCTATGCGTCAAGTTAATCAAACTGACACCGTTATTGGTGGTACCGACGCTGAACCCATTAAACAAGCCAATCCGCCTATTATGGTCTACGACTGTGCGGGTGCTTATTCTGATCCTCTTGCTGATATCAACGTGCGTGAAGGCTTACCTAAAATCCGTCAAGCATGGATTGATGAGCGACAAGATACTGAGCAATTAACGGGTGCAAGTTCGGGTTTTACCCAACAACGGCTGGCTGACGATGGACTCGATCATTTACGCTTTGACGCTCTTGTTGCGCCTAAACGTGCCAAGAAGGGCAAATGCGTGACCCAAATGTATTATGCTCGCCAAGGTATTATTACCCCTGAAATGGAATACATTGCCATTCGTGAAAACATGGCTCGCGCTGAAGTAACCGATAGCGTGTTGACTCAAAAAGCCCCAGGTGAGGATTTTGGTGCACATATTGGGCAACTTATCACTCCTGAGTTTGTCCGCGATGAAGTGGCCCGAGGTCGAGCGATTATTCCGCTGAATATTAACCATCCTGAAACTGAACCTATGATTATTGGGCGTAATTTTTTAGTGAAGGTGAATGCCAATATTGGTAATTCTGCGGTGACATCTTCGATTGAAGAAGAAGTTGAAAAACTCGTATGGTCAACCCGTTGGGGCGCCGATACGGTTATGGATTTGTCGACTGGACGTTATATTCATGAAACGCGTGAGTGGCTTATCCGTAATTCGCCTGTGCCGATTGGTACTGTGCCTATTTATCAAGCATTAGAAAAGGTTAATGGCGTTGCCGAAGAGCTCTGTTGGGCGGTATTTAGAGATACATTGATTGAACAAGCCGAGCAGGGCGTAGACTATTTTACGATTCATGCAGGGGTGTTATTGCGTTATGTCCCCATGACAGCTAAACGCCTTACCGGTATTGTGTCGCGTGGCGGTTCAATTATGGCTAAGTGGTGTTTAAGTCACCATCAAGAAAGTTTCTTATATGAACACTTTCGCGATATTTGCCAAATTTGCGCCCAATACGATGTGTCGTTGTCGTTAGGGGATGGTATGCGCCCTGGTTCAATTGCCGATGCCAATGATGAAGCGCAATTTGCGGAATTAGAAACCTTAGGTGAATTGGTCAAAATTGCATGGGAATACGATGTGCAGGCCATCATAGAAGGCCCTGGTCATGTGCCAATGCAATTGATTAAAGTCAATATGGAAAAGCAATTGGCCCTTTGTGATGAAGCGCCATTTTATACCTTAGGCCCACAAACGACTGATATTGCGCCTGGATATGATCACTTCACCTCCGGAATTGGTGCAGCCATGATGGCTTGGTACGGCGTGGCGATGTTGTGTTACGTCACCCCTAAAGAACACTTAGGTTTGCCTAACAAAGAAGATGTAAAACAAGGCTTAATTGCTTACAAGATTGCTGCCCATGCTGCTGATGTCGCTAAAGGTCATCCCGGTGCACAAGTACGTGATAATGCATTATCAAAAGCCCGCTTTGAATTCCGTTGGGAAGATCAATATAACCTAGGTCTTGATCCAGATACCGCTCGTGCTTACCACGACGAATCGTTACCACAAGAATCAGCCAAAGTGGCTCATTTTTGTTCAATGTGTGGGCCTAAATTCTGTTCAATGAAAATAACCCACGAAGTGCGTGAATATGCCGCGAATCTTGAACAAGCTGAAGCACTTAAGATTGAAGTCTCTTCGGCTAATGCTTATCAAGCTCTACATACGACTCAAGCCATAAATCCGTCCGAAGCGATGGCGCAAAAGTCGGCAGAGTTCAAAGCGTCGGGCTCGGCACTTTATCATGACGTCAAACCAGCAGCACAAGTTGATACCGACTTAGCGGTTGAGGTTGAATAATCGCCATGAATTCATCGACATTTGTCAGTGAATCAATAACGCAAACCCCACCCATTGTCTGGACCATAGCTGGTTCTGACAGTGGTGGTGGTGCGGGGATTCAAGCTGATTTACTCACCATACAAGACTTGTCGTGTCACGGGTGTAGCGTGATAACCACATTAACCGCACAAAACTCAGTCAGTGTGAGCCTTGTTGAAACCGTTTCTGAATCCATGCTGTTGGCTCAGTTCAGTAGTTTACTCGTGGATTTGCCGCCAGTGGCGATTAAAATTGGCCTGCTTGCATCCCAAGCACAGGTCGACATATTGGCTGACTGTTTGGCTCAGATGCGTGCCACTCAGAAGATGGTACCTTTTGTGGTACTTGACCCCGTCATGGTTGCCAGTAGTGGTGCGAACTTTAATTCTATCGATCTCGATTTTAGCCCTCTCATTGGTTTAATTGATTTACTAACGCCTAATCAGCACGAATTGAAGCGTTTATGTTCTCAGTATGCGTTAGCGCAAGATTGTGCTGATGTCGGCAGCAATGGTTTTCAGCAACAGCAAATGATCCGCGATGCCAAATTGTTATCCGATAAATTTAAATGCCATGTGCTCGCTAAAGGCGGTGATGCTCAGTGGCAGCAACAGCAGGCGATAGATGTATATGTGAGTAAAAACGTTAAAGGCGCCAGCCTTGCACACAGTAATGCGGTGTTTATGTTAATTAGCCAGCGGATAGCAACCACCAATAATCATGGAAGTGGTTGCACATTATCATCTGCAATAGCGTGTTTTATTGCCCATGAGTTCGTGATCCATGATGCTATTGTGCTGGCAAAAGCCTACGTCAATAAGGGACTCACTTTAGGCGTAAGCCTTGGTCAAGGACCTGGTGTCTTAGCCCGTACTGGTTGGCCTGATGATTTAGGGATGATGCCATCAATCAAGTTGGTATCTTCTGAGCATCTCGCTGATGATTCGTGCAAGCAAGCTGCACCTAATGGTTTTAAATCACTGCATCAACCCTTGGGGATTTATCCTGTTGTAGCTGATATCGATATGCTTAAAAAATTGTTAAAAGCGGGCTGTAAGACGGTTCAATATCGTGCCAAGTTAGTTATTAATATCGATACTGATGACAGCCATGTATTAGAACGATTAACACTCGAAGCGAATATCATTGAGGCCATCAAACTCGGTCGCGAATTTCATGCTCAGTTGTTTATTAATGATCATTGGCAACTGGCGATTAAACACGGTGCTTTTGGGGTTCATTTAGGCCAAGAGGATATGGCCACTGCAGATTTAACCGCGATAGCTGCTGCTGGAATGGCGTTAGGGCTATCGAGTCACAGTTATTTTGAAGCCTTGTTAGCCCACCAATGTTCGCCTTCATATATTGCTCTTGGGCATATTTTTGCTACCACGACTAAGCAAATGCCTTCCGCGCCTCAAGGGCTCAGCAAACTTAAACGTTATGCCAGTTTATTTGCGCGCCATTATCCTACTGTTGCAATTGGCGGGATAGATCTCAGTAATTTGGAGTTTATTGCGGATACCGGCGTTGGTGATGCTGCTGTTGTTAGAGCTGTAGCCACGGCTAACGATCCAGCGAAGGCGTATCGAGCCTTGCATCATAAATGGTTGCAGGTTACGCGGCCTTTGGCAAAAGCCTGTTCACCTCAGGAGGGCTTATGAATTCTCTATCTGGTCAGGATTACATTCAGTATTCACGCACCATGCTACTGAGTGATATTGGAGAAGCAGGGCAGCTTGCCATTATGAATAGCCCTGTAGTGATCATCGGTGTAGGAGGCTTAGGAAATGTAGTGGCGCATTATTTAGCTGCAGCGGGTGTTCAGCAAATACTGTTAATTGATCATGATGTGGTGGAATTATCCAACTTACCAAGGCAACTACTGTTCAGGGTATCTGATATTGGCAAAGCAAAAGTCAACATTGCAAAAAGTGCATTGAGCGATGCTTACCCTCAAATCAATATCGACGTGTTAGCACAACCCATTACATCAGCGCACTTTAAGCAGCTTGTTAAACGATTTACGGTAAAACCTGTGGTGTTTGATTGCACTGATAATGTTAGTGCGAGGCAACTGATAAACCAACAGTGTGTACAGCATCAGTTAACCTTGGTTAGTGGTGCTATCAGTGCATATCAGGGGCAGTTATTTTGTATCGATTTTTCCCACTCACATTCGCATTCATACAGTGGTTGCTATTGTTGTTTATATCCACTTGATACACCCATTATGCAAAATTGTACTCAAACTGGAGTGCTAGGGCCTGCTGTGGGTATTATCGCCAGTATGCAAGCGCTGGTGGGCCTTCAGCACATCTGCAATACCTTTACCCAATACGGTGTTCTACATCGATTTAATGGTAAGGATTTACGCTGGCAGCATGCCCAAATGAGTCAAGACCCACAATGTGAAGTATGTCATCAATATCCATTAACTGATCATCAGGAGCGGTCTAATGTCACAAACTGATCCCCTCGAGCTAATAACCCTGCACCTTAATGGTGTCGAGCAACATGTTCGGGCCAATTTGAATTTGGCTGAACTACTTATACTCAGTGATTTACCCACTCAAGGAGTGGCCATCGTGGTCAACGATACTGTTGTGCCTCGAAGTCGTTGGATGCATGTATTGTGTCAAGCCGATGACAATATCACCGTTTTTTCTGCCGTTGCTGGAGGTTAATAATGTTAACGATAGCCGATCATCCATTTTCGTCTCGGTTACTCACTGGAACGGGAAAATTTTCAGATCACAATACAATGTTACAAGCGATAGCAAGTTCTGGGTCGCAGTTAGTTACTTTAGCGATGAAGCGGATTGATTTAACTCGCGGTCATGACAACTTACTCGGTCCTTTGCAAAGTATGGGGGTTAAATTATTACCTAATACCGCTGGTGCGCGTAATGCCAAAGAAGCCATTTTTGCTGCTGAACTCGCTTATGAAATGTTGGGCACTAAATGGATTAAACTTGAAATTCATCCCGATCCCAAATACCTCATGCCCGATCCAATTGAAACATTGATTGCGGCTCAATACTTATGCGAACAAGGCTATATTGTCATGCCTTATGTGCATGCTGATCCAGTATTGTGTCGTCGCTTAGAAGAAGTCGGTTGCGCTGCGGTGATGCCACTCGGCAGTCCAATAGGCAGTAATCAAGGCTTAGCGACGGAAACATTCTTAAGCATTATTATTGAACAGGCCAATATTCCGGTAATAGTAGATGCCGGCATTGGCGCACCTTCACAAGCTTGTAGAGCTATGGAAATGGGCGCAGCAGCAGTATTGGTAAATACCGCGATTGCAAGTAGTGCCAATCCTCAGCAAATGGCTACATGTTTTGCCGATGCGGTTGCCACAGGAAGACAAGCATATCTTGCTGGATTAGGGGCAGTGAACACCCATGCGAATGCCACCAGTCCTTTGACTGGATTCTTGTTAGAACCATCAATCAATTCTCTTGCAAAGTCAGTGAATAGTAAGGGGGGCTAGCATGACGTATTCAAGCTTATTTACGCAATTAGCCCCCGATGCATTATCGATGAAGCTGTATTCGACTACCGCCAAAGAGGTTGAGCGGGCTCTACAAAATCCAAGCGGTAATCTTGATAGCTTGTTGGCATTATTATCTCCTGCCGCAATGGCATATATTGAACTAATGGCGCAACAAGCCGTTCAGCTGACTCGGCAGCGATTTGGTGCCAATATCGGCCTTTTCTTACCCTTATATTTATCAAACTTGTGCGCCAATGAGTGCGATTATTGTGGATTTAGTATGAGCAATAAGGTCAAGCGCAAAACACTTACTCGTGATGAACTAGCAGCGGAAATGGCTATCATTAAACAACGTGGTTTTGATTCGATATTATTGGTGTCTGGCGAACACGAAACTAAAGTTGGAATGGAGTATTTTGAGTCGGTGTTACCGTTAGTTAGCAAGGCTTTTAATTACGTGGCAATGGAAGTTCAACCATTGGAGACTGAGCAGTATCAGCGTCTTGGCAAATTAGGCGTTGATGCGGTTATGGTATACCAAGAAACCTATCGTGCTCATACTTATGCTCAGCATCATACTCGCGGTAAAAAACAAGATTTTATCTATCGCTTAGATACCCCTGACCGAGTGGCAAAAGCGGGTATCGATAAAATTGGCCTTGGGGTATTACTTGGATTAGATGATTGGCGCTTAGATGCATTACTTATGGGCTTTCATCTAGATTACTTGGAAAATACCTACTGGCGCAGTCGCTACAGTATTTCACTACCTCGTTTACGTCCATGTACTGGCGGCATTACACCGAAAGTTGAATTAACCGATGCAGGATTAGTACAAATGATCTGTGCATTTAGGTTGTTTAATCCTCAACTTGAAATTAGTTTATCAACTCGTGAGCTGCCGTCGTTGAGGGATAATTTACTCCCTTTAGGCATTACTCATATGAGTGCTGGAAGCTCTACTCAACCAGGTGGTTATATGGCGCCAGACAGCCAACTTGATCAATTTGAAATCAGTGATAACCGTCCAGTAGAGCAAGTTGTTGAACAAATGAAGCGACGAGGAATTAATCCAGTATGGAAAGATTGGGAGATGGGTTGGGTTAACAGCTAACTTTTGTTTGAAAACTGTACATATTAGTTGATTTAGGCCATAATAAATCGACTTTTTTAAAATCAGGAGCAGTATTATGCAAGTTCAATCAGCCTATGCGTCAGGTATGCAGGGATTGCAGAGTGCTCAACAAGGTTTAGCGCAAGCAACAACATCAGTTGCCACTCCAGAGCAACAAAAACCTGCGGTGCCAAATGCCTCGGTACAAGATACTGTAACCTTAAGTTCTCGTGCCGTTGGGCAAACTGACACC
Source organism: Shewanella polaris (assembly GCF_006385555.1). Taxonomy (NCBI): domain Bacteria; kingdom Pseudomonadati; phylum Pseudomonadota; class Gammaproteobacteria; order Alteromonadales; family Shewanellaceae; genus Shewanella; species Shewanella polaris. The sequence continues at coordinate 2,532,713 of NZ_CP041036.1, read as the reverse complement.
ACATCTGCTTTAGTGTCCGCGACTGAATCATCCAACCAAGCTCAAGCATCTGCTAAAGTGATTGAAGTAGCATCTGAGACTGTTGGTAGTTTGATTGATATTGAAGTGTAATCATGAGTGCGGCAATGGTTTCTTCCAATACAGGGTTAGTTAACAGTGCTGCCCAAATAAACCACCGCAATTCATTATCAGCACCACAAGCTCAACCTCATACACAAGCAAAAAATAGTGCTCAAACAACAAATAGTACTCAAGCAAGTAAACCCCAATCTGCTCCGATTATTGCTGTAGACATTCAATCTAATGCAGTTGAAATCAGTTCGCTTAAATCCAGTACAACTCAAACATCGGCCTTCAAAACGCCGATAGATCTAAGCCATGGTTTATCCAGCACTGATTCTCATCACGGATTGCAAACGAATTCGGCATCTACAAATGACATCAAGCCACAACACATTGTTGATTCTAGTTCGGTTAATAGCTACGGCCTAAAAAGTGGTCCACTCAATCTCTCTGGTGTATTGAACCGTACACCTATTCAATTACAGACAACTAACACACCGACTGAAGCGTCAGCCAGTACAGATATAGTAATCAGCTCGGCAATCAGTGATGTTGAAAATACTCAACCGCCAATAGTTAATCAGCCAACCAGCCCTGTAGTAGAAACAAAGACGTCAGCGCAAAACTCATCAGTGGACGATTCAACAGTAACTGCAGACGCTGAAGTTTCAAATCGTCAGGATGACACTGCAGAACAGCAAGTAGAGCAACAAGTAAAAGACAAACAACAGCAAATAATACAAGCTGAAAAAAAGCAGATTGATCAACTAGCACAACGAGATACCGAGGTCAAAACACACGAACAAGCACATGCTGCCGTAGGTGGAAGTTTAGCGCAAAGTCCAAGTTATCAATATGAAAAAGGGCCCGATGGACGTCGTTATGCAGTGGATGGAGAGGTTAATATTGATGTGTCTACTGTTGATGGTGACGCCCAAGCAACATTAAGTAAAATGCAGAAAGTGTATGCAGCAGCCATGGCTCCTATACAACCGTCAATGGCCGATATTCGTGTGGCGGCGCAAGCATTACAGAACATGAATGAAGCAAAGAAAGAGTTAACGACAAATAATTCAGATTCTTTGTCGTCTACAACAACGAACAATGCCATTTCTCCAAATAGCCAGGTATTAACTAATGACGTACTTCATGCTGATGATGTAAACCAGAATGAAGAATTGCATTCATCTAACTATTTATTATCGGAACACCAAAGTAGTGAAAAAAATGTCAACGACATTACAGCGGCACAATCAAATCAACAGCATCAATCTTTGGAAATATACGTATAATATCGACTATAAAATGCTATTAAGACAAATTCATATCTAGGATATAAGATTGTTCTGCAATACCTATCAATACCCGTGATTATTTCTTTACAAATCAAACTGTATATTCCAAATTTACGATAATCATTGCTGAATTAAATTAACTATTAGTTTAATAACAGTAATGAAGCTTAGGATTATCAATTAGTACTAATCAGCGTCATACCGACAAAGCCAACAGCGAATGTGAGCTAAACATTAAGCGTCACATTATGTCGCGCTAAAATTAAGTTTTCGAGTAACTTACACGCAGGTCCTTGTTGATTACGATTGGGTACCACTAAATTAAGCATTATTTTACGCTGATAGCTGCCCCGTAAATGTATACGAATAAGCTGTTTATTGGCAATTTCTTGTTCGACTAGAAAACTTGGAATCCAGCAAAAACCAATATTGCGCGATAAAATTATTTTAGCCTCGTGAAAGTTTGACACTGTCCAGCGTTGTTCCGCTTTTAACCAACCAATATCATTACTGGCATTTACCCCTGTATCTTTAATCACTATTTGCAGATATTGTGCTAATTGTTTGTCATCTTCAATCAATTCAAGTTGAGCTAATGGGTGTTCAGGATGGCAGACAAGTTCAAAACTCGATTCACATAATGTTTCTGAAATATGGCCTTTAGGTGGTGTTGCACAAATGGCGATATCGACAAGGTTATTTCTAATAAGATCGTGAGTACCTGATATCACTGAATCTATTATGGTTACTCTGGTTCCACGACTTTCGGGTAAAAAGGCCGTTAGCGCTTCAACAAGTTTATCCATTGGATATACTATTTCTCTAGCAATTGTCAGGTTTGGTTCCCAACCTTGGCCTAAATTACTGGCTAATTGTTCGAGCTCTTCAACCGATTGAGTTAGATGGCGGGAGCGACGCAGTAACACTTCACCTTGTTCAGTTAAATAAGCTTTTCGACCTTTTACTTCGAGTAGATTGATACCAAGCTGTTGTTGTAACTTAGATACAGCATGATTGAGTGACGACTGACTTCTATTGAGTTTTTCTGCAGCCTGCGCATAACCTCCAAAATCGACTACAGCTTGGACAATTCGCCATTGTTCTAGAGTTGATTTAGCTCGGCTCATTAAGTGCTCTCTTTATGCGTGACAGACGTTGAGGAAACAAACCTATCTTGAAACAAAAAAGGCAAATGCAGTGCATTTGCCTCAGTTTGTACATCTTTATATTTTAGTGCAATTTTACATTACTCATAGAAGTCTTAGGGGTAACTGATTTAGGTAAATTTCTTTTAGTTGACGCTATATCATTTAAATATGGGCCTTTATGTAATGTTTCTGGCCAATCTAATAACATCATCGCTAAGACGTTTCTGTGCTCACCGCTAGATAACTCTGCTTTACCATGAGGCGATGGGATCATCATAGTGTTGGGATCGTAAGCCGCAATCACGTATTTCTTCACTTTATCAACGACAGGATTATCACCATTACCCGTGATCAAGAAACTAATGCCGACTTCAGTAATAATATCTTCAGTAGTATCAGTTAAAATGCGATCAATGTTTTTTTCAAAATAATCTAGAATCCATTGGTATTCTTTTGGGTCCACTGGGTGTTGATAATACTCACTGGCTGAAAAAATAAAGTGAGTCATGCCATAAATTTTATTTTTATATTGACCTTTTTTGAGCTTATCATCCTTGCTATTAGGGTAGGTTTTAATAAAGGCTTTTTTATAAGCTTCATAATAGTCCCCAACACCAATTTGTTTAGCCCAGTAAACATAGTTAATTAACTGTGCAGCCCAAGCTTTGATCATTTTTTTATCGGTTAAAGCAGGTTCTAGATTGGCATTTTTTAAGGTTTTTATCATTAAATCATGACAAGGTCCTGTAAAGCCAAATTCATCGACACGACTGGAATAACGTAATAAAACATCAGTGTACAGCATAAAATTAGGGTAGGGTGCGATAGCTATTTTACGAGCTTTACCACGAGGACCATTCCCTATCTTATCAGCTTCAATTTTTGATTCACTTTTAATAAAACCAGGCTTGTCCAGATTACAGGAATAATAAAGTTGACGTTCCGCAATGGTAATGAGATCGATTAATGAACCGTTAGCATATTTGTTTTCACCTGTCATACGGAACTGGCGAATAGCATAATGTGCTTGTACTCGTGGTGGTAATGAATAAAGGTTGGTTTCTAAATTAGTTTTAATACCTTGATAAACTTGTTCTGCTGTTAAGTTATGAGGTACTTTTTCGACGGTCTCTTTTGCGAAAGCCACACTACTAAACAACGTAGCTGACAATAGTAAGTACGAGAGTGTTTTACTCTTGCGTAGTTCCAGCATGTTTAAATCTCCTGATGAGTGAATGTGTGTCAATCGGTGGGCCAATAAGCCGTTCAAGTCGATCGTTTAAGGGTAAATATGTTTCGTTTATAACCAGTAAATCAAATATGTCTCTCGGTGATATTTTGGCTGGTACCTCAGCTATGATTAATTGTGTCAATGCTGTTTGCCATAAAGGAAGATAATGATTAATGCCTTCATTAGCAATAGCTTGATAACTATAAATTGCATCTGTAGCGTTTGGCCATTGTTGGCCAAAGCTCTGTTCAAATGCGGCTGACAATGGTTGATTGTTTGTTAGCCAATCATCTTTATCAGTACCTTTAAAGTTACCTTTATATTGATAAAACGTCAGTGCAACTTTTGCTCTGAATACCCATAATTGTTGCTGATATTGTGCAACTAATTGATGGCGTGCAGACAACAAAGGCAAGTCAAGTTGTTGGTTAATGTAGTGCACTAACCACTTCGTTGATATCGCATGGGTATCTAGGTTTTGTACTCTATTGCTGAGAAAATAAAACTGGCCGCTTTGCGCTAAGGATACTATTGCTTGGCTCAAAGCGTAAATTAATTTTTGTTGTTGTTGCAGCCGGGTTAATTGTCGAGGAAAACTTAGCGCATATTGTCCAAATTGATGACCAATGACAGCTTGTTTTATGAGTTGACCATCTACATTTAATCTGGATTTTAGCTTATCTTGTGGATAGGTAAAAATGTCACCAAGTAATCGTTGCTGATGCCACACGCGAATAGCTTGCATGTCAGTTAATGGATTATGTTGTTCAGCATCGGACGATGATTGTTTGTTTGTAGTCGAACTTGCCAGTGTAATTAATTCAAACTTGAGTCCTAATGGCTTAAGACTTGCGAATATTTGCTGTAAAAATTCGTTCGAAGTAATCATTTTCATCTTCGATGATTTACTTATACCACTTAATACATGGGCAATATTCCATGGCGCAATATCTAAATTAGTTGTTTGGTTGGTTAAAAATTGTTGTAATAATTGGGGATTTAATCCATAACGAGACAACTCCGATTGTGCAGTATTGTCGTATGCTTGCTGTGTTGCATATTGTTGATGTAATTGATGAATCAACTCAAGAGCGGGTGTCTGTTGGTCTCTTGAGCGAGTTTGATAAGCAAGCCACGCTTGTTTTCTGCAGTGTTCATTGGGTTGTTTAATTAAATATTTGGCAATGCTTATATCAATATTTGCATTGTTGTTAATGTCGTTATCATTTGTTTTAGATTCGCTTTTTGGGCCATTATTGAGCACACAATCCTGCTGATTAAATTGCATTGTGAAATCTTGTTGCGACAATGCTAAATGAATACTTGCTTGAGCACTGTGAAGTTTTGATTTTTCGATTAACGCCCATTGCATCTGTTTTATCGATGCCAAATGCTCCCCTAACTGGTTATAAGGAAGGGCGGCATGTTGTAATTTATTGATAAGGGATTGAGTGGATGGTGCTGCAGTTAATGCATACAGTTCATCAGCAAGATGAAGTTGGCACCACAATAAACCTTGTTTACTTTGGTTGTCGATGACGAAAGGACGATAATATTGAATTCTGTCGTTAAGATTATTTAACGCAAGTGTTTGCTTTTCAAATTCAACAGCTTGCTGTTCAACTGACTGAAAAGTAACAAGGTCATCTTGCACTAGGTTTGGTTGATATTGTAAGCACTGTTCGATGAACAGTGCTAAAGGATTTGCCACAGCATTTGCTGTGACAACAAGATTAAAAAATAGGGTTGCTACAAAAATGCTTTTTAGCATAAGCCACGCGTTCCTCAACTGACATTGCTGAGCTTTTCATCGCTTCAACATGCTTAAGTCGAGGTAGAAGCCCTCTACCATTCGCAATTTGAATTGTTAAGCCAGGACGGGCATTCAATTCTAGCAACAATGGGCCTTTATTTTTATCTAACACCATATCGGTACCTAAATACCCTAATTCACACATTTCATAAGCACTAGATGCTGTGTGAAGTAATGTCTCCCAATGAGGCACTTTAATGTCCGATAAAGGGAAGTGAGTATCTGGATGCTTATGCGAGGGTAAGTCAAATTGCACTGCATGCAAACTGTTTCCGGTCGCGATATCTAAACCAACACCGACAGCGCCTTGGTGCAAGTTAGCTTTACCGTCAGATGCCGCCGTCGATAAACGTAACATACCCATTACAGGGAAGCCTTTAAACACGATTAAGCGGATGTCAGGGACACCTTCATAACTTAAGCCTTCAAAGACAGGATCAAATTCAATTAATCCTTCAACGATTGCGACATCTGGCTTACCACCTAGAGAAAATAAACCACTTAAAATATTGGATACATGGCGATAAATTTCATTATGAGACACTTCATGACCATTGGCTTTGTAATAACAACCATTGCTCACTTTGGTGATCACCATAATCCCTTTACCACCAGAACCCTTTGCTGGTTTAATCACAAAACCACTACGGTCCAAGACCATTGCTGGAATGTCTTGGATTTTATGTTGTTCATGAACAACACCAATTAAATCGGGAACCGCAATGCCATTAGCAAGCGCAAGTTGCTTAGTGATTAGCTTGTCATCAACGCGTTTATAAAATTTACGCTGATTATAACGACCAATATAGCTAATATTGCGCCTATTCATGTTGAGTACACCACTACGGCTCAATTCCCAGGGCCAGGCGTACTTCATTATTGTTCTCCAACTAATGGTTTGAAGCGTTTTAGTTCGGTTAAACGGTAACCGGTATATTGTCCCATTACTAATACCAAGGCTAAAATCACTAAATGGATACCTAAAAAGTTGAATACCCAATATTGCACCAATTCATTGTCCATTGCTAAATACGCTAATGTTGCGACAAATAAACTACCACCACCGGATACAAATACTTTTTTAGGGCCTTCTTCTTCCCATAAAATTGACATACGTTCGATAGTCCACGCCAAGATGATCATTGGGAAGAACGTAATCGTAAGGCCTTCGCTTAAGCCTAATTTGAATGAGATTAAGGTAAATAAACCAATAATGAAGATCACCACTATTATCACCGCCGATATTCGGGATATTAAGAGTAAGTTGAGTGTCGACAGATATGAGCGGATCATTAATCCAAAAGCAACGATTAACAAGAAGCCGATTAAGCCAGTCAATAGCGTGGTTTGAATGAAGGCGAGGGCAATCAATACAGGCATAAAAGTACCCGATGTTTTGATCCCGACGATGACACGTAAAAACACGACAACCAATACTCCGATAGGAATTAACAGAATACCTTTAAATGTGCTTTGTTCTTCAAGCGGTAATTGATACAAGGAAAAATCGAACGCATCATCATTCATCATCATATCAATAGATGTTGCCAATGCAGAGCGAGTGTCTTGTAACATAGAGAAATTAACTAATGAATTAGTTCCCCCCATAACATCAAGTACAGAGTGACCAGAATATTCCCATAACACTAAGGTGTTATCACGGCCTTGTTTATTGTTAGCAACATCGAAAAGTACCCATTCGCCATCGTTATAAACTTGAACGTAGGTTGTGAGTTGTTGGCGACGACGTTGATCTTCAAGTTGTAAGCCATTAACCACACGTGCAGGTACACCTTTTGAATGCAGCATATGCAAAAAAAGATTGGTTGAGGTATTGGCCGATAACAACAATGCCATGTTTTGACTTTGATTATTATCATTAATCAAATTCATTAGTTGTTGAGCAAAGGATAAGTTAGTTGCACTGCGAGTCCATACTTCTTCAATAACTTGCTCCGCAGCTGATTTTTCTGTCGCGGGCCATAAATAAGGTTCTGGTGTAACGGGTTCTATATCCGTTTCAATATTGAGTTTGCCTGTCGGCACCAATGTGACTCGATAGTATAATGCTTGAGGGCCTGAAGCGTCACGAATTGACCAAACTGCACGACGATCCTTAGCATCAGCCGATATACTTAAGCCATAACCTGGAGAGGATGCATTTTCGACGAGTATGTCAAATGCAGGATCGCTAGGTAATGAAAAATTGACCTCAGCAGGTTGGTTTGTGCCAGTAAAACTGACTTTGGCATCGATTGCCCAACTTTGTACCTGTTCACCGGGTAAAAAAGGCACATTGTGGACTAATCCACGATAGATACTGGTACTGATCCCAACTATAAATAGCAGTGCAACGAATATATAAAACGGTTTACGAGAATGCATTACGGATCCTACTTAACTAAAGTGGTAATTTGGTTTTTGGCTTTACCATAAATGTAGCTTTGGCCTACATCAACAATGGCAATATCTTTCATAAACTTGCGACCTAGTAATAAAGGATACTCTAGGTGACTTCGATCCGTTAAGTTTAAATCGGTTTCGGCGGCATATTTACCTATTTTTAAATGGGCATGAATGACTGGACGACGGTCATCTCCCGTATCTGCATCCTGTTTAATACGTACAAAACGTTCAACTTTAGATTCAAAGGTATTGCCTGGTTGATCAATACCATTAGTCATTACGTCAAAGCGAACCCATTGTATGCCTTCTCGTTCAAATAATACGATATTACGAGCATCCAAAGAGGATGATTCAGCACCGGTATCGATACGTGTTGCAAACTTGGCTTTTACTTCATCAATATAGACACTTTCGACTTCACCTAGGAGAAATTTTTCTCCAATAATGGCTTCAGCACACTGTTCCGGAACCGCAATAGTTTTAGGCATAGGTGGTTGAACAATAACTGTTTTAGGTTTCTCATTAATTGCTGCGCTGACTTGTGTTTTCAGTTTGCGGATTTCATCAGAAAGAGCACCAATATCACTTAGTTGTTGAGCGTTTTGTGAACTCATAGCGTCAATGATCACCGTTTGCGACATTTGCAAACCGCTATTCAGATCAGCATTAGTTAGCGGAGGTGTTGTGGGTTTTTGAGTTGTTGTACAACCCGAAATAAGGGCTGCTACAATGGATAGAGCAATTACCTGCTTTAACATATCAATTCCTGTTGAATAGTATTATTTACACTAAGTCGTGATTCGGTTGGTTCTTGGTTGCAATGATAATGGCTCTTTTGGGTGCAGGATAACCTTCAATGGTTAAACTTACATCATTTGGGTCGAGGTAATCGACTAGAGATTCATTTTTCATCCAAGCAGTGCTGCGTTGTTCTGCTAACGAGGTGATATCGATGTCAACGCAACGAACATTAATAAACTCACATTTCTTTAACCATAACATTAAGGCTGCTACAGAGGGTATAAACCAAACGTTGTTCATTTTGCCATATCTATCTTGTGGCACAAGTACTGCATTCTCATCGCCATCAATCACCAATGTTTCTAATACCAGTTCTCCACCAACGCGGAGTTGATCTCGTAATTGTAGTAAATGATCAATAGGAGACCGACGGTGGTATAGGACCCCCATTGAGAATACCGTATCAAAGGCATCTAAAGCGGGTAACTCTTCAATCCCTAGAGGCAGTAAATGTATTGGATGTTGATTTCCAGCGACTCGTTTAATGGCTTCAAACTGACATAAGAATAAAGGCGACGGATCTATTCCGACAACTCGAGTCGCTCCTGCACCCAGCATTCGCCACATATGATAGCCACTACCACAACCGACATCCAATACGGTACGATTTGTTAACGGTGTGATGTAATCTTTAACTCGATCCCATTTCCAATCACTTCGCCATTCAGTATCAATTTGAATGCCATGAACTATAAATGGTCCTTTACGCCATGGTTGGAAAACAGCAAGCAAATTAGAAAGTTTTTCTACTTGTCCAGGGCTAAGTTGTTCACCGGTTCCAATGGTGACAGTACTACTAAAATCAACTTTATCAGGTTGCGGATAATGCAATTTATTGAGGACTTTTTCCCATTTAGGTAAACTCCCGTGATTATTATCTCGTTGCCATTTCCCTAAAATGGCTGGTAGCGTTTCAAGCCAATGCTGCAGATTTGAATCGGCAATGTCTTTATAAAAAGAACTGAAATTGATCATTTAATGGCTACCATAGATGCAAAGTTAAAACATTGAAACCAAATTGAAAAGTGACTAAAGCCGCTTTCGGTTATACGCTGTTGATGAACATTCAAGCTGTCTGGACGCATAACGTTCTCTAACGCGCTGCGTTTTTGACTTATTTCGAGCTCACTATACCCATTTGCACGCTTAAAATCTAAATGCTGTTCATCTAATAACTGCTGAATTTGATTATCTTCAAAAAACAACTTTTCAGAAATGATTAAAATGCCGCCGGGTAGCATACCGTCATATACACGTTTAATCAGCGCATTTCGATCCTGGATAGGCAAAAATTGTAATGTAAAATTTAGCACAACCATCGACGCATTTTGAATTTCGACTTCTCTTATATCGGCACACAGTAAATTCACTTTGATGTCGCTGACATAAGCAGCAAGATTTTCAGTACAACGGTCAATCATTGACTGGCTATTATCAATCGCATAAATATGGCACTCTCGACCTTCAATTTGTCGACGAATACTCAAGGTGGCAGAGCCTAACGAACTGCCAAGGTCATAAATATTACTTTGAGGTGTGACAAAGCGATTAGCAAAATCACCAATGGTATTGATAATTTGTGCGTAACCAGGAACTGAGCGACGGATCATGTCATTAAATACACCAGCAACACGTTGATCAAATTGAAAATCCGTTATGTTATTGGCTACATTAGCGTATATCGTATCTTGTTGAGATTTCATCAGCTGTAATATGGAAAAATTAGGATTGTATTTTAGCTAATCAAGGTGAACCGCAGCAAGCATACTATTGCAGATTTGTGAGTTTTTTTTCAAATAGTGGCTACTGTTGTTAATAAGAGCGGTTTTGAATGAGGTTGAATACTGGTATTATCAATAAAAATTCAAAAATTACGCTGTATTTATCCACTCGACACGAAACAATATAGAAAAATGATATTATTTATTTTTGTTACTACGATGTAATGTGGATGTTGGTTAATCGATTAGTAACTAATTTGTAGTGATATCAACAGACCCTAGTGTCAACCCAATTTAATATCAACATAAGTTAATGCCAACATAAAGGTGAGGTTGCTCAACATTTTATCAATGAATTATCTGCACATTTAATATAAATCAGCTTATTTAGATGAGTAAGTATAAAAAAACAAAGTATTAGGGAAAAAACTTGAAATTTATACCTTGGATATTAGCAATTTTATTTACATGGACATCATTACCAGTACAAGCAACTGATTTTGATAAAAATGACTTAGTAGATCAACAATCTCCATTAATTATTGTAATGGGAGAAGATACTTATCCGTTTCAATATTTAGATGACAAAGGTACTCCTGCTGGTATCTTGGTTGATTTGTGGCGTGAATGGTCAGTTTTTTCAGGTACTAAAGTGCAATTTGTATCTCGACATTGGCAGCAGTCACTTGAACAACTTGAACAGAATAAAGCCGATGTTCATATTGGGATGTCGCAAAATGAGGCCCGGCTTGAAAAATTTGATTTTGCCAATTCATTTACCTCAGTAAATACCTATCTTTATGTGCATAAGTCGCTCAACAGTAAAAAACAAATAAGTGATTTAGTTCCTTATCAAATAGGTATCGTGACAGGCTCATCACATGAAGCAACATTATCTGCATTAGAACCCAAGCTTAGCTTTAAACGCTATCAAAATCGTGAACAATTATTACAAGCGGCTGTTAATGAAGATTTGTTTGTTTTTGCCAGTACAGAAGGATACCAACGCAATTTAGCACTAGAACAAGATATTGCGGCAAACTTCTACAGTTCCTCACGTATTCTCATCAAAAAAATAAATCTTTCACCGGCTGTTTCGAAAGGGAACACGGAGCTTATCAACAAAATTAACCGTGGTTTTGAATTGATACCCGCTAAAATAACCAAGCAAATCGAGCGACGTTGGTTAGGTTATCATCGACAAACCTCAGGCGTTGTTATTGCGATGCAAAATAATGTAGAACCTTATATTGATATTGGAACTGATGGTTTGCCACACGGTATGTTGGTTGACTTATGGACATTATGGTCAGAAAAAACCGGTATTAATATTGATTTTGTTGCTGGCGATATGAATAGCACTATTGAAGACGTTAAACGTGGTGTTGCTGATGTTCATATTGGTTACCCAGAAAGCCAAGAAATGCGCACAGGATTAAAGCAAACATGGCATATCATTTCTGTTAAAAGTCGTTTTTTTAGTACTAACCTTAACTTAAAAAATATTAAAAATAGTGATATGCGAATAGGTGTATTCCCTACAGCTCCTTATATTAGTGATATTAAAAAAGCGTTTCCTAAGGCACAGATTCGTTTCTATGATTCATTAGACAGTATGGTAAAAGCATCCCGTAATGACGAGATTACTGGTTTTGTGTCTTCAGCTGCAATGACATCGCATTATTTATTGGCTAATAAATTATGGGCAGAGTTTCGTCAATATGATGATATAGAATTTTCGACAGATATGTATGTGTTAACTCGGATTGATGACAATGGATTAGCGGACCGTATTCAAGCTGGTTTTAATTTGATCTCTGTTGAAGAATTGATACAAATTGAACGTAAATGGTTAATTAATCCAGATGACCGTTTTTTCGCTGGTTCAGCAAATAAAATTAAACTGACTATTCAACAAAAACAATATATTAGTAGTTTAGGCGCAATTAAAATGGGTTACCTAAAGAATTGGGCCCCTATGGAGTTTCAGGGGGAAAATGGTGAGTTTTTAGGGATTAATGCAGATATTAAAAATTTATTAGTCAAGCAACTAAATTTACCCATTATTCCTGTGGCTTATGATGATTTTGGTAATATGATGAATGATCTGATTAAAGGAGAGATTCATCTTGTCGGGAGTATGGCAAAAACGACAGAACGTGAAAATTCTATTGCGTTTTCATTAGCATATTGGCCGTCGTCTTGGGCAATAGTATCTTCTTTAACACAACCTCCAATTTTTAATATTTCACAAGTTGGCGGTAAACGATTGGCAGTGGTTGAAGGCTACCACATCATGGATCAACTCCGTCAACAATACCCGAGTTTACATTTGGTGATAGTGTCAGATACCAAAGAGGGGATGAACTCGGTAATTAATGGCAGAGCAGATATGTTTGTTGAACAAGTTGCCACATTGGCTACCACCTTAAAAGGTGGTCAATACCCGAGTTTAAAGATGTCGTTATTAGCCGAACTTACTGAACATAATAGTCACATTGGTTTATTTCCAGGGGTAAAGACCTTAGTCCCATTAATCGATCGAGTGATAGCAACCATCGATGAAACCGAACAACAAAACATGTACCAAAAATGGGTATCTTTAGATCTCAATAGTGACACCTCACAATATCAACGTTGGTTGAAATTATCGGTTATTGGTTTTTTAGTTATTTTCTTCATTTCCATTATCATTTTGATGTCAAATCGACGTTTGAATGTTGAAATTCAAAAACGTCTCATAGTAGAAGATAACCTTAGATTTATTGCCAATCATGACAATGTTACCTCACTGCCTAATCGCAGTTTACTTGATGATAGATTAGTACAAGCCACACTCATTCATCAAAGGGACGATTTAAAATTTGCGTTATTATTTATTGATTTGGATGGATTTAAAGCTGTAAATGATCAACATGGTCACCATGTAGGGGATAAATTATTGCAACATATAGCCTTGTTATTAACCCAACTAGTGAGGGAGTCTGATACTGTTTCTCGCTTTGGTGGCGATGAATTTGTGGTGTTATTAAATAATATTGAAGCCAAAGAAAGTGCCCGTCAAGTGGCTGATAATATATTAGCGACATTACAAAAACCATTACTCATTGATGATCTTAACATTACTATTTCGGCCAGTATCGGTATTGCTATTTTTCCTGATGATGCCGATAACGCGACATCGTTATTGAATATATCAGATCAATTAATGTATCAGGCAAAAAAAGTAGGTGGACATCAATATAAAATGAGCTAGTTTGGTTGCTGGTTTTTCAGTCAATCAACCGGGTTTATTCGCTATAGGTCTGGTTAATTGCTGCGATCTGACTGATACTTCAATGCATAAGTTTGAGTCACGGTATATAATGCCGTTTTTATGGTTTTCGATTTCTAAAATACCGTTTTGTGAATAAAGGATAGAGTTCAATGCGCAGTCATTATTGTGGAGACATCAATAAGTCTCATCTAGGTCAAGAAGTTACTTTAGTCGGTTGGGTTAATCGTAGTCGAGATTTAGGCGGAGTGGTTTTTTTAGACTTACGCGATAGAGAAGGGCTAGTACAAGTTGTTTATGATCCAGATCTAAAAGATGTTTTTGATATAGCATGCACATTGCGCAGTGAGTTTTGTGTTCAAGTTAAAGGCATTGTTCACGCGCGTCCAGATAGCCAAGTTAATTCACAAATGAAAACCGGCGAAATTGAAATCTTAGGTAAGCAACTGACGGTTATTAATGCTTCAGCACCTTTGCCATTAAGCATGGATAATTATCAGAATAATAGTGAAGAACAACGCTTAAAATACCGCTATTTAGATTTACGTCGTCCTGAAATGGCTGAGCGTATTATGTTTCGTGCAAAAGTGACCAGTTCAGTTCGTCGCTTTTTAGACAGCAATGGCTTTTTAGACATCGAAACACCTATTTTGACTAAAGCGACCCCAGAAGGTGCGCGTGATTATTTAGTTCCAAGCCGTACTTATAAAGGTCAGTTCTTTGCGTTGCCACAATCGCCACAGTTATTTAAGCAATTATTGATGATGTCGGGTTTTGACCGTTATTACCAAATTGTTAAGTGTTTCCGTGACGAAGACTTACGTGCTGATCGCCAACCTGAATTTACTCAAATTGATATTGAAACCTCTTTTATGTCTTCTGAACAAGTTATGGAAAAAACTGAGCAGATGATGCGCGGTTTGTTTCAAGACTTATTGAATGTTGATTTAGGTGAGTTTCCTCGCATGTCATACGCCGAAGCAATGAAGCGTTATGGTTCCGATAAACCGGACTTACGTAATCCACTTGAATTAGTTGATATTGCCGATTTAGTTAAAGATGTTGAGTTTGCGGTATTTAATGGCCCAGCAAATGATGTCGAAGGCCGAGTCGCGGCATTACGCATTCCAACGGGTGCATCTTTGTCTCGTAAGCAAATAGATGATTACACTAAGTATGCTGGTATTTATGGCGCTAAAGGCCTAGCGTGGATGAAGATAAATGATTTAGCAGCAGGTATGGACGGTATTCAATCGCCAGTGCTTAAATTTTTAAATGAACCTATTGTTAACGATATCATCAGTCGTACTGGTGCTCAGACAGGCGATATCATTCTATTTGGTGCTGATAAGGCTAACGTTGTGGCTGAAGCCATGGGTGCATTGCGCTTAAAAGCAGGTGAAGACTTCAAACTTCTTGAAGGGCAGTGGCGTCCAATGTGGGTTGTCGACTTCCCGATGTTTGAGAAAATTAATGGTGGTTTCCACGCCGTTCATCATCCATTTACCGCGCCTCGTGGCATTAGTGCGGAACAATTAGCTGCCGATCCTGGTGTCGCGATTTCTGATGCTTACGATATGGTCTTAAACGGTTGTGAGTTAGGTGGTGGTTCAGTCCGTATCCATAACGCAGAAATGCAAAGCACAGTATTTGATATTTTAGGTATTGAAGCTGAAGAAGCGAATGAAAAATTCGGCTTCTTACTCGAAGCATTACGTTATGGCACACCACCACATGCTGGTTTAGCATTCGGTTTAGACCGTATTATTATGCTAATGACGGGTGCTAGCTCAATTCGTGACGTGATGGCTTTCCCTAAAACCACCACCGCAGCATGTCCGTTGACCAATGCGCCAGGATTTGCAAACCCAGTTCAACTTGCTGAGTTAGGCATTGCAGTGGTTGAAAAAGTTAAAACAGAAGAGTAAATCGCTAACGTTAGCCATTTGCTCGCTCTTAACAGGGCACTAGATACCGAGGCTTTTGCCTCGGTATGTTTTTACAAGTAGACCGTTTTACTTGGAATATCCTAGTGGATAATAAGGAGCCATAATGGCAGGACACAGCAAATGGGACAATATTAAGCATCGTAAAGCAGCACAAGATGCTAAACGCGGTAAATTGTTCACTAAATTTATTCGAGAACTGACAGTAGCTGCTCGCGAAGGCGGTTCTGATGCTGATTCCAATCCCCGATTACGCGCTGCAATTGATAAATCCTTATCAAATAATATGACCCGCGACACCGTAGAACGAGCCATTAAACGTGGGGCTGGTGAAATGGATGGGCAGCAATTAGAAACCATTATTTATGAAGGCTATGGCCCAGGTGGTACAGCTGTCATGGTTGAAACCATGACAGATAATCGTAATCGTACTGTTTCTGGTGTTCGCAATGCCTTTAATAAGTCGGGTGGCAATTTAGGCACCGATGGTTCGGTGGCATATTTGTTTACTAAATCTGGCATTATTTCCTACGACACCGACACTGATGAAGATAGTTTAATCGACAGTGCGTTAGAAGCTGGTGCAGAAGATGTTATCACCCACGAAGATGGTTCAACTGATGTTTTTACCACTCCAGATGCATTTGGCAAAGTGAAAGATGCACTTGATAGCGCTTGTTTTGAATCTGTTAATGCTGAAGTGACTATGATTGCCTCATTAAAAGCTGAGCTCGACGCTAAAACTGCTGAGAAATTTTTACGTTTAATCGATACCTTAGAAGACCATGATGATGTACAAGAGGTATATCATAATGCTGAGATTTCTGATGATGTTATGCAAGCGTTAGATAACGAATGAGGCATCAATGGCGATCATTTTAGGGGTTGATCCTGGTTCCCGTATTACTGGCTATGGTGTTATTCAATGCCAAGGCCGTCAACAGATTTACCTTGGTAGTGGTTGCATCCGAACATCAGCCGATGAGTTACCACAACGTTTACAACAAATTTATGCAGGCTTATGCGAAATTATTACACAATATCAGCCAGATGAGTTTGCCATTGAACGGGTATTTATGGCAAAAAATGCCGACTCAGCCCTTAAATTGGGCCAAGCTCGCGGCGCAGCCATTGTCGCGGCAACATGTGCGGGGTTGCCTGTTGCTGAATATAGCGCAACCCAGATAAAAAGTGCTGTAGTTGGCACAGGTCGAGCTCAAAAAACGCAAGTGCAACACATGATTAAGCAATTGTTAAAGCTACCTGCATCACCACAAGCGGATGCCGCAGATGCATTAGGGGTAGCAATTTGCCATTTTCATACTTATCAAAGCCTTATTGCCATGGGCGGTAAAGCTAGCAGCAGAACATATGGAAGATACAAATGATAGGTCGTCTAAGCGGAATATTAGTTGAAAAACAAGCGCCTGAAGTTGTGATTGATGTCAATGGTGTCGGTTATGAGTTGCAAGTACCTATGACTAGCTTCTATGAACTACCTGGGTTAAATCAAACTACGATGTTATTTACCCATTTTGTGGTACGTGAAGACGCTCAGTTGCTTTATGGTTTTATCACTAAACAAGAGCGTGCATTATTTCGCTTATTAATTAAAACGAATGGTGTTGGGCCCAAGTTAGCATTAACGATTCTATCGGGTATGACAGCATCAGAATTTATGTCATGTGTCGAACGCGATGACATTGCCACCTTAGTTAAGCTACCTGGTGTGGGTAAGAAAACCGCTGAACGTTTAGTGATAGAAATGCGTGATAAACTTAAAAGCTTGCTTGAAGCCTCTGCTGGTACAGAACGCGAATTTATGCTGCAGAGTAATTATACTCCGGCTATTGTTGAAGACAGTGCTGAAGAAGATGCTATTTCAGCTTTATTATCATTAGGTTATAAACCTGCGCAAGCCAGTAAATCAGTGGCAGCAGCTTTCAAAGAAGGTATGAGTTCTGAAACCTTAATTAAAGCTGCCTTAAAATCAATGTTATAAATAAATGATATTCATAAACAGGGTCCATAATAATGATTGAAGCTGATCGTTTAATTCAGCCGCAGGAACAAGGTCAAGATGAACTTATAGATCGTGCTATGCGTCCTAAAATGTTGGATGAATATACCGGTCAAGATGATACTCGAGCTCAGCTTAAGATTTTTATTCAAGCTGCGATAAATCGTCGTGAAGCCCTTGACCATATGTTGATTTTTGGCCCTCCAGGTTTAGGTAAAACCACCTTAGCGATGATTGTAGCCAATGAAATGGGCGTCAATATTAAATCTACTTCTGGACCCGTGCTTGAAAAGGCCGGCGATTTAGCTGCCTTGTTGACTAACCTTGAAGAGGGCGATGTACTCTTTATCGATGAAATTCATCGTTTAAGCCCTGTAGTAGAAGAGATCCTTTATCCGGCGATGGAAGATTACCAACTTGATATTATGATTGGTGAAGGTCCAGCTGCACGTTCGATTAAATTAGATTTACCGCCATTTACGCTTATTGGTGCCACAACTCGTGCTGGGGCGCTAACGTCGCCATTGCGTGCGCGTTTTGGTATCCCATTGCGGTTAGAATTTTACAATGTGAAAGATCTCACTACAATTGTGACACGTTCAGCTAAGGTGATGGAGCTTGAGGTTGATGAGCAAGGGGCGATTGAGATCGCTAAACGCTCACGGGGAACCCCTCGTATTGCTAATCGTTTATTACGTCGGGTACGTGACTACGCGGAAGTAAAACATGATGGTAAAGTGACCCAAAAAGTCGCTGAATATGCGCTTGATTTGCTCGATGTTGATGAACAAGGTTTTGATTACTTAGATAGAAAATTGTTATTGGCTATTATAGATAAATTTATGGGTGGCCCAGTAGGATTAGACAACCTCGCTGCAGCTATTGGTGAAGATAGAGATACGATTGAGGATGTATTGGAACCTTTTTTAATTCAACAAGGGTTTATCCAACGCACGCCAAGAGGTCGTATTGCCTCCCAAAGGGCATATGAGCATTTTAGTTTGGTTAAGCCTGAATAGGCATATTGCCTTGTATTACTCATTTTAGTTTGATGACAATGTCTTATTGATTTGAACTAGGGACTAATGTCGAGCTACCCAGTAAAATAAAACCAGCTTTCGCTGGTTTTATTGTTTATTGCTAGTTTAATAATAGGCTTAAGTTTACCGCTTAAATGAATTAACCTAACGCTTCAGTTGCTGAACTCTTTTGAATTAACTCAATTTTGTATCCATCTGGATCTTCAACGAAGGCAATTTCAGTTTTACCACCCGCCACAGGGCCTGGAGCGCGAGTAATTTTGCCGCCAGCGGCTGCAATGGCATCGCAACGAGCATAAATGTCTTCTTCGCCAATGGCTAAATGTCCAAAGCCATTGCCTAAATCATAGGTATCGACACCCCAATTATAAGTTAACTCGATAACGGCTTGGCCAGTTGTTTCCTCACCAAAACCAACAAAGGCAAGAGTGTACTTGTATTCAGCGTTTTCAGATTGACGAAGTAGCTTCATTCCCATCACTTGAGTATAAAATTGAATGCTACGTTCTAGGTTGCCTACACGGATCATCGTATGAAGTAATTGCGACATGATTTGCTCTCTTATAAAAATTTATCTGACTTTAACAAGCTCAGATGACAATGAAAAGTTTTGCTGTACTGATTGGTAAAAACTTAAGCCCTCAAAGATCAACTGCCATCGATTAATCTTGAATAGATATTGATTATATTTTGCTATGGCTCACATTTATTAGGTTAATTTTTGGGTAAATTAGCTTAAAGCGTTATTATTACGTTATACCCATTTGGAGGCAAGAAAATGAATACAGAATTAAAAATGGCATTAGGTACTACTGTTGTTATTGCGATTTGTTTTAGTGCATTTTTTGTGTCGATGTTTTAAGCACCAGCAAAAAATAGATAGTTTAATGAGATTTACGATATGATAAATGTATTGGATATTAATTGATGAGTTATCATCCAATACATTGATATAAAACCCCAAAGTGCCTTCGGTGCTTTGGGGTTAATCTTCTGGGTATACTTTATCTTTAAACGCGCATTATATTGACAATATCATTAACCCACATGCTATTTAGGTAAGCGAACACCTTTCCTATTGAGAGATATGGGTCTTAGCGTAACCTAAATCCATTACAAAAAATATTCATTTTGTAAGAGTAACCTTTTAAGTGAATATTTGATGTGATTTAAACTCGAAAATCCTTTACAAAAAGGCTCTCTAGTTATAAGTAAGTATGAAGTGAGTTCATATGGACCGCTTGCAAAACGGATCGCTAAATCCTTATGATTTATTTACTGTATTCCTCGAGTCTTAGAAATACTGCACGGGCTTTGCCTACGACATTTATACATTAGTGAAACCCAACGAAGCTGCCATTAAACAGAATATCGTTACTTTGAGAATTTTCCATGCTTTTGCTGGGAATATTGGTTTATTGATATAGCGAAAAAGGTAAGCAATCGTAACTGCTACACATCCAGGTAATGGTGAAAAGAAAAAAACCATCTCTGTAATGCCGACACTAAAAACTAAAAATAAATACAGGAATTGCAGATAGTGAAAACGGCGCTTGTGTTGACGGATTTTAATCGGATCTGATGAAATATCTTCCAAATTTAGCATTTTACATCCTTGTAACGATTTACTTCGTAAAGCGTAGCTGATAATTGTCAAAGCGTTGTTTAGTGAAGTTTTATCTTTGCATTAATAGTGTAGAAAATCCTAAAAGACCATTTATCCTTAAATACACTTTGCTATATGATTATGGTGACTCACTCACATAACGATAGTGCAAACCCTCTTATCTTTCCATCTAGTGACTGACTCCTTAATCGTCATCCGAATTAATATATCAAAATAATTTATGTCGACCATATAGAAGCAAATGCAGCATCTGAAGACTTAGGGCTAGGCTCCGCTTTATCAATCGTAAATCTAACAGGTATATTGAATGCAGACCCGAAACCAATAGCATCGCCTCTAGGTAAACCAGAGATTTCACTTAGAGTATGTTCGTTACCATTTTCTATCGCGTGTCTTAATGCATTGATGTCACGTTCATTAGTTAAGCGCAGTGAGATCCAATTTGAACACATGGCCAGCACTGTGGAAGATAGCTCTGAGGGGCGTTGGGTACTAACAAGTAAAGAGCAATTAAATTTGCGCCCTTCTTTTGCTAGCCTTTCGTATGCTTTAAGCTGAGTTCCTTCTTCTGCGAAGGGATCTCTAAGGTAGTGATGGGCTTCCTCTAAAAGAAGCATGGTTGGATAATTCTGATCTTGGCCTCTTTTAAATAATACATCAGAGTACATTTCTAAAAGTGAACCTAAAATCATTGGAGAATGATCGTCAGCTATATTCTTTAAATTAATGATATGAACATCCCAATCTTGTAGTTCCCCCGATTTTTTACCAAAAATATAATCGACTTCTTGTTCGATTTCTTTTCTCCACATATCAGAGACTGTTAATTCTTGTCCACCATTTAGATCCACAACTTCCTTAAATCGATCATCTTCAGAAAGCTGTTGGATAATTTTGACTAATGGCAGAACATTACTGAAATTAAATGCATCCCTTTACTTTTTCCACCATTTCTAGAATCATATGCAATGGAACCGAATTCAGAAACTAAAGCTGACAGTGATTTAAACGGGGGCCAAACAGAGGCTGGAGCTATAAGGTTAGACCTTAATTGCCCAAGCCAATAACCAAGATTCTCTTGTTCCTCTTGCCTGCAATCATCTACAAGTTGAAACCATTTATCTTGTGTACCTGTCCAGCTAGTATCTTTATCACTTCCAACAGTAACCATATGAAGAGATTTAAGAGCGTTTCGTAATGCAGGTAACTGTGTCTTGTCGCTTGGCCTTAACAACTTGATTAACCCAGCATAACCCAAAGCCTGATAGGGTATTTTATGATAGGTTGGGTATTTACCGTCAAAAATAGGAGGTGCCGGCACAGGTTCAAATATAACTGAACTAGTTGTAGAAGATGGAGTACTACCCAAAATGGTTTCTTTCACTCGTTTTTGACCAATAAATGCATCAGCATATTCACCATTTATATCGAAAATAACGAGTCTAGATTTTTTAAATTTTTCACGTATTCTTTGTGATAACAGTGCATTAAAATTTGATTTTCCATAACCAGTACTACCAAGAACAGCCAAATGTCTAGAAAGTAGAGAGTTGAGACCAGCATTGATCCTCGTCGTTTTAGTTCTTGAGTCTCGCCCTAGTTCAATAGTGGAGTCTTTTTCATCTTCATTTACGCCATAAATAGTTTCTAGATAGTCGCTCGACAGGGGAATCGCTTTTGCTCCTAATGTTGGTAATTTCCAGTTTTCGGGTATAAATTTTCGAGTTTCACCCTCCAGAAATACATAGCCAACAGAATATGCAATGAGTTGCCTTAGAGGGGTATCTGTTACATTCATTGTACCGACATTAGAAGAGTGAGCCTTGTCTGGGTCAACAAATGCCATGTCAGTGACTCTAGCAATAACAAGGTTAGTACCTGCATCTAATCCGATTAAATCACCAGGTTGAGAGACAGAACTTACTCCCCGTCTGTGAGAGGCTAATTTCCCTTTGTGTCCCTCAAGTAAGTTTATGCGAATTTTTGTTCCTTCAAGAGCTACAACATACCCAATGGAGTCGACTGTTTCTATGCTCATATCTGATTGCCACTTTGAACTAAATCATTAATTGCGGCTACAAGATCTTGTGTGGAAGTATCTCTAGGGAATAACACAGGCTTTGGAATATATTTAACAAATGAATTGAAGTAGGCCTTGTAATCTCCGCCAACAATTGTAATTTGGTTTAATGACAGTGATTTAAGTTTTTTGATGCATTTTTGTGCTTCGTTTAATTTAGCTGTATCTGTCGATATTGTATCCAGATCAGGATAGAAAATAACAATATGTAGTGAAGGATTGAGAAGAGCCCCAAGAATTATTCGATTGATATGATAGTCACCAAAGCCATATCCATTTACAAAAATGGCTGTTTGAGGTTTTGATAGGAACTCACTAAACCTGCGAAACATCTCACCGTATACAAAACCGATTGTGTGGTGATATTTATTGGCACCAGGATAAATTAAGAATTGCTTATCATATACAGGTTCACCATTTAGCAATGGATCAATATAACGGCTCTTCGCTAGAGCTGAAGGGATCTCTTTAATATCACTGTCATGTTCTTGAACCCAAGACAGGGAGCCATGCAGTTTATGCAAATAGGCATGATAGTGCCCAAATCTGGCCTCACCTTTTGCATTGACGTTTCTAAAGCTCAAGTCAAAATTTTGAGGTTGAAAAGTTCTTGTGTGAAGCCCTGAAAATCCATTCACAAGTTGAATGCCTATTTCTTCAGCAGCCCACTCTAAGGAGAGATCATAGTTGGTGGTAAATAGCATCGGAGCGGCTTGACCTGGCTGGCGATTTGAAATTAATTTTTCAAGCAGTTCTCGATGATATTTGAATTGTTCTTGAGATCCTAAGTTCTCATTCCCAAAAGATTCTCGTTCTACCAACAGTGCAGCTTTAGTTACTGATTGATATAAACAAAGGAGAATTTTTTGAAGTCGCGTAACTGGTCGAAACTCTAGAGCAGAGTCGTCATTTAATGGTGCCATTTTTTTGTAAACCGATAAATATTGAGTTACTTGGTCTAAAAGTTGCTCAACATTTACATCTTGATTAGTGATATTTTCTTGAGTTATGAGGTTAAAGTAGAGTAAATCATTGACTATGCTAGTTGAGCTGCTTATTGCATCAAGCCATACACCTTTCATTGTCATACCACCACATCCTGCTGATGCACCAGCACCTAGAAGGACACCTATGTTTTCTAATTGGCACAAAGAGCCTAAATGACTTTTAAAGTCTTTTTCAGATATAGGGCTACTGCCTTGGAAGATAAATTTACTCATTTTCGTTCCGTGATAACAATCAAATTATGTTATAAGTGTGCTTCTTTTGTAATCTTAATACAATGACTTATCTAACTCTTTAGTACCAATCGCGATTCAGGATAATGGACCTTATAGTTTTATGGCGATAGCGATGAGTGGGTATGTTTTCCAATAGGGTTTGAAGGTATTAACGCTGAATGCTCATATCATAAACAAGTGCTCCTCATTAGTTCATGATCATGCTGGGCGTACACAAGCCGTTCAAGCAGGACAAATAACAGTTGGCTCAACGGGGCGTTAACCGCCAATTATAGTATTTGGTCAAATCTTAGAGAAACTATGTCAAACTTTAGAATCAAAAGACCCAATTTCCCCAAATGGGCACCTACATCAGTCATAGCTGAGTGGGAAGAAAAAGCTACTGAAGTAGAATGTTGGTATCATAAATTTCCTATGCTTGAGCCTGAAACTGACGATGCTGATGTATTGGATCGTCTTCTAACTTATGAAGATATGAAAAGTGTGTGGGAGCGGTTACCAAAGTACAATATTAAACCCACACTGTTTTGTTCAATGGTGCAGCGTTCCTTGTTGTTCTTGGATATGAAACCCTACAACCTCACTCCCAAGGAATACTCTATTTGGCTAATTGAGGTTAGGGAAACCGCGTTAAAGTTAAAACAACTAGTTCAGCATAGTGCTTATGATCGTATCTATCAGGAGCAATACTTGGTAAAGAGACAAAAGCACATGCTCGGCAGTGTCCTAGCGCACTCTTTCAAAATACTAGATCCAGCGACAGATCCAGAACAACATAAGAAAACGAAACCATTTTATGAGTCATGGCCAGATCTATTGCCTAAATTGTTGAGTGATGCTTTATCCGACATAGCTAAAACGGACTCAGATGATGATATAGGCTTCGCTGGTGCTAAATCTTCAACATCAGTGAAGTTGGATAAACCGAATCATCCAAATGCTAAACGTAGCTATTTTGTTCGCAAGTTGACACAATTGCTTAGAGATCAAACAGGCCAACCTTTGCGTGATATCGTGACGATTACTACAGCCACGGTTTTTGACACTCCAAATTTAACTGAGAGGCAAGTAATTAGAATGGCACCCTGACACTATTCTTCTAATTTTCGTTTTTAGTGTCATGTCTGGTAGCGGATAGAACTACTTATCCTGTTCTAACTTTCACAACAGGATTGAAAATATGAAAATTAAAGTATCAGTTAGTTTAAGCATTAGTAATCAGTCATTGTTTCGTATGTATCAAGTAGCTCGCATCGTATTTATGGCAGTATGTATGTTTATCTAAGCATTGCGTATTTGGCTGCTAACAAACTTCTTAAGAGGGGCTTTACCTATTGAAATTTTAATCCGAAACTCACATGTTTGGGGTAAAATTCTAACTCGGAAATGTCCGTGCGAGTGTGTCAGGGTAGCTTAGACATAGGAAACTAAGTACATATTCAGTTGACCCAATTTTAGTAATGCTACAGAGTGACTACTGTATCGTTTGCGATTCAAAGAGAAGAATTGATAATGCAGAATACTAAACTCAATATATTTCTCTAAATGTGACGCAACAGCACCAATACCTGATGAGTTAGCTGCATGGCTTGATACTGCTTCAATCGGAAATGAGATTCTTACTTATTACGAAGATAAGTCGCTGAATTCTGATAATGAGTATCGTGTAGCTTTAAAGAAAATGGGGGGGATTGTTCGATGCAATACCTAATACCGCAAAAGGTAATGAGCTTGAAAAATGGATTTCATTGGTTGAATCATATGAAAATGAACACTTCCCAATGTAAATCTCAGTTGTCCCGTTAGAGTTTGCTCAGGATTTCGTCAACTCTGGGTTCTAAATCGAATATGTGCGCGTACTTTTAAAAATTATTTGGTATTGCATATCTGTTGGCTCAAAATTAGACCTTCCTGCATAATCTGGGGTTAACATAAGTTGAATTTTAACAAGCTCACCTTTTGGTGAAGCGTTGCTGCGGCTCAGTTAAAATCAGTTTTGACTAGGCATCGGCCAAGTCCAACAAGCGATTTATACCCAGTAAACAGCACAACGCATAAATACTAAAACGTTAACTTTACAAGGATTACCGATGCTTTATCACTACACAAGTCTTGATGGCTTAATTGGAATTATTAATGGTAATAGTGTTTGGGCTAGTCACTGTAAGTATCTGAATGATTCAGTAGAATATATCCATGCGCTCAACTTTCCAGTTTCATTCTCAAATAATATTTATATAGATGATGATTATCTGGCCCCATTCGGATTATCTATCCGTAAAGCTTTAGATAAAATGGTACATAAAAACATTTATATTCCATCTTTCAGTGAAAAGCCTGATTTATTAAGTCAGTGGCGAGGATATTGCCCTCCCGGTCGAGGCATTTGTATTGGTTTTAAGCACGATATTTTAGAGAAGTACTGTCGCGAAAATAACTTGAATTTGAATAAGTGTGTATATAGTCAAGCTGAGCAAAGCAAAGCAATGAAAAAGTTAGTCGATCAGTGTGAACGAGAATTTCCAATGCCTGCTGTTACTAGAGCTGAATATGATAAATTTGAAATTAGTGAGAGAGTAAATCATGAAATAGATTATCATCAATACGTTATGGAAGGAGATGGTAAAAATCAAGCTGATACAGCATTGAATAATTTATGTGATTCAATTACTAAGTTAGCACCTCTGTTTAAAGATAATGGTTTTCATGAGGAGTTGGAGTGGAGAATTATTGTTGATAACCCTACTTCTGAGATTCAATTTAGAGCAGGTGTTAGCCATCTGATTCCTTATATTATGTTGCCTATTTTAAGTTTCTCAAAGGATGCTATTGGAGAGGTGATAATTGGACCTAACGCAAGCTCATACAGCTGTGTTAGCTCTGTTTTAATGTTACTAGAATCTAATGGATTTAAAGATGTAAATGTTAGGTGTTCAAAAATCCCATTTAAGAGTTGGTAAAGTTAATAAGGCATTTAAAACAGAACTAAAACAGCTGGTTAGTTTTTTTATTCGCTACACTTTATAACCAATAATTTTAGTCCGCTTAAAGCGGAATTAGAGTTCAAGTATTATCAAATATCAGCATTGTTAAAGGATATAAATGCAAAACCTAGTAAAATACACACTCTATCTCTTTTTATTAATTACAGGTCTAACTGCTGCTCTCACTCTCGTCGGCATTGGTTATTCTTGGTTTTTCTCGGAAGCCAAAGAGCTTTCTCATTTAAAGTGGTTAATTGGTTCTGTCATAATTGAGATGGTTGCAGTAGTTCTCATGCTTGCAAAAAAGGGGATGAAGTACCTACCTGATACACAAACTGATAAAGCAAAAAATGACACACTCAAGTTCATGGAAGACTTTATATCTGCCGGAACAAGTGCAACAGTTGTCAGTAATAGAGTTTCTTGGCTTGCAGGTAACGATAAACTTATATCTATTCTTCAATCTAAAGCTGCGAGTGGAACTCGTATTGAAATTATAACGCCTAACGAAGTTCCTGAAGCACTGAGAGAAAAACTGAATGGAGCGTTTTTTATAGTTACAAAAGAAAGCATTTCCCCAGAAGCTAGGTTCACTCTAGTGAATGGTGACCGAAGCGGTGCTGAAAGACTTGCTATTGCACGAGGTGTGCACCCTGACCATGAAATAACAATTTTTGACAATAATTCTGGCCCCCAAATAATTGCAATGGCGAAAGATATAATTAGAAAGTCAAAGGAGTTGGCTAATGCCACATAGATGGTGTAATTCGGCTCAAATACGTCGAGAGCAAATTGAGTCAGGTGCTGACCTAACATTTAATGAGGTATTTAAACCGCTTATCGTAAGTCGTATTCAGAGTTTTTCTCCTAGTAATGTTCTGGAAGTTGGCGCTGGCACTGGTCATATATCTTATGAGTTATTCAAGTTAGGTTTTCCAGTTACAGCAATAGAGCCTTCTCTAGGTATGTATAAAGTAGCTCAACACGTTTTGTCCTCAACGGACGTTAGATTGTTCAACTGTACTTCATTCGAGCTAGAAAAAGATAAGACTTACGAAGTTGCTTTCTCTCATCTTGTTGCACATGTTGTTGATGATTTGTCACGCTTCTTTGAATCGGTTGGGTTACATTTAGAAAAGAATGGTCACTTTATTTTTTCGATTCCTCATCCTTGTTTTTATAATGAATATAAGGCTTTTTTTGGCGATGAGTATAATTATATGGTGCCAATTACAAAGAACGTATCATTTTCCATCACCAAAGATCCAGAAAATATAATATGTGGTGTTCCTTATCATCATAGGCCTTTGTCAGACTACTTTAATAATCTGGTTAAGTCGGGCTTTGCAATTGACGGATTTGATGAAACTTATCCAGAAGATGAGATACAAGAAAAATATGGAGCTAGGTGGGAGACGCCCCGATACTGCCTGTTTACATGCAAAAAGCTCTGACAACCCATGTTCGGTGTTGTCGGACTGGTTTTCCGCTGCGCTCCAGACTTGGCGCAAATGCGGGCGTTATTAATAGCGATGAAAACTACAATTTATGAAATCTCAGCGCTTAAGTTTTTTTGTATAAATTTCATTTTTGAATAATTCTACTATTTGAACGCCGTATTAATCGGATTAAAATGCTTTATTATGTGCTCTATTCAAGTTCGTTTAATCTAGTTTTTATTTCATTTATTGCGTCTATTACTGCATTTTTGTAATCACCATACGTGCTTTCAGAAAGCTTTTCTGCGCGGTGAGCAATCTCATTTCGTTTTCTACGATACTTGCCATTAGAGTCCATGAGCAATTTCAACTTGGGCACATCCCCAAAGGCTTCTTGGATATAAGAAATATCTGGTATTGACGTTGACGTATAATCCGTTTTGAAATTTCTGATGTCTTTCGGTTGTTTACCGGAAGTTAGACTATTTAAATGTGAAATCCATTGGTTTAAAGAAACTTCAAGCTTTTTACGCATACCAATTGAAGCAATCGGCTTCATAATTTGCTCAACAATAGTCCATAACGCAACATACGACATTTCATATGATGCATTTTTTTCATAGTGCTCAGATAATGCAAAATGCTTTTGTTCCAACTCTAACAACTTTCCCGATATTTCTCTTATCATAGAGCCTCATTGAATGATCCTAGCACTGGCACATAACGTTTTAGTATTTATACGTTATACTGTTTGCATGGCATAAACAGTTCGTTAGTCGATACCTAGTCCAGATTAATTGGTACGACTTATGTTATAAGAATTTACTTTTTTTATGCAGGCTCTGGGCTGCTGAGTAGTGTCGAACTGATTGTTTGGCTTGACTTGTACATATTTTATTGTCGTTGTGGTGCTCCATCACATCTGTTTAAGTGTAGCTGATTCAATGAGGATTATATACTCTATTGAGCCCTCATTTAGCTCAGTGCAGCCTCTTAGTTTAAGCGGACTAAAAGTGTTGGCGAAACTGAGCCAATTGCTTTAGTTTCGTTTAAATTTCTTATAAGAAAAACAAAGTTAAGCACAGTTAAATAGAGCTTTAGTTCTTAGTAACTTTGGGGCTAAAATGTGTTCGCTTTTGAATCCATTTGGGGAAAGAAATGAGCCTAGACGTGTAAATCACTTACGCCCAAATATTGTTAGTTGTAAACAGTTATAAAAATGTAAGACGACAACTAGAAAGCCAACTTAGCGTCAATTAGAATACGCCTCATAGGTCATTATTTCATCATGTCCTTATATCATCAAGGACAAGCCATATTGGTACTCGCTACGCTCGCATCCTTGACAATACAAGGTCTGAAGAAGATTGGTTTAGTATGAGGTGTATGGATCACCCTGCGAAGTTCATAGTCCATATAGCTCAAATAATAGACGCCCTAATTGACGCGACATCTATGTGTTAATTGACGCGATATAAAAAACAACCTCATAGCCTCATTATTCTAATAAATCTAATCTATGTACTGCGTTCCGCTATTCACTATGAATAGTATCGAGCCGCCGTTGTTGGTATTTGCCCAAAAGATTAAATCCCAATACTACAGACTGATACGCGAGACGAAGGCGGTAACGCATGAGCAATAGATAACTATTTTGGTACTATATACTGCTATGAAAATAAGAGGGCAAAATGCATGCGGCCGCAATTACCGAAATGGTTTAACAAAGCCGTTCATCATCATTCTTTACTGTGAAGAGGACTAATGAAATATGAAAATACTAAAGCAGACCAATTGATTACCTTATTAACGATGAAAAAATGACTACCTCATAAAAGCAAATTCCTATAGCATAAAGCAGAGTAAATACATGGATGTGGCAGCGGCTCAGTGCACAAGTGGTTTGTGTTTTACAAATAGAATAAATACTAAGACGTTGTGATTATAAATAGACATCGGAGTGATTAATTGAGTAAAATGATATCTTCTATTGAAGAATATATTTCAATAACAACCTCTTACAATGAAGTTTGGTTTAGAGGCGTTGGTTCTAGTGATTACAAACCTCATCCGAGGGTCCACTGGAATCAGATAAGAAAACAAGAAGAGGAAAATCTGGTTTACGCATTCTTACGTGAACACTTTAAGTATCATGAGTCCTCAAATAGTAACCCTTGGTATCTTTATGCTTTAATGCAGCATCATGGTTTACCAACTCGCCTTTTGGATTGGACTAAATCACCACTGGTAGCACTCTTCTTTTCTTTAACTCAACCAAATAAAAATGGCAAAAACCCAAGAGTTTGGGTCTTACATCCATATGTCCTCAACGAAACTGTAACAGGTCTTAATAAAGTGTTTTGTCCTTCACAAATGGAAAAGCGCATATTGGAGACAAATAATTATTATGACCAAGATGATAGAATGTTAAAAAGTTATCCTAATGATTTAAAAATAAAGAAATACTATGATTCATACCTTCCAAGTAACCTATCTTTAGATGAGCAAACAATACTTTTTGATTACCCAATGGCTATTGAAACAATTCCTCTCGATAGCCGAATGGCTGCTCAACAAAGTGTTTTTACTATTCATGGTAGAAATACATTGAGTCTAGATGAGCAATTTTCAGAAAATGTGGTTAGTTATATTGACATTGATTATGGCGTTAGGGAGTTAATGATGGAAAAGTTGTACCGCTTAGGTATTGTCGAAGACACTATTTTCTGTGATCTTGACTCACTTTCAACTCGTCTTTGTCGAGAGCAAGGTCTGTGAACATATAAGCCTAACAACCTTATACAAAAGGACTTAAAAATGCTCAGCTTATGTTCTTTTGTCACTAATTTGAACCAAGTATTTATGCATCCATTAGTAAATCGTTAATCTTAATTCGCACTACTTATCGTATTCCGACTCGAAATTAAGCGTGAACTGACTTTTGTTTATACGAGGGTTTTGGATCTTAGCTCACTCATGACCCACTGTGATTGTAGAGCTAAAGCTCCATTTAACAGTGCTTCCCTTCTTTTTGATACAAAAGTTAATCGACTTGTAATCATTATTAACTCAATAGGTTGATATTAAAGTATATATTGATGAACAGTTATTCTTTGACCGAAATATTTATGCAACCTTGGTTCGTTTTCTAATAAAGCAATGCTTTATTGTTTTATATCAACAAGATAGTGGTTTTAGCGTAAAGTTTATAAATAAGTTAAGGGACCGCCTTTACTGTGCAACCCCTTCAACGCAGTTAAGTTTTTTTGAAATTAGGATATTCAATTGAATCATTTTTATTGGAAAGCATTAAAAATAAAGTGGTATATGCTTGGAGCACTTAGTAGCTTCACTTTGGCGTCTTTTTTTGTTTTTTTTACACAGTCAGAATCACCGCTATTGGCTCAATGGGGGCTGGTCATATTTCTAACTGTTGTTGGGGTTTCTCTTTTCTATGAGTGGTATAGCGCTCCCCAAAACACCAAGTGGGGCAAATTTTGCAATACAATATTTCAGTCTAGCTATCAAAGAACTAAGCACTTGAGTCAGGAGCAGGCGTTGTTTGATATAAAAACTCTATTTGCTGCTTTAGTTGTGATCTTTGTAATTGGTCTTCTAAGCTGGATTTATCCATCTCAAACTTTCTGGTTTAAATGGATAATCACTATTTTAAGTGGTGTAATTGGTTCATATTTATTTAACGAGGAGTTCAAATCATCTAAGGAATTTGAGCAACGCTACTTATTTTCGTTTTCTATTATAGTGTTTACCATCACGGTGGTATTTGTGTATATGCTCTCAGATTTTGGGGTTAAGTATGGCGAAGATATACACGAGTTTCCCATCTTTATAGTTACAATTGGTGCATGGTTTTCAACTGGTGTTGTTGGTGCTGTCTTGAGGGCTTCTTATCAACGGTTGCGTGATAAACGGACTGCCCCTAATAACCAAAATAATAAGGATGCGTAAACTAGCCACTGTTTTAGGTATTCGCTCTAGCTCTTTTTTGTCCAGGTACGGCTTAGAGCGACCGCTCTAAGTCGTTATTGCCCCAAAGCTTGTTTCAAAGTTAAAAATGCAAGTAGGGCAAATAAAGCTTTGGCTATAGAAAAGCTAATGTGATGAGGTTACTTTCAATCTAGAAGTCATGCCCATCCGATCTTTCAAAAGCCTGCCAATACGCTTGTCAGGATAGCATCTCCCTCAAGACGGAGCGGAATGACCAACAACGAAAAGCAGCCTGCCTTATAAGCGCAAGCCTGTGAGAGGATGTGATACGAGTGTCAGCCTGAATGCGGGGGCCAAAAGGCTGTCAACCAAGTTCAATAATCAGTCGAAAGTCAGCTTGACAGAATGAGAAAGCTAAAACAATATCAAGTGATTACCCATCGAACTGTATAAAAAACAGCTATCGTATAAAAGCAAATTCCTATAGCATCATTTATACCAATTGACACGGATGTGGCAGCGGCCGAGTCCAACAAGCGATTTATGCTCTGCAAACAGCGGAGTGCATAAATACTAAGACGTTATGCATCAGGGAAGCTATGAGAGACGATTTAGAAAAAATTAGAATCGCATTTGAGAAAGTGGATAAGTCGAATCTCCCTATAACCTTCAGCAATTTCCCTCATGGGGCTTGTGGAGACACCTGCGAAGTATTAGCTGAAATTCTTTTAGAGCTTGGTCACGGAACTTTTCAATATGTAGCTGGACGCCGTGAAAATGGTAATAGCCATGCTTGGTTGCAGCGTGATTCAATCATAGTCGATATTACGGCAGACCAATTTGATGAAATATCTGAACATGTATACGTAGGGTCTTTAAATGATTGGTATAGGTCATTTGAAGTTCAGCAGGAGCATGAGGCTGGCTACAGTAGGTTGGGCGCTCGCTCAAGAGCTGAACTTTCAGGTGTTCATTCAAGAGTTTTGGCCGTATTAAATGCATAACAAACAAAGACAGCATCGCTTTGCGGGCTGGACGCGCTAATGCGAACCGCTGCTTTGGGTGTTAGGCATTACGAAAAATTTGAGGATATATGCAAGTATCAAGAAGAAGTAAGTTTTCCTTAGCACAGCTGTTGAGCGTGCTAGATAAGCCAACAGTTTTTGTGATTTTCGATAAATTTGGTTTTACTCCACAAGCAGTAGCATCTCCAACAGGGATAGCTGATGAGCTACTCTCTGCCTCCGACACGCTTTTATCTGATATTATTTTAGAGATTGTACATACAGCGAAAACGTTAAGAAATAAAACCAGTCCTAAATATCAGTTCGATGATCAATTTAGCATACTGGAAAAATCTTTACTTCTTGATGGATATCAAATTGAAGGTAACTCAGTTAAAGCGCTAGACCCTAATTTTGTGGGAAAAGAACCAGTTGAAGATGCTTTGATTAAGGAAGTTCAAGAGTCATCCATCGTAAACAAGCAAGACATTGTAGATGCTATAAAGTGTTCAGCTGATGATTTTGTAAAAGCACAACCAGACTATAACGGTAGTTTAACTAATATTCGTATCGCATTAGAAACACTAGTTAGAGAAATTGCTTTCGATAAAGGCTTCACGACAACAAAGAATGGTAACACTTGGGGGCCTTCACTTAATTACCTTAAAACGAATGGTTTTATCGACCAAAAAGACGAGAACGCTCTTTCTTCTGTGTATACATTTATTAGTAATGGGGCTCATATACCCTTAGGATTTAGTCAAGAAGAGTTTGTTCGTCTTGGGAGAAATTTATGCTATTCAATGTGTTACTTTTTTATCAAGAAGTTTAATGCCTAACAAGAGACTGTTCAAGATGGATTCGCAACGCGTGGCATTTTCACTATGCGTTGATTTAATATATCGCGTCAATTAACACATAGATGTCGCGTCAATTAGGGCGTCTATTATTTGAGCTATATGGGTTGTGAACTTCGCAGGGTGATCCATACACCTCATACTAAACCAATCTTCTTCAGGCCTTGTATTGTCAAGGATGCGAGCGTAGCGAGTACCAGTATGGCTTGTCCTTGATGATATAAGGGCCTGATGAAATAATGACCTATGAGGCGTATTTTAATTGACGCTAAGTTGGCTTTCTAGTTGTCGTCTTACAACGCATTTTTACTGTTCTAATGAGGTAAGTAAGCGCGCATTCGCACTATACAAATGTAAAGTGAGGCCAGATATAAAATGGAAAATTACATCTCAGAATTACAAGTAAGGCTTAGTGCATGCACAGCCAGAAGTCGGGATAGGCTAGAATATGCCTTCTATCTGACCATCAAATGTGATGATCTTTGTAGCTTGTACTTTGAGCACTTGAACAACACAGGCATTCGAAACAAGATAGTCAGGCATTTAAAAAATAGGGCAGGTGCAAACCAAGATAAAATTCCGCCCTGGTTTTTAGATAAGCTTATGCAAGATTTCTACGGAGCGGAGGGCCGCCACCGAATATCTCTAGGCACGGCAATCAAAGAGCTCTCAACGTTGTATAGCCAAGACAAAATAAAGACTTTTATCGAGTGGCAGATTCTATCGCATGGCATTCTCGACAGGAAACGAGCATTTGCCCTTACCGCAGTGCACTATGACCCAGACTTAGAAACCCTGCTGCTAAATTCGTGGTCTACATTTGGAGATGCTGGTTCGTTGGATGTGCTAGTAAAGCATGGATCAGACGAACAGCTAGCTCAGCTTTTCCCCGCTATATGGGCTTCAGCGCACGTCAAATCCTATATTCGCTATGTTGCTTTGAAGCGTGTGGCTAAGTTTGACTTCTCAAAGGTTGAATTTATAAAAACGGAGAGGCCTGTTTCTTATTTATCTGCTTGTGTTGCGGCAAGCAAAGATATTAGTGACGATTTTATCCTAGATGCTGCAAGATCGGTGGATTCAATCAATGATCTTGGATACATAGTTTGGTGCGCAGGCAAGCTCGAAAAAAGAAATGTACTTGATCATTTAATGGACGAAATCGAGGCAATTGAAGCAAAGATTCCACTAGAGTTCTGGGAACCGGAGTTCTATGGCGTCGCTTAACGAAGCCAAACACGGCGCCAGTTTTTCATTTCGGCTCCACTTTTACACGGCAAAGCTGCGCGTACTGGCAGCGTCAACGGTTTATTGGGTTTGGAGTTTAAATGACACAAAACGAATTAGTACAAGAAGTTCTATATATGGCTGAAAACATAACTCAAAACTTCAAACCAGTAGATGGTAGCTGTTTGTATATGAGCGCCATCCTAGCAGCAATGATTAATGACCATTTGCCTGTAGCGACTCGATTTGTGACGGGAAGTTTGTCTGTCGCAGGTTCTAAAATATTTGCTCATCACCCTATTAAACCAAAACTAAATCAAAAGTCAGGATTAATCGCACAATGGGATGGTCACGCTTGGGTTGAAGTTGACGATTTGATTTTTGATTTATCAATATTTCGAACAGTCTTTTCAACAGCAGCTTCACCTCATATTCAGACCCTCTTTGAAGAGAGATTTGATCGTGGTACGGCTTATTTAATTGGGCAAAATCATAAGCTAATCGAAATGGGTGTAGAGTATACCTCACTAGAACTATTGTCTGACGATGACGCGACCATATTTATACAAAATGCCGATAGGATTGGGTTGATAAACGGTTAAAATATTTGGTTCAGTGTAAACTTTATTTGATTACCATATATTCATAAATCCCACGACCTACCTTTAGACTCTTTGCACTAGCCCATTTCTGTCCAAAAATGAGCCAGTGAATCACTCTAAGACAGACTGATTCACTGAACCAGACTTGCCTAGTCTGGTTCAGGCGCAGAACCTAGCCATTGTGCATGGATTTTAGTGGGCAATTGGGGGGGGCAAAACTTGATTCGAGAATACTTGATTAAACTAATGCATGCCTGCTTTTTGAATAATATTTACTAATGTTAAGAGTTAGCTCAGTCTAAATGTTGATATATAGGGTTGAGGCGTCGTAAATCAAGATCATTAATCAGCCAAAAGTGCGCCTAATCGAATTGTAAAGCTAAAACGATATCAAGCAATTACCTATCAAGCCGTATAAAAAACAGCTACCGCAAAAATCCAAATTCATATAGCATCATTTATACCCGTTTACATGGATGTGGCAGCGGCCAAGTCCTACAAGCGATTTATGCCCTGCAAACAGCGCAGCGCATAAATACTAAAACGTTAAGCAGCGCATCAATATCGTGGGGTTATGATGGATTTATTTACACCTATAGCAGATGATGAAAAATTACACCCAATATTTAAAATGATGCTTCAGAAACAATACGGACCTGAACGAGAAGTTTTAAACTCATGGGCTAAAGGTTTTGAAGATAGAGATGGGAAGTTTGTGTATGAGCTCCAAACTACTTTCGAATCGTCTATGTGGGAATTGTATCTTAATGCATTTTTAAATGAACTTGGCGCTAATACGGATTTTTCCAAGTATGCTCCAGATTTTGTAACTGAATTAGACAGGCCTATTGTTCTAGAAGCAACAATTGCAGCACCACCCCAAGGCGGAGAAGGACCTGCAGGTCATTCTCAAAAATTTGCGCCAACGGATTTTGCTACTTTCAATCAACAATCAGCAATTCGAATATCTAATAGCCTTTCGTCCAAAATAAAAAAATATCGAACTAGTTACTCCAAACTAGAACATGTAAAAGATAAACCCTATGTTATTGGTTTGGCATCTTTTGATCGTCCTTATTCACACTATGCTATAAATAGAGCAATTGTCGCAGTCTTATATGGCCTATATGTTGATGAGGAAACAACGATTGCAACTGGTGCTAATGAATTAATTAAATATCCAGTTGATGCTGTGATAAAAAATGAAAGTGCCACAATACCATTAGGTCTTTTCACCACGGATGAATTCAACGATGTTAGCGCTGTAATTTATAGTTCTTTAGCTACTTGGGGTAAAATTCGTGCTTTGGCAGATAATCCGAGTGCTCAAACCGTCTATCATACTAGTCATTTACCTGTTGATGACAGTATCTTCCCAGAGATGCGTAATTCTATGAAAGCCGATTATGTAGAAGATATTGCAGATGGATTACATATTTTACACAACCCATTTGCAGAGCACCCTTTAGATGTAAGTACTTTTAATCATGAACGAGTAGCTCAATACTTTGTAGATCCTAGAACAGGAATGATGGATATTATTGCACCGGACGATTTTCTTTTATTGAGACAATTAATGAGTGCAGTCGTACGTAGCGATGCTTAACAAGAGCAAGTAGACAGACAAATTAATCGCTTAGGCTCTTAACTTGTTGCTGTTGCAAGCGTTAAATTTTACTGGAGGCTTTAATGCATCGCAATACAATGCAGTATAAGAAAATATTTGATTCAATGTCTCCTGAACACATTGAGGAAATGAATCAACGCCAAGAAGAAGAGCATATAAAGCAAGCTTATGCTTTCAAAGTTGGCTATGAGCAAGATATTTGCTATCTGTGTGGAAAATCTTTTAAAACTATAAGCAAAAATGAACCTTGCTTACATTGGTTATTGCGCCAATGTAAATTTAAAAAGAAAGATTTTCCAGAGTATTAAAAGCTGGAGTTTGTGTTGATATACTCTGAGTAAGTGGGGAGTTATGATTTCCGTTAAGATATGCGTTTAGATACAAACAGGCTGGGAATATACCGTTTCTAACCACTACGGGAAAAGGTGAGCCGGCTATATCTTTAAAAACTCTAATCTGTATTTTATCCATTACAAAATCAAATGAGAAAGAACATAAATTAACTATATGTGCATTTCAAATTTTGTAAAGCTGAAAAGTATAAAAATGACTTATGACCTAACAACTACGTGGTATTGAGATAGTTTTATTCTTTACAAATATTATTTTCCAGAGAACTCACATAAATCTTCAATTATACAGCTACCACATCGTGGCTTTCTGGCTAAACAAGTATATCGTCCTTGTAAAATAAACCAGTGATGTACATCTACTTTAAATTCACTCGGCACCACTTTTAACATCTTCTGCTCGACTTGATCGACATTCTTTCCTGGGGCAAACTTAGTCCGATTAGCAACTCTAAATATATGAGTATCAACTGCAATGGTAGGCCAGCCAAATGCTGTGTTGAGTACTACGTTTGCTGTTTTGCGACCTACGCCTGGTAAAGCCTCTAGTGCTTCACGATTTTCTGGTACTTCACCTGCATGTAAATCAATCAACATTTTACAAGCGTTAATGACATTAACGGCTTTGTTATTGTATAAACCAATGGTTTTTATGTATTGTTTAAGACCGTCAACCCCTAAGTCGAATATGGCTTGAGGTGTATTAGCAACTGGAAATAGTTTGGCGGTCGCCTTATTGACACTGACATCAGTCGCTTGTGCTGATAACGTGACAGCTACGAGTAACTCAAACGGACTTGAAAAGTTCAATTCGGTTTCAGGCTTTGGATTATTGTCTCTTAATCTTTTAAGGATTTGAATTCGTTTATCTTTATTCATAATAATCGGTCAATGTAGGGTTAATTAACAATGAGTAACAACGGATTATCGTTAGCTTACTTTGGTGATCCGTGCGCGCGTAACACCAACACTTTCAGCTTTAGGCTGTCTGGCTTTTACGCGACTATCGATGACATTTTTAAGGGCAATTAGTAATCCCATGCCAATAAATGCCCCAGGCGGTAACATCGCTAATAAGAAGGGCGTATCTACATGCCATACATGTATGGTTAGCACGCTGGCCCAATCACCTAATAATAAATCCGCCCCACCAAATAGAGTACCTTGACCGAGCAATTCACGACTGGCGCCTAACACCACCAAAACCGCGGTAAAGCCTAATCCCATCATTAATCCATCGAATGCCGAATGAGCTAAAGAATTACGAGAAGCAAATGCTTCAGCACGGCCGATGATGACGCAGTTAGTCACAATCAGAGGTAAGAAAATACCCAATGATAAGTACAAGTTATAGGCATAAGCGTTGATCAGTAATTGCACACAAGTAACGAGTGCCGCAATGATCATCACAAAAACGGGGATCCGAATTTCTTTAGGAACAAAATCACGTACCAATGACACTAAAATATTAGAGCCTATCAATACCAACAGTGTTGCAACCCCCAAACCTAATGCATTGGTGATGGTTGCGGTAACAGCAAGCAAGGGACATAAGCCAAGCAGTTGAACTAATCCTGGGTTATTTTTCCACAAGCCTTGTGCAGCGATTTCACGATAGTTACTCATGGTTGGCCTCACAGGTATAATGACTTTGGTAAAGTGTTAGACGATGTTGCTCAACATATGTCAGCGCATTAGCAACCGCTTTTACATAGGCTCGCGGTGTAATAGTTGCTCCGGTAAATTGATCAAACTGGCCACCATCTTTTTTCACTTTCCAGATGTTGAGATTGTCTTTAAATAATTTACCCGTGAAATGGGTTACCCAATCAGATTTTCGTAGATCAATTTTATCACCTAACCCCGGGGTTTCTTGATGCGAAAGCGTACGTACACCCAAAACGACTCCTTGATTATCTACACCGATAATCAGTTTTATCGCGCCGTTATACCCATCAGGAGCTATGGCTTCAATAGCGATTGCAACAGGAGATTTGTCTTTATAGGCTATATAGGCGGGTAGGTCGCTTTTAGTGCCTAATAATTCAGGTGAATTAACGAAAATACACTGTTCACTGAGCACATTATCGTGTAATTCAGTTGGAATAATTTGATTTAAAATTAAGGTTAGTTGTTTTTGTTGTTGTAATAATATGGTGTCACTGGTTAACGCATTCACCCATGCAACAAGCCCAGTACAGCATAAGGCAAATAGCCCGAGTAACAGACCATTTTTAACCATAGGGTTAGTTGTTAAAATAGACATAGTTAATTTCCTGCTCGATGGCCATAACTGCGTGGACGAACATAATAATCAATAAATGGCGCGCACATATTGGCGAGTAATACTGCAAATGCAACGGCATCAGGATAACCACCAAAGGTACGGATTAGGTATATGAGTAAACCAATCATTGCACCAAAAATAAGCCTGCCGCGAGTACTAGTAGCAGCTGTAACCGGATCGGTAGCAATGAAAAAAGCGGCAAGCATTGTCCCACCTGAAAATAAATGCATCATTGGGCTAACGAAGGTGTCCGGACTCATTAAAAAGCCAATACTGGCGCAAATAAACAAACTAACCAAAATTGATCCACTGATTTGCCAGCGGATAACCTTAAGCTTTAGCATTATTAGTCCACCTATCAGGTAGGCTAAATTAACCCAAAACCAACCTTCGCCAACACTGCCAGAGAAGATCGTCTTAGTCATACTTTCTGTTGTGGTTAGCCCCATAGATAGGTCTGTTTTTAATGTGTCTAGCGGCGTTGCCATGGTGGTGCCATCAGTCGCCAAATGGAAAAAATCTGCAGCATAGCCACTATTTAGTTGAAAGATGCTGTTGAACGTATGCAATATATCCGCACTATGTAAGCTTAATGTTTGTGGTGCAACCCATGAGGTCATTTGCACCGGAAATGAAATCAACAACAAAACGTATGCGGCCATTGCTGGATTAAAGACATTATTTCCCAATCCACCATATAGTTGTTTAACGATAACGATGGCGAACAATGTTCCGATGACAATCATCCACCAAGGTGCTAAAGGTGGAATCGCTATCGCGAGTAAGCTTGCGGTAACTAATGCACTATTATCGGTTAACGTGGCAATAACATTTTTATTGCGTAATTTCATCACTGCTGCTTCTGCTAAATAAGCCACAGTAATGGCGAGCAATAATTGTACTAAGGTCCCATAACCAAAATAATAACTTTGTACAGCAATACCTGGAAGAAGGCATAACGCGACACGTTTCATCACCGTATTGGTGTGCAATGTTGTGCCGACATGTGGAGATGAGGCAATTTTAAATGCCATAGTTATTGTTCCTCTTGCTTAGCACTGTTTGCCAGCTTTTTAGCTTTTGCTTTGGCAACTGCGGCGGCAATCTTAGCTTTTTTATCATCGACAGGATTGGTTGAATTAAGGTCTTCAACTACGGACGGTGTGTTAATTTTATCCTCTATTACCGTGTCATCGACAGGGTCGCTTGTATCGATAACTTCAGCATCGGTTGATGTCTCGGTGGTTTTATCACTGTCAGGTTCCGATGACGTCGGGGTTGACTCATTAGCTAAAGCTGCTTTTTTGGCTTTAGCTTTAGCCACTGCGGCAGCAATCCTCGCTTTTTTGTCATCGATAGGGTCGCTTGTATCAATAACTTCAACTTTAGTTGATGTCTGGATAGTAGTATTGTTGTTTAGAACTGCTGATATCGGGGCTGACTCATTAGCTAAAGCCGCTTTTTTTGCTTTAGCTTTAGCGACTGCGGCAGCAATCCTCGCTTTTTTGTCATCACCAGGGGCGCTTGTATCGATAACTTCAGCATCGGTTGATGCCTTGGTGGTTTTATCGCTGTCCAGTTTCGATGATGTCGGGGCTGACTCATTAGCTAAAGCTGCTTTTTTTGCTTTTGCCTTAGCAACTGCGGCAGC
This sequence comes from Shewanella polaris, assembly GCF_006385555.1. Classification (NCBI taxonomy): domain Bacteria; kingdom Pseudomonadati; phylum Pseudomonadota; class Gammaproteobacteria; order Alteromonadales; family Shewanellaceae; genus Shewanella; species Shewanella polaris. The sequence goes on along the minus strand of NZ_CP041036.1, from coordinate 2,491,031 downwards.
AATTTTAGCCTTTTTGTCATCACCTGGGGCTGCTGTTTCTGTGGTATTCGTTTCATTTAATGGTTTATTTGCATCATCCACTGCCATGCTATCTGGCTGAGTAGACTCATTAGCTAAGGCTGCTTTCTTCGCTTTAGCTCGTGCAACAGCCGCCGCAATTTGTGCTTTCTTGCCATTGATAGGGTCAATACTTTCATCAGCAGATCCATCAGTTACACTCACCACCGTATCTTGTTCACTCTGCTGTGATTGTGCTGCCAATGCCGCTTTTTTCGCTTTAGCGCGCTCAATGGCAGCACTAACAGCAGCTTTCTTAGTGTTTGAACTGTCGATTGCTACTTTTTCTGTGTTGATGCTTGGCGTTACTACAGCATCTGATCCTATTGTTGCATCTTGTGCTTTTTTAGCGGCAATACGTGCCATGGCTGCTGCAACAGCATCTTTATCACCAGATTTCATATTTGCTTGGCGTTTGGCGGCAGCTTGCTTGGATTTTTCTTCACGCGCATTTTTTTCATCTTCAAGTCGTTGTAAGCGAGTTTCAAATCGAAGCTTGGCTTTTTCGGCTTGAACTTTTTCTTCGGCGCTATTTTTTAACGCTGATTTCGCGACGCGATAGTATTCAACCAAAGGAATATCACTTGGGCATACATAGCTGCAACAACCACATTCAATACAGTCTTTTAAGTTAAAGCTCGCAGCTTTATCGTATTCCTCTGCTTTTGCATGCCAGAATAATTGTTGTGGTAACAACAATGCAGGGCAGGCAATAGCGCACTCTCCACAACGAATACAGGCCTTTTCATCTTGATCAGGGGCTATTTCAGCTTTGCTTGGTGCCAGTAAACAATTGGTGCCTTTTAATATAGGCACATCAAGATCGGCTAATGCGTATCCCATCATAGGGCCGCCCACGATGACTTTTTGTGAGCGTTCTGGCTTGAAGCTGACTTGACCGAGGGCGTCAGCTACCGTTGTGCCTATTCTAAGCCAGTAGTTCCCTGGTTTATCGACGCGCTCACCCGTTAACGTTACTACGCGCTCAATCAGTGGTTTACCGTGTAATACCGCATCCTGGATGGCATAGGCGGTCCCAACGTTATGCATAACAATACCAAGTTGGGAAGGAATGGCACCACTTGGGACTTCTTTGCCGGTAATAATTTGAATCAGTTGCTTCTCGCCACCAGATGGGTATTTGGTCGGAATAACCGTGACCCGAACCATGTCATTAGGCAATGAACTACGCGTGATAGCTGATTGCATTGCCTGTGCGGCTTCTGGTTTATTGTCTTCAATGGCAATGACGATGCGCTGTGGATTAAGCAAATGCTCAATAATACTCACACCCGCTAAAATTTCATCGCTGTGCTCACGCATTAATCTGTCGTCAGCGCTGATGTAGGGTTCGCACTCAACACCATTAATAATAACTAAGTCGATTTCACTGGCAGGGTTTAGTTTTACATGGCTAGGAAACGCTGCGCCGCCCATACCTGCAATACCGGCTTGTTTTATTTTCTCTAAAATAGCCGTCTTTGACAGTTGCTCTAATTGATTTGCTTCGAGTTCACACCAAGTATCTTGACCATCAGCTTCAATAATACAGCTCAACACGGGCAATGAAGACGGATGATTACTGGTATGTTGTTCAATTGCAACCACGGTTCCTGAGCTAGGGGAATGGACGGGCAAATAAGTAAATCCAACTCCATCAGTGAGTCTTTGGCCTTTTAATACTTTGTCCCCCACCTTGACACTGAGTGTTGCTTGTTGGCCCACAAGCGGAACCGGCACAATAAACCGAGACAATAAGGGAAGAGATGAAATTGCTGTTTGATTAGATAATGTTTTAAGCTCAGGCGGGTGGATCCCACCTGGAGAATGCCACAATGTGCCTTTATCTAATTGCTCTAAAAATGTTAGCACCGTTTATCCTCCTGTTCAGGATGGATCACGTTTACAGGGATCGCGCGTAACTTCCAGTCCCAATTTTGTATTGTTGTTTCTACCGGGATCATATCAATACAATCGACGGGACATGGTTCAACGCATAAATCACAACCAGTACAATCTTTGGCTATGACGGTATGCATTAATTTACCGGCACCTAAAATGGCATCGACTGGGCAGGCTTGAATGCATTTGGTGCAACCAATACATTCATCCTCGCGTATGTAGGCTACTTTTTTTATGCTACTTTGGGCGGCTTCCCCCAAAGGCTCAGGCTCTACACCCATGAGCTCAGCGATTTTTTCCATAGTGGCAGTTCCACCTGGAGGGCATTTATTAATCTTATCGCCATTAGCAATTGCTTCGGCATAAGGCCGACAACCAGGATAACCACATTGACCGCATTGGGTTTGTGGCAGCAAGGCTTCAACTTGATCGATGATTGGGTTTCCTTCGACTTTAAATTTTTTCGAAGCAAAACCTAAAATGACGCCGAATACCAGCGCCAAAATACTCAGCACGGCTACGGCAATTAATATACTCGTTATCATTAGTTAACTAGCCCCGCAAACCCCATAAAGGCTAATGACATTAAACCGGCAGTGATCATAGCAATTGCGCCACCTTGGAAAGGTAATGGCACATCTGCAGCAGCTAATCGCTCACGCATCGCTGAAAATAAAATCAACACTAATGAAAATCCCACCGCAGCGCCAAAACCGTATATTGCAGATTGAATAAAGTTATGATCTTCATTGACGTTAAGCAATGCAACGCCTAATACCGCGCAGTTAGTGGTAATTAGCGGTAAATAAATGCCTAAGGCTCGGTGTAAGGAAGCACTGGTTTTTTGGACAACCATTTCAGTAAATTGAACTACGACGGCAATCACTAAGATAAAGCTCATGGTACGTAAATAACTGAGATCGAATGGCTGTAACAGAAATTCATTCGTTAGATAACTTAGGATGGACGCTAAAGTGAGTACAAATGTGGTTGCCATGGACATACCAATGGCCGAGGCAAGTTTGCTCGACACACCCATAAAAGGGCATAAGCCCAAGAATTTTACCAGAACGAAATTATTTACCAGCACTGTGCCGATCAAGAGGAGAAGGTACTCTGTCATTGCTACAATTTTTTTGACTAATAGATCCCAGTATTATCTTAGGTTTGACGCAGATAAACAACGGATAAAAAATAAGGTTAAACAATTAATGTTCAACCTTAGAAGAAAATCGCATTTTTTAAGCTTTATTAATACTTTTTTTACTGTTTATTTAACAATAACTCAGGTTTAGCAATATAATATCCTTGCAAACCATCTACTAAGAGTTTTTCTAAGATAAGTTTTTCATCTTGTTTTTCGACACCAGTAGCAATAACACGAATGCTAACGCGTTTAGCGATGTCGACGATCATCCGAATGAAAAACTTATTGTTGTTATCTTGTTCAATATTTTGGCTATAACTGCTGTCTAATTTTATAAAATCAGGTTTAACTTCACGGAAAAACTTAAATGATGTAAACCCTAAACCGAAGCGTTCAATGGCAATTTTTGCGCCCACTTTATGCATTGCGGTGACAAATTGGTGGCTAGCATCTAAATTAGTCTGCATTCCAGATTCATTCAGTTCAAACACTAATCGAGCCGCTATGTTTCTATGTTTAGACAATATGTCTTTTAACCACATGGTAAAATTTTCTTGAAGCGCCGAAGAAGCACTAATATTGACTCCCAATGCCCCTGAGATACTTGGGTTATCACGCAGAAGTTTAATGCTCTGAATAACAATCATTTTATCTAAATCAACACTCATCTCATAACGTTCAGCCATTGCGATAACAGTGGTGGTGGGCAAATTTTTACCTTCGGCATTGTAAAATCGTGCTAATAATTCGCGGTAAACGGCAGTAGCATTATTACAGGGCTGAATAGGTTGTTGATAGAATTTGATACTTCGACGATTAATTAAATCGTCAATAGTGACTTTCCAATGATCATTACCGAATTGTTCATTACCCGTTAACTTTTCTAATTGATAGTAATGATTTGGTCCAAGAGTCTGTGCCACGCTAACAGCACTATCAGCCAAAGCCATTAATGCTAATGGTTTATTTCCTTGTTCATAAGGCACCATTCCGGCATGAGCGATAGTGTCACTTTTGGTATTTTGAGCATATTCATCGAGATAACATTTAAGTTGCTCTAAAAATCGTTCACCTTCATTAAGCGTCATGCGGTCAATAAAAATTGCAAAATCACCACTTGATACTCGAAAACAAAAACTTAGTCCAAGAATAGATACAGCTTTACGGATACAGGTAGCAAGTTTTGCTAAATAATCATCTCCCGCAGCATGGCCATATAATTGATTAATGGTTGCTAATTCTGTCGCCCTAACAAGCACCAGAACACCATATTGTTGTTTATTGGATTTGCTTATCGCATCAATATGTTGTGTAAAACGCTGCCGAGTTGAAAACCCAGTGACCGGATCTTGATAAGCTGCTTTAGTTAATTCGTCGTTCTCCTTACGTACACGTTCTAAACTGAGTTTTAATTGGCTGCGGCATATTTCTAATGCACTTCCTATGGGACTAAGTACCCCAGGGAAGCGAGATTTTTCAAGTGCGAGAAATGATAAGTCTGGGATGTGAGTAATGTATTCTGTTGCATAGTTAATTCTTCGACGATGCAATTGCATTAATAGTGCGAATAACAACATCAAAGACGCGTAAGCGACAATGAGTAACGTTGTGGTTTGTTCAAAATCATTAACACTAGGCGACAAAATGTTTGTGGTATCTAGTCTAATTTGTAAACGTCCGTCAGGGAAGTTGTGCACTTGGCCGAGTTCAATATTAAAGATTTGACTCGTAATATCGTCAGAAGAGCTTATTAAACTGCCATGGGTAAAATTGTTATTATTATCGATATCATGAATATATTGAAAAAATTGCAAAGGAAAGTCTTTCGATATCTGTTGGTATAATACCTCTCCACTACCATTCCAATTATCAATGGTTTGTACATATTGTTGATAATTAGCGAGTGCTATTTCACCTTGAGCTTGTATTTCACGATTTTCTACCGTGTAGATTCGGAATATTAATAAACCGAAAACGATAAAAAGCACAAGTTGAAAGGATCTCGATAAGCCCATAAAACATTTATTCCCATGAGTCCGTTTGGCTTAATCCGCTCGATTTGGCACCACTCTAGTGCAATCAGTATTCGAACAACATCTTTAACCAAAAAGTTAATAGTCAACAATAGTGCATATAATAACCAAGATTATAGCAGATTAATTATTAATCTAAGGCATTATTTATAATAGAGAATGGGGATTAAAAAAGGATATATTATGTGATCAATAAATTGCTGGTTATTCAATGTGAAAGGGGGGTCTTTAGAAGCAGAAGTCTGTATCGATAGGTGTAATAATTATTAATGGCTCCCCAAACTGGACTCGAACCAGTGACATACGGATTAACAGTCCGCCGTTCTACCAACTGAACTATTGGGGAAGCGTGTTATTACTAATAATGTAGATTTTGAAATGGCTCCCCAAACTGGACTCGAACCAGTGACATACGGATTAACAGTCCGCCGTTCTACCAACTGAACTATTGGGGAAGCGTAATATTTCAAATTTTTGTATCGATGGCTCCCCAAACTGGACTTGAACCAGTGACATACGGATTAACAGTCCGCCGTTCTACCAACTGAACTATTGGGGAATTATTTTCGATACAGTAAACGTTGGCTCCCCAAACTGGACTCGAACCAGTGACATACGGATTAACAGTCCGCCGTTCTACCAACTGAACTATTGGGGAATTACGCTTACATCTCAACTTATATTACTAATTGGCTCCCCAGACTGGACTCGAACCAGTGACATACGGATTAACAGTCCGCCGTTCTACCAACTGAACTACTGGGGAAACGTTTTTAGCAATGTATTGCTGAGAACGGAGCGCATAGTAAAACGCTCTGGTAACTGAGTCAACTCGAGTTATAAAAAAAAACGCATTTATGTGACTAATTGGTTATCAAATACACATCGTGCACGACTTTTGGGCATTTATGTCAATATTTAACAATGAATTTAAAATTAATCACTTATCTTAAATTTCACACGCTATGCCGTTACGAGGATATTTTTGTGAATGTTCAAATATGGGATAAAGATAAATAGCTGTCTATTACAACATTTTTGAGCCCTAAATTCGAAGCATAAGGAGCATCTTAAACGATATAAATTAATTACAGTATTGAGACATTCTGTCATCATAATCTTGATGGGTAGACTGAATGACAATACCTTAGTGAAAACTACATTAGTTGTTATATCTTAATGGTGTGTTTCAATGAAATAGAATCGATAAATGAAATAATTAGAAACCTCAATAATGAACATAGGGCGTGAGTTTTGCTAGGTTAAGCAATCCTCTGATGGATATTCTTTGAATATTGACTAGCTAAACTTAATGAATTACGCGTTAAGTTGTGACGCTTCTCGTTAAAAAAGCTGGTAGTTGCTGATCAGAAACTTCAACTTTATAGCGGTGATCGTAGTGAGGATCGTCCATGAAGTATTTTTAAGGTAATGCTTAATAACTTAATTCGCATTATTCATAACCAATTGTCGTGATCATTCGTATTAATAGTCAAATGTAATTAAATTTCATCATAACTTTCTTACACTTTTTTGAATTAGACTAGGGCGCTACCCCGCAGCAGTATTGAGCTTTAGTGAGTTATCCACTAAATCTGTGGATAAACTTGTGGACTTCTACTGTAAATAAGCTGCAATCCCTTATGGCGCTTGGGTCGGACTTAAAATGGTACAATTAATTGGCGGTTAATTAAGTTGTTTTTAATCAATAGTATATAGAAATCAATAAGTTTTTTTGTTCACTGTTCTGTCAGTTGCAAAATTGTAATATCTTTAAATTAAAGATTGTGTATTAAATTATGCTTTAGTCATGTTTATCTGTGGATTATAGGTGTTTTTAGGCGATCTAAAGGTGTTGTTTGTAACTTTCATATAATGATCATTATTTTGTCATATTGATGGGTTAGGTAATCAATAATGAGCTTAATTAAATATCTTAAAGTAAATCTTAAATATCTCAAAGTGAATCAATATGATGAGTCTTTATCATCAAAATAACGACTGTTTTAGAGTTAGTAGTAACAGTGCAATACTATTACCTATCGCCATTTACCCGTGTTTTGGTATATGATTATGAGTCAATAAAATAGGAAATTGTGTAGTGTCAGAGTCAGTATTTTCTCTAGAGTCCAAATTCGAACCCGCCGGTGATCAACCTACAGCGATAAAAAAATTAGTCGATGGCTTAGAAGCGGGTGTTGCCAGTCAAACACTATTAGGCGTAACGGGTTCAGGTAAAACTTACACTATAGCTAATGTGATTAAGCAAATGGGTAGGCCAACCATTATTATGGCCCCCAACAAAACCCTTGCTGCGCAGCTTTATGGTGAAATGAAAGAGTTTTTCCCACATAACGCGGTTGAATATTTTGTTTCTTACTATGATTACTATCAACCAGAAGCTTATGTACCTGCTTCTAACACCTTTATAGAAAAAGATGCATCTGTGAATGCTCACATTGAGCAAATGCGTCTATCGGCTACTAAAGCGCTATTAGAGCGCAAAGACGTGGTACTTATTGCCTCAGTTTCAGCCATATATGGTTTAGGCGATCCTGATTCATACATGAAGATGTTATTGCATTTGCGCCAAGGTGATTTTATGGGCCAACGAGACATCCTCATTCGGCTCAGTGAATTACAATACAAACGCAATGATATTGAATTACAACGCGGGACTTATCGAGTCCGCGGTGAAGTGATTGACATTTTTCCGGCAGAATCTGAACGCGAAGCCATTCGAATTGAATTATTTGACGATGAAATTGAGCGCTTAAGTGAATTTGACCCATTGACAGGACAGATTAACAAGCGGATAGCGCGCACTACTATTTATCCTAAAACCCATTATGTGACACCTCGAGAAAAAATCATTGCAGCGACAGAAGATATTAAACAAGAACTTCGGGAACGTCGTCAATATCTACTCGACAACAATAAATTGATTGAAGCTCAACGCATTACCGAGCGTGTACAATACGATATTGAAATGATGGTTGAGTTAGGTTATTGCTCTGGGATTGAAAACTATTCGCGGTATTTATCTGGCCGTGCACCTGGTGATGGTCCACCAACTTTATTAGATTATTTGCCGGCAGACGGTTTATTAATTATTGATGAATCCCATGTAACAGTGCCGCAAATTGGCGCTATGTACAAAGGTGATAGAAGTCGAAAAATGAACTTAGTGGAATATGGATTCCGATTACCGTCAGCTTTGGACAATCGCCCGTTGATGTTTGAAGAATTTGAGCGGTTAATGCCGCAAACCATTTTTGTTTCAGCGACCCCTAGTTTATATGAACTTGAAAAAAGTACTGGCGAGATTGCAGAACAAGTTGTCAGACCAACAGGATTACTTGATCCTGTGCTTGAAGTTCGCCCAGTTGGCATTCAAGTTGATGATCTCTTGTCTGAAATCCACAAACGCGTAGCGGTAAATGAAAGGGTGCTGGTCACCACATTAACCAAACGGATGTCAGAAGATCTTAGTGAATATCTTGACGAACATGGGGTGAAGGTTCGTTATTTGCATTCGGACATTGATACTGTTGAACGAGTTGAAATTATTCGAGATCTTCGTCTAGGTCGTTTTGACGTGTTGATAGGTATTAACTTGTTGCGTGAAGGTTTGGATTTACCAGAAGTGTCATTGGTGTGCATTTTAGATGCAGACAAAGAAGGTTTTTTACGTTCGGAACGTTCATTGATCCAAACCATAGGTCGTGCCGCCCGTAACGTTAACGGTAAGGTTATTTTATATGCCGATAGAATTACCAACTCTATGGCTAAGGCCATGGGAGAAACTGAACGCCGTCGTGAAAAGCAACACCAGCATAACCTTAAACTCGGTATTGTGCCTCGTGGCGTAGTGAAGAGTATTACCGATGTGATGGATGTAGGTGATACTAACTTCAGTAAAGGGACCCGTAAAAACCATTCTAAATATGCTGAAGTGGCTGAAGAACGGGCAAAATACAGCAGCATTGCCGATTTAAGTCATCAAATAGATAAACTTGAAAAACAAATGCACGAACATGCTAAGAACTTAGAGTTTGAGCAAGCTGCAGCCGTACGTGATGATGTTAAACATTTACGCGAGTTAATCATTGTAAATAGTTAATAGCCACTAAAAATAAACCTAATCATGTGTATCATTATCGTCCCCTTGCCAGAAATGGCTGGGGATTTTTTTAACAAAAAATCTAATGACTTAATTAAAATACCAGCGGTTGTCACCGGAGGTAATGATTATGGCCTAGATATTATTATAGCGTTAATGTCATTTTGTATTACTTTGTATCAATCGACTTGTGGTTTTTGTTAACTTAAACAGCCAATAGCGTTTGTTCGATTACTTATCTGATGATGGATTTATAGCACACTTAAATAAGGATCATTTATGGCAAAATTAAATTGGGGTATCGTCAGTGCCGGTCGTATAGCAGCGTTATTTTGTCAGGATTTAACCTTTTCGGCTAACAGTCATTTATATGCTGTTGCAGCGCGGCAACAAACGGATGCCAATGCATTTGCGAAGCAATACGGCATCGAAAAGGCCTATCAAGGATATCAAGCATTATTTGATGATCCAGAAGTTGATATCGTGTATATCGCCACACCACATAATTTTCATTTTCAGCAAGCTTTTGATGCCTTAATGGCTGGTAAGCATGTGTTGTGCGAAAAGCCGATGACGGTGTCGATTGAAGAATGTCATATTTTGGTTAAGCTAGCTAAAGACAAAGGCTTGCTGTTGATGGAAGCATTATGGACTTATTTTTTACCGGCAATGCAACAAGCCAAAAAATGGCTAGATGAAGGCCGAATTGGTCAGCTTAAACACGTTAAAGTCGATTTTGGCTATCCGATCCCATTTACGCCAGATGGACGTGAATACAACCCGCATTTAGCCGGTGGTTGTTTATTGGATATGGGAATTTACCCATTGGCGATTGCCGATTATTTTGTTAAAGCAGATATCGATATTCTGTATGTTCAAGCACATGTATGTGAAACAGGTGTTGAAGATGATGTGATTATTATTGGTAAAAGTGGTGATGTCACAGTGAGTTTAGCCGCGACGTTTCTGTGCCGATTAAGTAATAATGCTTATCTTATTGGTGACAAGGGGTACATTGTTATTCCGGACGCATTTAGGGCATATGAATGCAGTTTGTATCATCTAGATGAGTTGGTTGACTCATTTACTGATAACAGACAATCATTGGGATATCATTTTGAAGCCGATGAAGCATGTCGACTTATCGAACAAGGTGAGCAAGAAAGTATGGTGGTAACACATCAACATAGTCTATTATTTCAATCACAAATAGCCAGAGTTAGCGCATTAATAAAATAATGGCTCATCTCTTAGTGCTTGTACTAAGAGATGACTACAAATTGTGGCGCTATGATGGTGTTAGCGTAGTAAACACCATTAGCCAGCACATTGGTTAGCTAAACTATTTTTTACAGACAAGGGCTATTGATTAGGTCAGAAGTCATTACGTTAACTTTTTTAATGCCTCGATAATATCATCCGGCTCTGAACGTGTTCTGTAGTCAACGTCGACATAGCGCCAGGTGACAACTCCGTCACGGTCGATGACAAATGTAGCGGGAATAGGTAATACACTGCCATTGCCGTTATTGATTGCCTCAAGATCAAGTTTGCGATCTACTCGCATATGCTGAGAGAGAAACGCCGGTACTTCCCAAGCAACACCATATTGTGAGGCCACTTTTGCGTCTTGATCAGACAATACAAAAAAGTCTAAATTATTCATTTCATCTTTTGTCATAGAGCCATCTGGTACTTGCGGACTGATGGCAACTAATTGAGCTCCAAGGGCTTGAATATCTGCTAAACGTGCTTGTAATGCTCTAAGCTGTAGGTTGCAGTACGGACACCAACTGCCACGATAAAATGTCACTACAACAGGGCCTTGTTGCAGTAAATCAATTAAGGATATTGATTGTCCATCTGAATTAGCTAATGAAAAATCAGGCGCTTTTTGGCCAAGGTCAATCGCACTATTACCTTGTTGAAATACTTTTGCTTGCTCAATAATATCGTCGACGATTTTCATAAAATCAGGGTTCTTTTGTCGTCCCTCGTTAATTTTGGCTTCTGTTTGCTGTTGTAAACTTTTCATATATTCCCTCGATGGCAACTAATTTATCTGCCTTTGGCTGACTAAACAGTGATTGGGGCTTTGTAAATAACCTCCGCTCGGGATAAACGGTTATCAAAAAGTCCTTTGTCTCGCTAACTGTGTTGAATTGACTCGCTATTGACGCACCGATGCGCCTTGTTAGTAAAACAAATGACAAGTTTGATATGAAATAGGCCGAATATTGTCATTTTTGCCTTACATATCCCACCTCTTAACCCGAGTTGAGGTTAAATATAATTTGGCTATAGAGTAAAGTGTTAGCATCTATAATGAAAATGTTATTATTTTATGGAATCTATAGCGAAAACGTATTTGAGGTGATTGTGGATATAAAAACACTGAAAAGTTTTATCAGCGTAGCGTCACATCAAAGTTTTTCTGGTGCGGCTCGTGAGCTCAACACCGTGCAACCGGCTATTAGCCGTCATATTGCCATGCTGGAACAAGAGTTAGGAGTACTGTTGTTTACTCGCAACTCTCGTGAAGTGATGATC